>JBGAIY010000031.1:0-30778 GCA_044225205.1 Myxococcaceae bacterium | reverse complement strand
GCCCACGAATTGAAAGACGGCGCGGCAGGTCAAACCGTGTACTGCCGCCTCGACGCCTACAACCCGATTCTGTGCCCCAACCCGTTCATTCTCGGAGTGTCGTCGTCACTGACCGTCGGCCCTCACCGCGTCGACTACTTTGTTTCGAGCAACGGGGTGGCCCCGACCGACCTGTCGATGCCCGACGCGACGTATTCGTGGCTGGTCGTGCTCGGTGATGCGGGCAGCGGAGGCGGTGGCGGAGGCGGTGGGGGCTCCGCGACCGCCTTGCCGCCGGCTTGGGAGGGCGCGACCCACTGGGGCATCGACGCTCCCGACGACGACGACCAGGCGGCGTGGGTTGCCTCGGGGTACACCGCCGGTGGCTCGAACGGCACCTCGGGCTACAAAGAAAAGGGCTCCTCGACGGTACTCACGAGCGTGAGCGACTTGCCCACCATTGCCAACAGTGCCAATGGCGGAGGCACTCGCTTCGGCCCCGAAGTCGTCGACGGGCTCCCTGCCATTCACCACGCCATTCGGCAGGGCGACGCGCTTCGCTACCAAGGCAACCGCTCGGGCATCGTCTACGACTCGTACGCCATCAAGCACGGCACCGACCACTGGTTCGCCTGGGCTTTCAAGCTCGGCACCGAGTGGCAAGTCGCCGACGGCAGTGGCCACCAAGACCGCGTCAGTCTGTTCGACACCCACCAAGACGTCGCCACCATGGGCAACCCTTCGGGCGTCAACTGGTGGGGCGACTCGCCGGCTGGTCACGAACTGTGGTGGTACGTCGAGAAGATGGACAAGAGCGGCCCGGCCTATCTGTACAACGCCGCCGCCGCCCCCGGTCAGTGGCAGCGATGCATCATTCATTACCGTGCGGGCTCCGACGCCGACGGCCCCGTCTTCGACGTGTGGTTCGCGACCGGCGCGGCTCCGCTGACGAAATTGCCCAGGGCCGTCGACCCGCACACTGGCACCGTCTGGGCAACGACGCCCGCCTTCGGAGACCCGGTCAACTACGACAATGGCCAAGTCGACTACGTGAAGCTCGAAATGTACAAGTGGACGACGGGCGCCTACGGCAACATGCCCCATCGCCACTATTGGACGAGCGGCTTGTTCGCGGGGCCTGGGGTCGACCGCCTCGATGAGGCCGTCGCCGCGCTCGCGCCCTACGCCCGGTGAGCCGCCGTCTCGCACCCCTACTGAAATTCGCCCAACGTGCCGATACGCGGGGCGGGGGCACACACATGACGAATCGAGTCGGGGCGTACACATCGGCCACCGTGGTGACCGTGCAGATTTCATTTTCGACCCAGTGGCAGCAACGCCAGGGCACGCCGGTCGGCAACACGGGGCCGTTGCCGCCTGCGCATGAACACCCCGAAAAGTACCAGGCCGTACGCGAAGCGGTGTTGGCGAAAGCCGCTTCGGTGCTGGGCGAAAGCGAAGACGACCTCGAAGCCGCCCTCGCCAGCGGCCGGAGCCTCGCTGACGTCGCGCAAGAAAAGAACGTGGCGCTCGACGACTTGAAGAGCGCCATTGCGCAAACCCTGAAAGACGAGTTGCCCCACGCGCCGCCCCAACGAATTGCGCGGCTGACGAGCCGCATGGTTCAACACCACCGGCACACCCATGGGCCCGAGGCGAGCCCCGTCAGCGAGCCTCCGGTGTCACCGACGTCAGCCAGCGCGGGTGACTTGGGTGGCGCCGTGCACGTCGTGGCCTGAAAAGACCGCGGCCGCGAAACGGGTGCAACGCTTCAGCCGCCTCGCGCGTCAGAACGTCGATGCTGACCGTGCTTTCGCTCGTGGTGTTGGCCGCGCCGCATTCTTCAGTCGAATTGAGGGCTTCGGTTGACGGAGGCGTGGCGACGCCTGGGTGGGTGTACGCCGTCGAAGGCGCCAAGGTCGAACTGGTCGCGGCCGTCAATGCGCCGGCCGGCGTGGAGCCCTCCGAGGTGCACTGGTTCAAGCTCGAACCCACCAAAGACGCACTCGACAACACGACGCCTCAGTTTCACTTCGAGCCCGTGCCTTACCAACGCACGTCACTGGCGCGGTGTGACGGGGCCCTGCGGTGCGTGGTTGACGTGGCTCCGACGCTGCTGCCCGAGCGCCTGCCGGGGCTGGGCACCATGGCGTTTCAAGTCGAAGTGACGCTGGCCGGCGGCGACGTCGTGAAGAGCCCGGGGCTCGAGTCGGTGAAGTACGGCGGGCTGACCCGCGACGTGATGCGGGTGACGTTTCGCCGCGACAATTCACTGTTGGGCTACGCCACCGAGCTGGCCAACGTGCCCTACATTTTCGGCAGCGCCGGGGCCGACGGGCGCAACCAAACCGACTTGCTCATCGGCGCCGACTGCGCCGACCTGGTGGTCTACGCCCGCAGGCGCTCGGGCCGCCGGGCGACCTACACCAATTCGTACCACCTCGATGAGCAAGCCCCCCCGCTGGCCGCCAAGGCCCCCGTTCAAGCCGGCGACGTGGTGCACTTCACCCAAGGGCGGCACGTGGGCTTTCTGTGGCAAGACAACGCGCCGCTCGGAGTGCTCGACGAGAGCGACCTGATTTTTCACACCTGTTGGGAACTGCCGCGAATTCAACCGCTGCGCGACGTCACCTGCGCCAAGCCGCCGTGGCGCGTGCTGCGGTTTTCGCCCTGAAGCCACATCGTTGCAGCGCGTACCCGCGGCGTTTACGGTTCGGCGCCTATGGCGGCGAAAGCTGAGACGTTCGACGTCATCGTGGTCGGTGGTGGCCCAGGCGGGTCGACGGTGGCCAGCCTCGTGGCGAAGAAAGGCCACCGCGTGCTGCTGCTCGAAAAAGACAAACACCCGCGTTACCAAATCGGAGAGTCGCTGCTGCCCAACACGGTGGGCCTGTGCAAGATGCTCGGCGTGCTCCCGAAAGTCGAGCGAGCGGGTTTCACTCCGAAGACCGGGGGCGTTTCGTACTGGGGTCGCAACCAAGAAGGGTTCGGGTTCAGCTTCGCCGAGGCTCCCGGGCGCCGCCGCCACGGCAAGCATTGGGCCTACCAAGTTGAACGAAAGAAGTTCGACAAGATCTTGATCGACCACGCGCGCACGTGCGGGGTGACCGTTCGAGAACGCCACGAAGTCGTCGACCCCTGACAGCGCTCCGGTCGCCAGTCAGGTGCCGGGTCAGAAAAGTCACCGGCGGGGTACCCACCGTGCGGTGTCTCCCGAGGTCACGCTTCAGCGCATCACCCCGCACCTGGCGCGCTGGGGCATCACCCGCCTCGCCGACGTGACGGGGCTCGACGCTTTGGGCATTTCGACCTGTTGCGCGATTCGGCCCGCGGCCACGACGCTCCAGGTCTCGAACGGCAAAGGGCTGCGCCTGGTTGACGCCAAAGTCAGCGCGCTGATGGAGTCGATGGAGCTCGCCCACCTCGAAGCGCCCCCGGCCCGGCCGCTCATGGTCGCCTCGGTGAGGCAGCTGCAGGCCCAAGGCGAGCCGTGGGCCTTTGAAACGCCAGCGTACATGCCCCCGAACGTGGCTTCAGACGACTCGCCCCTTGAGTGGGTGCGCGGCACCGAGCTGTGCAGTGGGGCGTCGTTGTGGTTGCCCGCGAGCGCCGCCTGGGAGCGACCAGCGCAAGTGTTCGCGGTCAGTTCACACGGGCTCGCCAGCGGCAACACCCTCACCGAAGCGACGCTGCACGCGCTGTATGAGGTGCTCGAGCGGCATGCGCTCGCCTGGCTCGAGAACGACGGCAAATTCTCGCTCGACGCCGCTTTCGTTTTCGACGCTTCGGAGGCTCCCGACGCCGACGTGCGTGCGCTCGCCGCCCGGGTGGCCCAAGCGCGAGCGAAGTTGATCTTGCTGCGCGTCGACGCCCCGCTCGACCTGCACGCCTTCATGGCCGTGCTGCTCGACCGCGAGTCGCTGGGGGCGGGCTCGGTGGTCAACGTCGGCTCGGGCGCTCACCTCTCGCCCTTCGTCGCCGCGACCCGGGCCATCACCGAGGCGGCCCAATCGCGGCTCGCGTTCATTCACGGCGCGCGCGAAGACCTCCGCGCGCAGTCGTACGAACGGTCGGCCGTGCACGACCGGCTGCTCGACTTTTTCGCGGGGGTCGAACCCGATACCGACTGGGCCGAAGTGACCGACAGCTCGACCGAATCGCTCGACGACGATCTCGCCTCGGTGCTCGCGGCCATGAATCGCCACGGGTTGAACCGAGCATTTCGCATCGACCTGTCGTTCGCCGAGCTGCCGTTCTGCGTGGTGAAGACCATTGTGCCCGGGAGCCGGCGCTTCAAGACGTTTCACCGCTGACGAGCGTCGCTCGGCGCTTCGGGGAGACCTCGGTGCTCCTGAACGCGCGACTCGCCGAACCAAAGAAACCGTAGGAGTTTCGGGGGCTTCTCGAGAATCGGCGCGGTGAACTCGCCGGTTCACGAGGCCGCCTAACGAACACGCCCCCGCGGGATTCTCCGCGCATGCACTTCTTCACCGTTTCATCGTCGTCGGCCTTGGTTCTTCTCACTTGCTTCGTGAGCGCATGCGGCACCGCGCCGACGGAGGCGACTCCTCGTGCGCCGGTTCCCAGGGTGTGCCGCGACGCACCGTTGGCGCGTTCAGGCACGGAACCCACGGTCGTACCTGCCGACATTGAAAAGAACCTCTTTTTCGTTCCTCTGACCATGGGTGGCGTCTCGTCGTACGCAATGGTCGATACGGGGGCACCGTTCAACTACCTGAACGCCGACGCCTTTCCCAACAGCGCGATCGCCGTCAATTCATTCGGTACCGCCGAGCCCATGCAGGTGGGCGGTCTCACGTTTTCGTCGCCTCGGGCGGCGCGCGGCCCGTTGGCCACGACTCTGCGTGGCAGCCCATTGCCGATGATTTTGGGCGCTGAGGTTCTGTGTCACTTCGAGGCGTCATTCGACGCTCGTGCAGGTCAGGTGATTCTCGGTACCGCCGTCGAGCCAGCCGAGGTCGAAGCGCCAGACGGGGTGGCGATGCAGATCGCCGGAGGCACGAATGACTACTCGGCCACCCGACTCATCGTGCCCGTCGAAATCGAGGGAGTGGCGCATCGATTCCTCCTCGACACGGGCGCGAGCCAGGTGGTGGTCGCAACGAGGGTCTTTGACACCATCGTCTCCGACGGTCGAATCGCTCTGCCTGGTTCGGTGGTGTCAGTGGGGGGCGCGGCGACGAGCAGCTGGTCGAGGGTCAAGTCATTCAAAATCGGTGAAGTGGCCCTTTCGAACCAGCTCGTGACCACTGGCATGGATGCGTTTCTCGACACGGTGAGCCGTGAGGTCGGCTTCGCGGTCGAAGGCGTGGTCGGTGGTTCGGCGTTGCGAGAGTTCTTCGTCACCATCGACTACGCCAACCAAGAAGTGCGCCTTCGACGGTACACCACCACGGCGCATTGGGCCGACGAGGCGGCGGTGCTCGGCTTCAGCTTGCGAACGGCTGGTACTCCGGGCTCGGTGCGCTACTTCGTCGATGCGGTCGCACCCGGTTCTGACGCTGCACGTCAGGGCATCACCGTCGGCACCGAAATCGTCGCCCTCAACGAGGTGCCGCTCGCAACCATGACGCCCGCGGCCCTCGAGCGCGCCCTCCACGGCCACGTTGGTGATGTCGTCACTGTCAAGACCGACAAGGCCGACGTTTCAGTCGCGGTTCTCGATGTGCTGGCGTTGAAGTAGACGGCGTGGAGTTCGCGACGAAAGGATGGCGTGTTTTACGCCTCCCCCAAAGAAGAACAGCGCGCTCGCGATCGGGCCAAGCCGCGTCGATGGCATTCAAGTTGAGTGAGTGAAACCATTGCGTTTCGAAACCGCCGCGCTTGGGAGTCGCTCGACGCTGCCGCTCGCGTCGGTAGTTCATGACACGGCGAGGGCGGTTCTCCGTGGTGAAACCATCGCGCCGACGCGGGCTTGGGAGCCGACGCTGCGCTCGCGTCGGCAATTCATGAGACGGCGAGGGCACCCGTGGTCGCCGGTTCTCCGTGGTTGAAAACCCTGGCGCCTGGTGAACGCCGCAGCGCTCGGGGGTGGTTCAACGCTGCGCTCGCGTCGACAATTCATGAAACGGCGAGGCACCCGCGGTCGCCGGGGGTGAACCATGGCGGTTCAAGACGCTCAGCGCCGCGAACACGCACCGCGCAATTCAAGACCCCGGGGGTTGTTCGCCCGCGGCCGGCTTGGGTTCGGGCAGGGCCTCGAGCCACGCCTCGAACTCCGGCGACCCGCGCAAGTTCTTCAAGTCAGGGTCGGTGCGCGCCGTGTCGGCTCGGTCAAAGCCGTTTTGGGCGGCGAGCGTGAGGCAGCGCATGGCGGCAGCCGGGTCGTGCGCGAGCGACCACGCACACGCCGCGTCGTAGGCGGCGGTGGCCGACGGTTCTTCGCGAAACGACGCCTCGGCCATGGCGGCGGCTTGCGCGAACTCACCGCGTAAGAAGTGCACTCGCTCGGCCGCGGCGAAGGCCAGCGCGAGCCGAAGGTCGGGCAGCCGCCGGGCTTCGGCTTCTCGGCCCAACCGAATCAGGGCCCCGGCCCATTCGTGGCGCACGACCGCTTCTCCGGTCGCCGCGGCTGCTTTTTCCCACAGGGGGAGCGCCGCCGCGTCGTCGCCCGCGAGCGAATGCGCCGCCGCCAACGCTTGCGGCGTCACGACGTTCGCGTCGGCGTGGTTGAAGTGCTCGAGCGCACGCTTGCCGTCGCCGCGCTTCACCGCGACCCAGCCCACAATGGCGTGGGCGCGAGAAATGAGCGCCGACGGCGCGGGCTGGTTCAACACCTCGGTCGCGGCTTGTTCTGCCGCGTCGAGTTGGCCTTTCGCGGCGAAGGCCTCGGCCTCGAGCAACTTCGCCGCCAGGGGGTGCGCGGCGGCGCCCGCGGGGGCCTCCCCACGACGGTACGCGTTGATGAGCGAAATGGCCCGAAAGACGTACAGCCCGAACAACAGGGCCAACACCCGTGCATTGAGCGCCAGCCCCGCCAGCACCGCGAGGCTCGCCACCAACAACGCCAGAATCTGCGCGAACAGAAAGCCACGCCGGCCGAACGCCTGCATCAACACGACCCGCGCAATCGAGCCGCCGTCGAGTGGCGCGACCGGCATCAAGTTGAGCACCGCCCAGAACAGGTTCGCCCCGAACATGCCGCGCAGCACGTAGAGCAGCCAATCGGGCCAGTGGCCCGCGGCCGCTCCGAGAAACGACGCGGCTCCGGCGACCAACCCCAACCCCAAGCCGGCGGCGGGCCCCGCCAGCACAATGAACAGCTCGTGGTGCCACGGCAGTTCGAGCGCCTCGTTCTCTTCGCGCGGGAGCGTTTGCGTGACGCCCCCCATGCCGATCAACTGAATGACCGCCCGGTAGCCGAAAGCGAGCGACGACAGCGCGTGCCCCAGTTCGTGAATCAACACCGAGAACGAAATGATGCCGACCCACAGCGCCGTGACCAATGCGAAGGTGGTGCCGTTGTTCGGGTGCGCGGGGTCTGACAACACCTCGCCCGGCCACCCCTGGCCGCCCGCGCCCTGGGCGAACGACCACGCGAGCAACACCGCGATGGCGACGTGGCTGTAGTGCACGAGCACGGGTATGGGGCCGAGTCGAAAGCGCAACACGCCAAGGTGGATAACACGGGAAAATCACTCGCGCTTCTGTCTGATTCGACGGGCCTCACCCCTTCAGGTATGAGCCCGCTCGATGCTGCCGATCGGCCCGTACACCCTGAAAAACCGCTTCATTCTCGCGCCCATGGCCGGGGTGAGCGAAATGCCCTTTCGTTCACTTGCGTTTCGAATGGGCGCGGCGCTCTGCCCGACCGAATTGGTGAGCGCGCAGGGCCTCTTTCGCATCAACACTCGCACGCTGCGCTACCTGCGTTACGACCCCGCCGTCGAGCGGCCATATTCACTGCAAATTTTCGGCGGCGAGCCCGACGTCATGGCCAAGGCGGCAGTCATCGGCAAGCAGTACGGCGCGCAAATCATCGACATCAACATGGGCTGCCCGGTGAAGAAGGTCACCAAGACCGGGGCGGGGTCGGGGTTGTTGTGCGACCCTCCGCGCGCGGCCGAAATCGTGAAGCTCATTCGCGAAGCCACGGGCCTGCCCGTCACCGCCAAAATTCGCTCCGGCTGGGACGCGACCAACCGCAACTACCTGCAAATGGCCGACGCGTTGGGAGCCGCGGGTGTCGCCGCGCTGGCCGTGCACCCCCGCACCCGGGCCCAAGGGTACTCCGGCAAAGCCGACTGGGCCGTCATCGCCGACCTGAAGCGCCACGTGGGCCAGGGCTTTCCCATCATTGGCAATGGTGACGTGAAGACGGTCGACGACGCGAACCGCATGGTCGAACAGACCGGCTGCGACTACGTGATGATCGGCCGGGGCGCCCTGGGCAACCCGTGGCTGTTTCGAGAACTGCTCGGCGGCCCCAAGCCCGACAACGCCGAACGCCACGCCGTGGTGCGGGCCCACTTTCGCGAGCACTTGGTCTTTTCAGCCGAGGCCCGCGTTTCTCGCGAAGTGCTCACCCCCGAACAAGAAGTGGTGCGGGCCGAGCAGGCGGGCGTGCGGTCGTTTCGCAACCACCTCGCCTGGTACGCGCACGGGCTGCGGGGCGCTTCGCATTTTCGCAACACCATCAACACCCTCGAGACCCGCGAGTCGGTCGAGCAGGCGCTCGAGGCGTTCTTCTTGGGCGCCGACGCTGGTCTCGACGCCGCCGCCGCGGGCAGCGAGCCCGAACTCGACTACCGCACGGCGCTGGGCTGAGCGCGCCCCCAAAGCTCAGGTGAACTTTGGGGAGCGCCGGCTATTGCACTTCGCAGTAGCCCAAGTTGCAGGCCGGGCGGTCGCCGCCGCAGTCGGCCGGGCCCGTGCAAGCTTTGCAGTCGTTGCCACCGTTGAGCTTCTTTTCGTAGAAGCAGTGACACTGAAACGGGGCTTCGAAGTGGCGGAGCGGGCCCATTTCGGCGTCTCGCCACACGCGCATCGCGCAGCTGGGCACGTTGCCGGTGTCGATGATGGCGTTGAGCAAGTCGGTGCTGGGGCGCGGCACCGCGAACTGGGTGATGAACGCCTTGGCACCCGCGGTGATCTCTCCGTTCACTTCGCGCGCATACAAGTGAATCGGGCCCCACAACGGGTAGTGGCCGTCGCGCACGTTTTGCTTGTCGCGCGTGTACGGGTGGCGGTCGGGCAAGAAGCCGGCGAGCGCTCCCCGGGGTTGAAAGTACAGAATGTGAATGTTGTCTTTTTCTTTGTCGGCGAAGTCGATTGAAAGGGTGCCAATGGTTCGCTCGGCTTCTCCGGTCGACACGCTCTTGAGCTGCGTCACCATGTTGGGAGCCGTGCGTTGGTCGATGCCCCACCAGTCGGTCGACGGCACGCCAATGCCGCGGGCAATGATGCTGGTGGTGCCGGGTCTGTCGCCGAGCGCACTCCACATGACCGCTCAGGTCGACCCCACGGGGCCAAACGCCGGCGCCGAACACCATTCTCGCGGCCTGCGCTGATCGCTTTTGGCTCGAGCTCGCGGGCACGACAAGGCCATGGCCTGGGCCGCGCCTTCGTAGTGGTGCACCATGGCGTAGGGGTCTTGGTCGGGCACGTAGGTGCTGAAGGGCGAGGCTCCGCTGGTCTGGGGGCAGCTCGTGGCGAAGATGTCTGACTGCCCAATGTCGACGTATTCTTGATTGGGCGCGGGCGCGTTGGGGCCGTTGCCCAACAGGCACGGCGTGCCGCCGGGCAAGTTGCTGGTCGTGTAATACGACGCCGCGGTCTGCGAGGTCGTGGTCGGGTTCTTCATGACGCGCTTGGCGGGGTCGGGGTTGAACGCGGTGTCGGCCCCGGTACACGAACTGGTCGGTTGCCACACAATGACGAAGCCGTTGTTCGCCACGAGCGGCACCATGGCCCGAATGAACGGCGTGAAGTTCGTCGACCCGTTCATGTAGATCACGTTCGGGCGCGCCGTCGCGTCGTAGCAGCTCTCGGTGGGGCCACCGTCAAGTGGGGTCGACGGAGCCGCGGGCCCAGCGTCGGGCTTGGCAATGGCGACCTCAGCGCCGCCGTCGCACAGGCCCGCGCGGGCACAGTTGTCGAACGACAAGTACGACGCTTCGGTGCAGCTGTTGAAGAATTCGACGTCGGTCTTCGGGGCGCCCGAAAAGCACCCGGGTGGCCCCATGGCTGGCCCCGCGTCGACCACTCCCGCGTCGAACGGCACCGCGGCGTCTTGCGAGCCGCCCGAGTCGGGCAGCTCGGGCTCGACGCACACGTTCGCCGCGCACGTGGCCGTCTGCGAGAAGACCCGGCAGTCGGCGTCGGCGTTGCATTGCCGCTGCTCGCTGTGGAGCAGAAACGAGCAACCGCCAAACCCGAGCAAGGTCACCCACACCCAATTCGAAATGCGCATGTTCAAAAGACTCCCGAAACCGAAAGACCACCGAGCGTCGGAGACAGCCGCACCGTCTTCTGGCCGTCGGAGCCGAAGCTCACCGCGGTGTAAATGACTGAACCCAAAATCGCCGCGCCGGCCGTGATGCCGAGAATGTCGGCGACCAAGGCCCGCGACCGCGTCAACTCGGCGGCGCTGTTCTGCTTGGCCGAGGTAATGCCGAAAGTCGCCATCAGCTTGACCTGGGCGTCCCACGCAGAAGCCGCGAGCAGGCCCACCACCACGGTGGCCACCGTCAGCGCGCCCGCCCCAGCCCACGGCACCCACACGGGCAAGCGCTTCTCGACGACCGGCTCGGCCCGGCTGATGTTGACGCTGCCGTCGCTCGGCGCCACCAGCGCCTGCGGTTGCAGCGACACCGTCACCGCCTCGAGACCCACCACGTCGACGATTTTCGTCGCCGGCACGTGGTTGGGCAGGCTCGCCGCCACCTTGCGCTTGCCAATGTTCACCACCACCGGGCCCCCGAGTGGCGCCTTGCCGACCACCACGTCGTCGACCGTGACTTCGGCGCCGTCGGGCGTCAACACGGTGAGCTCGGCCACGCGGGTGCGAAACTTGTCGATTTCTTTCAGCACTTCGGCGCGGCGCGCGTCGGTCACTTCGGCGCCGCCGTCGACGAGGTACTGGCGAAAATTCTTCAGCGCGGCCGAATAGTTCTGCTGCTGCGCCTGAATTTGGCCGATGTTGTAGAGCAGCTTGAAGTTGCTCGCCGCTGCGTACGAGCGCTCCATTTCGTTGAGCGCGCCCGCCAAGTCGCCGTCGTCGTACAGTTCTTTGCCTTTGAGAAAGTGCCGCTTGGCTTCGTCGAGTTTCGACTCGGCGCCAAAGGCAGAACAAGCGAGCAAACCGCACAGGAGCAGGGTGAGACGTTGGAGCATGGTCACTTTCAGAATTCGACGGGGTCGATCGAACGCTTGATTTTCTTCGGGGCGGAGCTGGGCAAGTAGTCGGCGTCGTCTTCGGCCGAGGGGCGGGCTTCGGTCTTTCGAACCGGTGCAGGGTCTGCAGGAGCGACGAGCGGGGCCGCCGGCGCGTCGGGCGGTCGTTTGCTCTTCGCGGCGATTCGGGTCGGCGCTGGCGGTGGGCGCACGGCTGGCGCCACGGGCACCAGCGTCGTGTCGACGTCGACGGTCTGGTCGAAACGAAGGGTCTGCACGGAGTCTTGGTGACCGGCGGCCCTCGCCACCAGGCGATGCTCGCCCCCGGCCGGCATTTCGCCTTGGTAGGGGTTGCGCAGCTCGGCGCCGTCGAGAAACACCTTCGCCGTCGCGGGGCTGACCCGAATGTTGACGGCGACGCTGGCCGGTGAGGGGGTCGTGGGGCTCGCCACGTGGTCGGTCGGCCCGGCGGGCGGCGCCGGCTTGGCGGTCGTGGGCTTGGCGGTCGCGGGCTTGGGGGTCGCGGGCGTGGGGGCCGCCACCGCGCTCACCGCTGGCGGGGGCGGGCCGGTGCTCGGCCGGCTCAGCCGCCACCCGACAATCGACAGCAGGGTGAGCGCGACGCCCGCGGCCAACCAGGCCCACCGACGCCACGCCGCCAAAGCGACCTCTTCGCGCGGTTCTTGTTTGACGCCGGTGCTGGGCATGGCGCCCGACGTCATGAGCTGCGGCACGCTTCGACCGACCACTTTTTCGGCCGGCGCGGGAGTGATTCGATCGAGCAGCGGCAGCGACAAGGGCGCGGTCGGCGTCGTCGGCACCTTGAGCTGCTGTTCGATGATTTTGCGGGTTCGCTCGCGGGCGTCGCCCAACAAGCCGGTGACGAATTCACCCAGCTGGCCCCGGCTCATGGTGAGGCCCTGGTCACCCACGAATTCGGCAATGGCTTCGCGCAACGCGAGCGCCGACGGGTACCGGTTGTCGGGGTCGACCGCCATCGCCTGGTCGCAAATGGCGGCGAGCTCGGGGGGCGCGTTGCTGCGCTCCATGAGCTGAGGTATTCGCCCGCTGCTCAGCGCGTGGGTCACTTGGGCGTTGTTCATGCCGTGCCACGGCGACTGACCGGTAATGGCTTCGAACAACATGACGCCCGCCGCGAACACGTCGGCGCGCTGGTCGACCGCTTCGCCCCGCAACTGTTCGGGGGGCACGTAGGTCAGTTTGCCTTTGAAGACACCGGCGCTGGTGAGCAGCTGCTGGTCGAGCGCTTTGGCGATGCCGAAGTCGGCGATTTTGACCTCGCCGCCGTACGACACGAGCACGTTCTGCGGGGTGAAGTCTCGGTGCACGACGCCCAGGGGGTGGCCGTCGTAGCCGCGCAGCTCGTGCGCGTGGTGCAACCCGGCGAGCGCTTCTTGCAAAATGAACAGCTCGACCGCGAGCGGCGTCGGTGCCCCTTTGGCCACGCACGCGCGCCGAATGCGCGAGAGCGCGGGGCCGTCGAGAAACTCCATCACGAGGTAAACGTTGTCTTCTTCGTGACCCACTTCGAACGTGTGCACCACGTTCGGGTGGGTCATGCGGGCGGCGAGCTTGGCCTCGTCGAGAAACATCGACACCAGCGTCGAGTCACTCGAGTCGCGAAGCCGCTTCACCACCACCAACTTGTTGAACCCACCGGGGCCGCTGAAACGGGCCAAATACACGTCGGCCATGCCGCCGCGACCCAGTTCGGCCAACAAGTGGTATTTGGCAAAGCCCGACTGCTCGCCTTGGTGAGACCCTGCCATCGCCGATCAGGGTACCAGCCCCGAGGGGGCTGCTCAATTCGGCTGGCACTGATCAGTGAAAATTTCGCCTTCGGCTGATCGGCCGAAAAACCTGCGCCCCCCCCCCCGACCCGTCGGGTCAAGAATGTCGCAGGTACCCCAAATGCCTTGCCTTTTGCCCTGCGTCGGCCTCGACTGGCTGGTTTTGGTTTGGCTGGAGGAGCGCGTGTGCTTGGGCCGACGTTGAACACCGAACGGTTGATTTTGAGGCCTCCCACCCTGGCTGACTTGCCCGACTGGGCGGCGTTGCTGGCCGACCCCGAAAGCGCCCAGTACATCGGCGGGGTGCAGCCGCTGCTCTTCAGCTGGCGCAGCCTCATGGCGACGGCGGGGTCGTGGGCTTTGCAGGGCTTTTCGATGTTCTCGGTCATCGAGCGGGCGACCAACCGCTGGGTGGGCCGAGTGGGCCCGTGGCGCCCCGAAGGGTGGCCGGGCAACGAAATTGGGTGGGCGCTCAGCCGTTCGGCCCGGGGCCGCGGGTACGCCACCGAAGCCGCCACCGCCGCCATGAACTGGGCGTTCGACGTGCTGCACTGGCCCGAAGTCATTCACGTCATTCAGCCGGCGAACACACCCAGCGTCAGGGTCGCCGAGCGGCTGGGTTCGACCCGCCAAGGCCCGGTGTCGTTGCCGCCGCCCAGTGACACCGTCGCGTGCGAGGCCTGGGGCCAGACCCGGGCGCAGTGGCGGGCCCGCCGGGTCAGCGTCGCGGCGCCGCACACAGACAGCTGACGGCTGGCACAGCCTTTAGTAAGGCCGTACGACCTTGCGGTCTCTTTACCCAGTGGCGGTCGCCGTGGTGGTGTTGGCCATTGCGCAGTTGGTGCTCGGCCCGCTGCCGTTCTACGCGAACTTGGCGTGCCTGGTCGGCGTGAACGTCGTCTTGGCGGTGTCGCTCAACATCATCAACGGCATGACCGGGCAGTTCAGCATCGGCCATGCGGGCTTCATGGCCGCTGGAGCCTACTTTTCGGGCATGTTGAGCATCACCCTCAAAGACTACAAAATTGGGTTTTTGGGCGACGCCGTGTCTGACCAGTTGTTCTTGGCGGTGAGCCTCGTCGCCGGCGGCATGTTCGCCGGCCTGTGCGGCTTCGTGGTGGGGTTGCCGAGCCTGCGACTCAAGGGCGACTACCTCGCCATCGTCACCTTGGGTTTCGGTGAAATCATTCGGGTCGTCGTGCAGAACAGCGAATCGCTCGGAGGCGCTTTGGGCCTCAACACCGTGCCCCAGACGGGTTCGGTCTTCGTCGTGTGGCTCGGCGTGTTCTTGACGGTGCTCTTCGCCCGTCGAATCGCCGCGTCGGCCCACGGCCGCAACCTCTGGGCCATTCGCGAAGACGAAGTCGCCGCCGAGGCCATGGGGGTCGACACCACCGCGTACAAAGTGCGCGCCTTCGTCATTTCGAGCTTCTTCGCGGGCGTGGCCGGCGGCCTGTTCGCCCACGTGCAGCCGCTCATCAGCCCCGGGCAATTCACCTTCGTGCGCTCCATGGAGGTCGTCGTGATGGTGGTCGCGGGTGGCTTGGGGTCGACCACCGGCGCCGTGGCCGCCGCGGTGTTCTTGACGCTGTTGCCCGAAGGGCTGCGCACCGTCATGCAGAACATCGGGGGCGATTCGTCGCTGGCGTCGAAGGCCGACCAGGTGCGCATGCCCATTTATGGCGTGCTGCTGGTCGTCATCATGTTGACGAGGCCTCAGGGCGTGTTCGGCACCGGCGAACTGTGGGACCTGTTGGCCAAGAAGAAGAAGAAAGCGGTGCCGGCGTGAGTGGCGAGCCCGCATTGCTCGACGTGCAGAACGTGAGCATGGCGTTCGGCGGCCTCAAGGCGCTCAGCGCTTTTTCGCTGACCATTCGCCGCGGCGACCTGCAAGGCCTCATCGGGCCCAACGGCGCTGGCAAGACCACCGCGTTCAACGTGCTGACCGGCGTGTACTTGCCGACCGAGGGCCACGTCTTCGTCGGCCAAGAACGGGTCAACGGCCGCCGCCCGCACCAAATCAACCGCTTGGGCTTGGCCCGCACGTTTCAAAACATTCGCTTGTTCAAGCAGTTGACCGTGGTCGACAACATTCGCATCGCCATTGGCGCCGAATCGAAAGGCTGGTTCGACCCCGAGCGCGTCGAAGCCCTGCGGCGGTCGGGGCCGGTGCGGCGGGCGTTTGGTTCGGCGCTCGACGCGCTCAACAATTACCGCGATTGGTGGCGGGCGTTCTTCATGACGCCCGGTTTCTTGCGCGAAGAAGCGAAGGTCACCGCCAAGGCCGACGAATTGTTGGGCGTGCTCGGGTTGAGTCACCGCCGCGACGAACTCGCCAAAAACTTGCCGTACGGCGAACAGCGCCGCCTCGAAATCGCCCGGGCGCTCGGCACCCGGCCCAAGGTGTTGTTGCTCGACGAGCCCGCCGCCGGCATGAACACCCGCGAAAAGGCCGACCTCATGGTGCTCATTCGCCAGCTCCGCGATCAGTTTTCGCTGGGCATTTTGGTCATCGAACACGACATGAAGTTGGTCATGGGCATTTGCGAAAAGCTCACCGTGCTCGACCACGGCGAAACCATTGCCACCGGGTTGCCCGCCGCCGTGCGCGCCGACCCGAAGGTCATCGAAGCGTACTTGGGCGAGGCCCCCGCGCATGGCTGACGTGACGACGCTGGGCACTCGGGCCGTTCGCGAGCCGCTGCTCGAAGTCGACGGCGTGTCGGTGAACTACGGCGCCATCAAGGCGCTCAAAGGCGTGTCGTTGTCGGTGGGGCAAGGCGAAGTGGTGGCGCTCATCGGCGCGAACGGCGCGGGCAAGACCAGCACGTTGCGCGCCGTGTCGGGCATGCTCGTGCCGGCGGCGGGCCGCATTCGGTTGCGCGGCGAAGACACCACCGCAGGCTCGGTCGAACAAGTTGGTGCCCAAGGGGCCTGGCCCACGCGCCCGAAGGCCGCGGCATTTTCCCCAACTTGACGGTGCAAGAGAACCTCGAGCTGGGCGCGTACCTGCGCCGCGACGCGGCCGGCATCGCCGCCGACTTCGAGAAAGAGCTTCGCTCTTTCACGGCTCCAAGAGCGCCGCGCGCAGCTCGCCGGTACCTTGTCGGGCGGAGAGCAACAAATGCTCGCCATTTCACGCGCGCTCATGTCGCGGCCCAAGTTGCTGCTGCTCGACGAACCGTCGCTCGGCCTCGCGCCCCAAGTGACGCAGACCATTTTTCGAATTTTTCGAGAAGTGAACGGCCAAGGCATGTCGATTCTGTTGGTCGAACAGAACGCGCACTTGGCCCTCGAGTTGGCTCACTGGGCCTACGTGCTCGAGACCGGTGAAATGGTCATGCAAGGCACCGGCAAAGAACTGCTCGCCTCTCAAGACATTCGCAAAGCCTACTTGGGCGAGTGAGCCCGCGGTCAAACCGCTGAAGGCGAGGCCGCGTCGAGCGCGATGCCGGCGTACACGTCGTCGACGCTGAAACTGACCTGGGGCACACTCAATTCAACCCGCTCACTCGAGCGAAAGGTGCGCTCTTGCCAGCCTGAGCTGGTGCGTTGAACCACGGTGATGCTCGCGGTTCGGTGCGAGACGAAGAGCACAGCCTGCACCGACGCCAATTGCTTGTAGTGGCTCAGCTTGTCGCTGCGGTCATAGTCTTCGGTTGACGGGCTCGTCACCTCGACCACCAGCGTGGGGTTGGTCAAAGCGTGTGAATCAATCGCGCTGGTTTGGGGGGGGCCACACACCACCGAAACATCGGGAAACGTCGAGAGGTCAGAGGCTTCGATGCGCACTTTGACGTCAGAACTGTACACCGTGCAGCGACCGGCGAGGGCGACCCCGAAAACCCTCATGACCGCTGCGCTGAGCGCACCGTGGGCCAACGAGCCCCCAGCCATCGCGTAGATGACGCCTTCGCAATATTCGAGCTTGATCTCGGCCTGGTTGAGCAGGCTCAGATATTCAGCGTACGAATAGTGAAGGCGTTTCGCGGTCGACATGGCCGCAGCATAGCGGCTCTTGGCCAGCGCTTCACTTCGGCGCTGGCCGAGCCCGGCTCAGCGACGGCGTCAACCAGCGCCCCACCGCCGAGCGCCGAACGACGAACGCGTAGAGCCCCAGGCTGGCCGCACTCGCGCTCAACACCACGGCGGTGAACTTGAGCCACGCCGGCCAGCCGAGCCTGGCGAGCGCGAGCTGCGCCACGACCACCAAAGGGTAGTGCGACAAGTAAAACCAGTACGACGCCTCGACGAGCCAGCGCAACGCCGGCGGGGGAGCCTGGGTTGATGGCCAGCCTACCGCGAGGCCGAGCGCGCCGAGCACCATGGCCCAGGTCGACAACGCGCCCAACGCCTCCCCCCACGGTCGCCACTGCCAAGGCTGTGAATACACCGCCGCCGCCAACGCCACGCCGGCGCCCAAGAGCCACGCGCACCGGCGAAAGGCGCCCAGCTCGGCGCGGTGCGGCCACATGAACCACCCGAGCAAGAAAAAGGGCCCGAAGTGCGCCAGCGACGCCAGCTGCGGCAGGTACGAAAAGGCGGGCGTGGCTTCGCCGAGCAGGTGCTGCGTCGCCCAGGTGACGAGCGCGAGGCCGAGCAGCGATTCAGGAGGGGCGCGCCACTTCACGAGCGTTTGGCGCGCCGGCCAACAGCACGCCGAGAACAGCAACGAATATTCGAGAAACCACAGGTACAGCGGCCGCACCGCCGCGTCGGTCTGGCCACGGTAGTCGGCCGCCGACAGCCCGTGCTCGGCCGCCCAGCGCTGCGAGCCCAGGTCGAACAGCGCGACCAGGGGCGCCGCGACCGCCAAGGGCACGAGCAGCCGCTGGAGTCGGTCGCGGGCGAAGGCCCGAGCGTCTGAACGTTCGGCCACCAAGTGGGCGAAGAAGCCCGAGAGCACGAAGAATGTTTGCATTCGCCCCGCGTGGAGCACCCGGCCCAGCAGGTCGAACGAAGCGTCGGTCGCCACGTCTTGCACGAGGTACCAGCGGCCAATGTTCGGCACGTAGGCAAAGGTCGCGTGGTAGGCGACCCCGAGAAACATGGCGGTGGCTCGAACCACGTCGAAGCCGGCCAGCCGTGCTCGCGGTGACATTTGCAAGAACACCCAGGTCACAAAAAACGGGGCCCGCGTCGCGCAGGCCCCGCTTTGAAAATCACTCCCGAGGCGAGGTCAGAAGCACTGCGTGTCGTAGCGCACGGTGAGCGTCTGGCCCGGCGCCGGGGCGGTCGTCGGGTTGAATTTGATGGAGTTGGTCGAAGAGTCGTACATCCACGCGGTGGCGGGGGCGATGACGTCGTTGATTTTCACTTCGAGCAGCTTGCCCACGGTCTGGTCGGGCGTGTTGTTCAAGAAGAACTGGGTGCGAAACCCGAACGCGGTCTTGCCCAAGCCCTGCAGCGCCGTGGCCCAGCTCGTCGTGCAGATTTCGTCTTTCACGCCCGACGTGGCGTTGACGAGCGCTTCGTAGCGTTGGGCGTCATGGGAGTCGTCGTACGAGCAGCGGCCCGGAGCCATGGGCAGGTACGGGCCGATGTTGTTGAACGTGAACATCGACAAGCGGTTGAAGCCCTTAATGTTGATCAACCGGTTCTGGTAGTAGGTGACGGCCTGGGGCGACTGGTCGCCGGCGTCTGACACGACGACGATGGCGAGGTTGGCCTCGGTGCGCAAGAAGCCCGCGTTCTCGGCCGCGATGACCGGAGGCGTGAGCGCCATGGTCGCCGTCTCGAGGCCCTGTTCGACGCCCGAGCCTTCGGTGCCGAGGTTGACCATTTGCGCGAACGTTTGAGGAATGTTGCGCGAGCGCGAGGTGAGAATGGGGCCGAACCCGTTGCCGCGGTAGAGCACGCCGCCCGGCGCCTTCGAGTTGCTGCCCGGAGACTTCTGGCAGCCGAAGAACGGCAAGCACACTTCGTCGCCCGCGTTGGTCTTGGTCGTGCTGGTCACGCCAATTTGGTAGTCGACCATCGCCGACGCCGCGTACTGAATGAACGAATTGAAGTTCGCCGCCAAGCTCGCCTGCTTGTCTTGCATCGACCCGGAGTCGTCGACGACGACCAGAATGTCGGCCTTGGGCATGGCGTCTTGCACGAAGGTGTCGGTCTGTTGACCGGTGGTGTCTCCCAAGCCGACCAAGCCGACCAGGTACGTCACCGTCTGGCCCGACTGAATGACGTTGAGCGCAATCGCGCCCGAGTCACTGCCCACGTCGATGGGGCGGTACTTCGCCTGAAACTGCACCGGCGCGGCGCCCGGGGCGACGGGGGTGTTGGGCGCTGGCGTCGAGCTCAAGAAGAACTCGGGGCACGCCGAGCTGCCCGAGCAGTTCGGGCCGCCGGCCGGCTGACCCGCGGCCGCCTGCATCGTCACCGAGTTGAGCTTAATGGGGTCGGTGCAGATGTTGTAAATGTTGAAGGTTCGCGACGACGAGTTGCAGCCAATTTTCGTCGTGCCGAAGTCTTGCGGGTCGGGCGTCACCGCCAAGCACGACGGGCCGATGCTGGCTTTCAGGCTCACGTTGCCTTGCGGGTTCGTCGGTGAGGTCACGTTGAAGCGCAGCGTGCCCGTCAACGTGGTCAACACTTTGGGCACCGGGCCCGGAGGCGAGAGGCGAACGATCACGTCCCAGGTCTCTGACGGGTTCAGTTGTTTTTCGACGACCGGCCCACCGACCAACGTGAACGCGGGGCTCGTGCCGGCCGCGAGGTCAATGCCCGACAGGTAGCAAATGTCGCCCGAGCCCGTGCCCAAGTTGGTGATGGTGATGGGCAGGTCTTTCGTCGTGCCCGGCGTGACCAAGCCGAAGTCGACCATCGACGGAGAAATGCTGTAGTTGCAGGGCGGCAGCGTCTGCACGTCGGCGGTCACGTTGATGGTGACCATGGGGTCTGACGCGTCGTTCGAATAAATGGTCAGCGTGCCCGACTTCATGCCCACGCTCTTCGGCGTGAGCGTCACCAAGAAGTCGACGAAGTTCGCGCCGGCAATGGCTTCGATGCCCTTCGCGCCGTCGTAGCCGCTGGCCAGGCCGATCATCAGCTCGCTCGCGTCGGTGCCAGGCCCGGGGGTGAATTCAAAGGGAGCGCCTTGCCCCGGCGTGCCGTTGACGACTTGGCCCAAGAAGAGGTTCGCCGTGATGTCGGGCACCGGGGGCCGGCCCCCGACGTTCTGCACCGTGACCTTGCGGTTCACGCTGAACGACGAATTGGGGAAATAGCCGACCTTGCCGAACGCAAGGTCGGGGCGGGGGGTCACTTTGATTTTCGGCCCGCCGCCCGTGCAGGTGAGCGAAATGGTGCCGGTCGGCGTTTTCTTGAGGCCGGTCGAGAAGGTCAGCTTCGCGGTGCGCGCACCCAAGCCCGACGGCGAACAGGCGACGTTCATGGCGCTCGTGCCACCCGGAGCCACGACGAACTTGGTCTCGTCGCCGCCCGCGTCGACTTTCTGAAAGAAGTCGCTGGGCATGGTCGTCGCCACGCCGGTCAACACCACCGGCACGCCGGCGGGGTTGGTGAAGACGACCTGTTTGACGGCGTCAGAACCCGGGTTCACGAACCCGAACGCCAGGTCGTTCGGCGTCCAGCTGAGGGTGTCGTCTCCGCCTTTGCCGGTGATGGTGATGGTCTTTTCGGTGCACCCGCCGGCGCCTTTCGCGACCACCGTCGCGGCGTAGTCACGCTTTTCAGTGGGCGAGAAGGTGATGATGACGTGGCTGGTCGTCATGGGGGCCACGGTGATGGAGCCTTTGGGGCTGCCCTCTGCGAACGCGAACGACGCGGCGTCGGTGCCCATGAAGTCGCCGACCGACCCGGTCGCTTCGAGCGTGGTCGGGTTCAAGAAGTCGAGCGAATAAGGCTGCGATTCACCGACCTGCACCGACCCGAAGTCGATGCGGTCGGGCAAGTCACACGCGCCTTTTTCGCCGCCGCCCTTGAGCGTGATGGTCGCCGTCGAGTCTTCGGGGCGCGCGCCTTCGCCGGTCAGCGTGAGCACGCTCAAGAAGTTGCCCTTGAGCGCCTTCGGGGTGAACACCATTTCGAATTCGACCTGCTCGGTGGGGTTCACTTCGACCGGCGTGAACTTCACTTGAAACGCCTCGTCGGCCGAGGTCGCGCCGATCGCCACGGGGTCGCCGCTCGCCAGCTCGAGCTTCGACAGGTTCAACTTCGCCGTGCCGACGTTGCGAACCGTCATCGTGAGCTTCTTGGAGTCACCGCTCAGCGCCGACCCGAAGTCGTACGTCGCGTCGCGGTTGACGAGCCGGTTGCCGCTCGCGTCGCGCCAGGCGACGCCAATTTCGCCGTAGTTGGTACCGAGGTTGCCGCCCTTGTTGCACTGGCATGCAGAACCCACGAACAGCAAGGCGACGCCCAAAAACCCCGGCACCGCGAGGCGCGATTGACGACGAAGCATGTACAACTCCTCAAGATGAAATGACCGCTGGGCTCGAGCACATGCGCTGCCAGCCTGTAAGGGGGCGCAATCTGGCGAGGTGGGGAAAGAAGATCAACCCCCTCCTACTTGTTCACATTCCCCGCTTTGTGTACGACATGGCACCTTGAGGCCGTTGTAGGGAGACGTCGCACATCGTGATGAGCTCCAGGAGTCGTACACACACTATGTCAATTTCTACTTCTTTGAAGGCCGTGACGTTGGGCGGCGTGATCGGTTTCGTTTTCGCGTTCGGCGTCAGCTGCGGCGGCACCAAGCCGATTCAGCGCTGCAACGTGAGCAACTGCGACGGCTGCTGTGACTCGAGTGGCACCTGCTTGCAGGGCACGAGCGACAGCAACTGTGGCTCGGGCGCGTCGACCTGCGTCGCGTGTGAAGGCGGCCAGAGCTGCCAATTGCTCGACTCGACGTCGACGTTCGGCGGCAAGTGCGTGACCCCCGGGAGCAGCGGCGGGGGCGACGGTGGCAGCGCCAGCAACGATGGCGGCAGCAAGGCCGACGCCGGCGTTTGCAACCCCACCACGTGCGCCAACGGCTGCTGCAACGGCTCGACCTGCGTCACGGTGACGAACACCGCGAAGTGTGGCAAGGGCGGCGCGGCGTGCGCTCCCTGCAACTCGGGCAACACCTGCGTCAGCGGCGCCTGCGCCCCGTGCACCGGTTGCGTCGACATCAGCACCGGCCAGTGCAAGCCCGGCACCGAAATGACGGCTTGTGGCAAGACGGGCAGCTTCTGCCAGACCTGCGACTCGGCCCAGGGCCAAGCGTGCAACGCGGGCGTTTGCAGCGGTGGCACGTCGTGCACGGCGGCCAACTGCCCCGACGGCTGCTGCGACGGCGCGAACTGCAAGCAGCGCAAAGACTACAACCAGTTTCAGTGCGGCAGCGGTACGCCGGGTACTGCGTGCGTGTCGTGCCAAGCCGAATGTGACCTCGACGCCGGCACGTGCATCGGCGGCACGGGCGGTGGCGGCGGCTTCGACCTCGACGGTGGGCTCTTTCCGTTTCCCACGGGGTGCACGAGTTCGGCCGACTGCACGTCGCCCAACAAGCCGTGCTGTGACTCGAGTGGGCCTTTTTCAACCTGCCGTGGCGTTGGTGGTACCTGCTGGTACACCGACATCTTTGGCAGCGCCAAGTGCGATGGCACCACGAAGCAGTGCCAATAACGTCGCTTTGAATTGACCCACCCTCAGAACCCCGGCGACGAGGCCCTGCTTCGTCGCCGTTTTCTTTGCGGGGTTCGGTGTTACAGGAGCCTGGTGAGTACATCTTCAACTTCAGCAGAAGCAGCGTCAGAAGCGGCGGTGACCTTCGAGTCGCTCGGTTTGCCCGCGGGCTTGTTAGACGCGGTCACCCGCGCCGGGTACACCACCCCCACGCCGATTCAAGCCGGCACCATTCCTCCGTTGATGCAGGGCCGTGACGTGTTGGGCCAAGCGGCCACCGGCACCGGCAAGACGGCCGCCTTCGCCTTGCCGATTCTGTCGGCGCTCAAGCCCGGCCACATGAAGCCGTTCGAAACGGGCGCGCTGGTGCTGGTGCCGACCCGCGAGCTGGCGCTGCAGGTGACCGAGTCGATGCGCAAGTACAGCGACGCCATGGGCGTCACCGTGCTGGCCATTTACGGCGGCCAAGAATTCGGCGCCCAGCTGCGGCCCATGAAACGGGGAGTCGACGTGGTGGTGGCGACCCCGGGCCGCGCCATCGACCACTTGAAGCGCAAGACGCTCAAGCTCGACAAGGTGCGCACCGTGGTGCTCGACGAGGCCGACGAGATGCTCGACATGGGCTTCGCCGAAGACCTCGAGGTGCTGCTGAGCGCGCTGCCCGCCGAGCGGCAAGTGGCGCTGTTCTCGGCCACCATGCCCTCGCGCATTTTGAAGATCGCCGAACGGCAAATGAAGAACCCGGTGCGCGTGAGCATCGCCCGGGCGACGACGCACGGCGAGGGTCAGAAAATTCGGCAGGTGGCCTACGTGGTGCCGCGCCGGGCGAAGATCGAGGCGCTCTTGCGCGTGCTCGAAGTCGAACAGCCGACCAGCGCGTTGGTGTTCTGCCGCACCCGCGCCGACGTCGACGAGCTCGCGACCGTGCTCGACGAGAAGGGCCTGGCGACCGAGGCGTTGCACGGCGGCTTGAGCCAAGACCAGCGCGACCGCGTGATGAAGAAGTTCAAGTCGGGGGCGGTGAAGTACGTGGTCGCCACCGACGTGGCCGCGCGCGGCATTCACGTCGACAACCTCTCGCACGTCATCAACGCCGACGTGCCGACCTCGCCTGAAGTGTACGTGCACCGCATCGGCCGCACCGGCCGCGCGGGTCGCGAAGGCGTGGCCATCACCTTCGCCGAACCGGGTGAAGTGCGGCTCATTCGCGGGCTCGAGCGCGCGTCGGGTGGGCGGCTGCAGCAGCTGCCGGTGCCGACGGCCGACCAGGTGAAGTCGAAGAAATTCAAGGCCACCCAAAAGTTGATTTCAGAGGCCATGTCGGCCGGCGCGTCGGCCGTCGTTCAACAGTGGGTCGCGTCGTTGAGCGCCGACGACTTGCCGGTCATGGCGGCGGCGGCGGTCGAGCTGCTGCACCGGGCGATGCACAACGAAGCCCCCGGTGACGCGACGGTCGGCCACCAGCCGGCCGACGTGGCCCAAACGATTGAAGCGCAGCCGCGGCCCAGCGCGGGCCGCCGCCCAACCGCCCGACCGAGTGCCGTGCGCGGTGAAGACGCCGACCGTCAGGCGTCTGGCCCGCGAACCAGCGCCGAACGCCAGTCGCCCTCGCCCGAGAGTGACGTGAACCCGAAGCCCAGCGCCGAACGACGCGCGTCATCGCATCGGGCCTCGACCGAGCCGCTCCCGAAGCCGAGCGCGGAGCGACGCACACCCACCCACCGAGGTGAGGAGGGGGCGTCGAAGCCGAGCGCCGAGCGACGCGCACCGGCGCACCGAGCCGAGCGCGAAGGGCCGCGGGCCAGCGCCGAGCGCAAAGCGCACCGACCGCATTCGGCCGAAGCGCTGCCTCCTCCTCGCGCGAGCGATGAGCGACGTGGCCCGCCGCGGGCCAGCGCCGAGCGCATCGTGCGCAGCGACAAGGGGCCGCGGTTCGACGCCACTGGTGCGCCAAAGTTCGCTCGGGCCGAAGGTGCCTCGAGGCCGTTCACCCGCTTCCCCTCCGAAGCGCGGCCGGGGCGCCGTGACGGGGGGCCCAAAGCGCCGTCGGCCGACGTCGTGACGCTCTTCGTCGGTGCGGGCTCGCAAGCGGGCATTCGCGCCGGTGACCTGGTGGGCGCCATCGCGAACGAGGCCGGGCTGCATTCGAAACAGATTGGCCCCATCGACATTCGCGAGTCATTTTCACTGGTGGGCGTGCCCTCGGTGGCGGCCGAGGCGGTCATTGACGCGCTCTCGAATTCGAAGCTGCGCGGGCGCCGCGTCAAGGTTCGCCGCGAGCGGTGACCCGGCGGTTGGGCTGGTGGTGGCCACCCCTCCAACGGTGGTGGGGTCGGCCCGCCGCCCGAGGCCCGAGCGAGCGTAACCCGGCGCAACTTCGGTGCCGGTGAGGCAGCCCCGTTCGGGCACCCGCTTTGCTGACCGCTTCTGCGGTGAAATGAGAAACCAACCCGAACCGAACGAACTCGCGAAGCTGAAAAAGGGGTCGGGGCTGCCGCTCTCGATGCTCTGTGCGGTGTGGCTGGGGGCCTGCACCGGCACGCCAGGAGAAATGGGGCCAGACGCCGTGTTCGACGCCGGGCGAGCTGGGGTCGACGGTGGCTCGGCCGACGGGTCGTTCGCCGATGCGGGCGTGGCTCTCCAAGACGGAGGCGAATTCGACGGGGGCCGGGTCGACGCGGGCGTGACGCCTCCCGACGGAGGTGGCGCGTTCGACGGCGGTGGTGCGCTCGACGGCGGGCGGGGCGATGGGGGCGTGACGAGCCCTGACGGCGGTGGCCGCTCAGACGCTGGCGCGACGGCCGACGGGGGCGCGGGCCCGGCCGACGCCGGCGTCACCGTCGATGCGGGGGGCGCGGTCGACTCGGGTCGGCCGCCGATTCTCGACGCGGGCGCCTACGACAGCACCGACGCCTTGTACGACGCGAAGTACGCCGCGTTGCTGGGGCCCATACCCGCGGGTGCGAAGTTCGTCTCGCCCACGGGCGATGACAGCAACCCCGGCACCGAAGGGGCGCCCTACCGAACCCTTCGCAAGGCGGTGAGCAACATCTCGGGTGGGGGTCAGGTCATCGTCGAAGACGGCACCTACACCGGGCCCGACAATTGGCTCAATTCGCAGTCGGCGGTGCCGCCGAATGGCACGGCGGCGGCGTACACGGTGGTGCGTGCACGGCACCCGTTCGCGGTGCGGCTCACCCAGACGGCGCGCCCGGCCGGGTACTGGCAGTCGATCATCAACGTGCCGTCGACGTCGGCGTACCTGTGGTTCGACGGGTTCGTCGCCGACCAGAGTTGGGAGTCTTCGTCGAGCGATGACAACGCGGCCTTCACCGTGAACAACGAAGGCCAGCACATTCGGGTCTCGCGAATGATCGTTCGGCGCACCTCGTGCTCTCAATACGGCGGGGCCTACTATTACGGTGACAATTCGGTGTTCGAAGACGTGCACGCGTTTGGTTCGGCGCGGTACATGTTCGCGGGGGGCTCGGCCGGAGACGCCCGGCCCAGCGGGCATTCGGTCGTTCGCCGGGCCATTTCGTACTTGGCGTTTGGGCCGGGGCTCGAACCGACCGCGTCGTTCAACTTCTATGGGTCGAATGACTACTCGTACACGGGCGTCAAAGACATGCTCTGGGCGAACGCCTACGAAATCGACAGCCCGAACATCGAGACGTCTCGCAACGTCAAGTACGGCTCGTGGTACGCGCCGAAGCTCGTTCGCAACGTGCGCCACGTGGGGTGTGGGTCGCTCAACTCGGGGGCCGAATATGGCGGCTTCGACGGCGACGCCATTGAAGGCACGAGCAGCGGGGTATGGGGCGTGTTCGTCGATTCGTTCGTCTCGGGGTTGGCCCACGGCAGCCCGCCGTCGGTCTACGGGTTCGGCCAAGGCGGCGACGCGCCCATCGTCGTCGACCACTGCACCGTGGCCGCGGCCTCGAACTACGCGACCAACAGCGCCTCCGTGACCAACAGCGAATTCGCCCCGGCTCCGCAGTCGCTCGTCGTGCGGCGAGACGGCCGAGGCGCCGAGCAGCTCTTCGCCATTGGCGCGCTGTTGTCAGAGTTCGGAGACCCCCAGGCCGAGGTGCCCCAGCTCGACCTGCCGCTGTGGCCCTTTCCGTACGAAATGGCGGTGAAGCGGGTGTTCGACGAGACGATTGTTCGCGACGCGAAAGACTCGCCCCAGTCGGTGAGCGCCACGACGAACCCGTTTCAAGGCCAGAGCCTGCAGGGGCTGCCCATGACCTTCACCCGCCGCGTGTGGGAAGCGACCGGCCAAGCCACGCCCGACTTCTCGACGGTGTACTGAGACCACCTACTTGCGGGGCCGGGGCAGGCCGTACTTTTCGATTCTCGCGACGAGGGTGCTGCGCGAAATGCCCAACAGCTTCGCGGCCTGGGTTTGACTGCCCGCCGCTTGCCCCAGCGCGTCGAGAATGCGCTGTCGTTCGGCCTGCGCCGTCGGGTCGAGGCCGCTCGGGTCGTCACCCGGCGACAGGGGCACGGCGGCTCGCTTGGGGTCGAGCATCAGGTGCTCGGCTTGCAGCGGGGCGCCGCGGGAGAGCAACAGCCCGCGTTCGATGACGGTCTTCAGTTCGCGCACGTTGCCGGGCCAGGGGTAGCTCGTGAGCGCGGCTCGGGCCCCCGGGGTGAGGAGCGCAGGCGTTCGGTGGGCGAAGCGTTCGGCCAACGCGATGATGTCGTTGGGCCGTTTTCGCAACGGAGGCAGCTCGACGACCAGGCCCGCGAGGCGAAAGTACAAGTCTTCGCGAAACCGGCGCTGTTTCACCGCGCTGCTCAGGTCGCGGTTCGTCGCTGAAATGATTCGAACGTTGACGTCTTTGGGGGTCACGCTGCCGACGCGCTGCACCTGCTGGGCTTCGAGCACGTGCAGCAACTTCGCCTGGAGCGACAAGGGCATTTCGCCAATTTCGTCGAGAAAGAGGCTGCCGCGGTTCGCGGTTTCAATGAGGCCCGGCTTGGCTCGGTCGGCGCCGGTGAAAGCGCCACGCTCGTAGCCGAACAGTTCGCTCTCGAGCAGCCCTTCGCTGATGGCGGCACAGTTGACCACCACGAAGGGCCCTTCGCGCCCCGAGCGACGGTGCAGCTCGCGCGCGGTCACGCCTTTGCCGACGCCGGTCTCACCGAGCAAGAGCACCGGCAACTGCCCCGGTGCGACCCGGCCCAGCAGGTCGTCGACCTGGTGCATGACCACGTCGTCGGCGGCCGCCGCCGTCGCGAGCCGACTCGCGGCTGAAAGTCGGGCCGTCAGGGCCTTGAGCTGCTCGGCGTAGGTCGTTTTGCGCGCGGGCACCTCGACCGAGGCCCACCCTTTGAACGAGCCGCACAAGACCAAGTCACCCAGCAGCGCCGGCACGTCGAGTGGCCGAGCCGCGGGGGCCCACAGGTCGACCGAATCGGGTGCTGCGCGAAAGCCGCCGTCGTCGCCCACCGCCCGAGCAACGGTTCGCCAGCATTCGAGTCGGTCTTTCAGCTCGGCCACCAGCAGGCGCGCCCAGGTGCCGCCTCGGCCCGACGCCACCTCGGCTTCGAAACGGGCGTCGTCCCACGGGGGTGGGGGTTCGTTCACCCGTTGAACGACGAGCACGAAGGCTCCGACTTGGAGGTGTTCACCGGCGAACACCGGCCGGCGGGCGTTCGGTGCCAGCCGCGACCCGGCGACCAGGGTGCCGTTGTGGCTGCCCAAGTCTTCGACGAAGAGCCCTTCGCCGCAGTGCAGGGCCAGGTGGTTTCTCGACACGCTCGGGTCGTCGAGCCGAATGGTCGACGCCGGGTCGCGCCCGAGGGTGAGCACCCCGTGGGGCGGCAGACGGTGCGTGGTCAGGCCTTTGGGGCCGTGCACCATGAGTTCTCGCTCGGGTGACGCGCCGGGCGTGCCGATCGACGTCAGGGTCTTGGTGGGTTCGAACGTCATCGGTCGCACCCGATTCGCTCGGTCATCACCACGGCCTCGTCGAGCCACACGTCAACCGCGGCGTGGTTGGCTTGGGGGTACCAGGCCAGCCCGAACAGCGCGGCATCGTACGATGGTGCGGCGGTGATGCCTCCGGGTGGGCTGAGGCTGGGCACCTCGACGTCGTCGACCCACACCTGCACCTGGGCATTCGGCATCTGTTTGACTCCGATTTCGATGCACACCCATCTCCCCAGCGGGAGCGGGTCGTTCGCGTACAACGCGAAGGCCGGGCTCTGAACGCGCTGCAGCGACAGCCGGCCTCCGCTGCCATACACCAAGCTCAGCAGTTCGTAGGTCGGCGAATAGCGGGCCTCGAAGAGCGCACCGTTTTCAGGCACGCTGCTTGGGTCGAGCAACACGAAGAACCGGGCGTACCATTCGGCCCGAGGCAACGACGTCGGGTCTTGGTAGCGCGCATACACACTCATTTGGCCGGGCACGGCGTCTGCGTGGAGCAGCGCCGCGTATTGGCCGCGAGCGTGGTTCGACGGGTCGACCCGAGCCGTCGCGCGCTCTTCTTGTGACAGCATGCCGACCGCCGCTTCGAAGTTTTCGCAGCGGAGGGCGCCCGACAGTGGGCAACGCGAAGGGCCCCCCAACCCGGCGTCGCGGTCGAATGGAGTGCCCGCGTCGGTGACGGCACTGCCGGCGTCGCCGTTCGCATTCTCGCAAGCGTCACCCCGCCCGTCGGCGTCGCGGTCGTCTTGGTCGGGGTTGGTGGTGGTGACGCAATTGTCGACCGCGTCAGCAACACCATCGGCGTCAGCATCGACGACGGCGCTCGACAGCGTGACGCCCAGTCGGTTCTGGTGGGCGGCGACCACGGTGAGCGCCCCCGCACCCCGTTCGCCGAGTTCGGTGACGGCGGCGACTCGCACCTCACCGACGTTGGGGTTGACCTTGAACTCGAGGGTGCCGGGCAACGCAGGGGCTTTGAGCGCTCGCCGCGCCAACAGCCCACGGGCGTCGAACGCCGACACGGTCAACGTGCCCACGGGGTGTCGCTCGGTGAGGGCCAGCTCGACCTCGACCGTGGTCGAGGGGGCGCACCCACTCCCGGTCACGGCGAAGACCAGGCACGCGGTGACCAAGAGCGCTCGTGGCACGGTCAGCTCAGCGCTGCGCATCGACGCACCCCAGCGACGCGTGGCAGGCATTGACCGACACGCCGACCGCCACCGACGCCCCGGCGGCCACCACCAGCCCGGCGGCGAGCACCCACCCCCAATTGCGCCCAAACCACGTCGGCTCCGCGACGGCGATGGCGGGCGGTGGCACCTGTGGGGGCTCTGCGACGGTGGGTTCGAGCACGGCTTTGGTGGGGGCATCGGTCGGGCGTTGGGCGGCGCTCTGAAGTTTGCCTTCGAGTTCGAGCAAGTGGCGAACCGCGTCGACCCGCTCGGGTTCGTCGAGGGCCGACGTGTCGATGTAGCGGCGGTACTCGGTTCTGGCTTGGCTCAGCAGCTCACGATCATCATGTTGTCGTTCACCCCACTTGCGCAGCGCTTGGGCCGTGTTGAACAAGAACAACGGCCGGGCCACCAAACCGTACCCCGTTCGAAAGTGCTCGACCGCCGCCTGATAGTCGCTCTTTTCAAAGGCCACCCGGCCCCGCTCGAACAAGTCTTTGGCTTTGGCCACGTCGCGCGCCGACGGAGCCGCCGCCGTTGTCAGGCTGACCGACATCACAAGCAAGCCGACGGCACGCACCATCGTCGCGACTATACCCCGCTGGCTTTCGCGTGAGGGTATACATGGAGCGTGTCTTCTGGTCGGCCGCCTCCTGATACCGGCACGTTCGGGCGCTACACCGCCCTGGTGCCCATTGGTTCGGGGGGCATGGCGGTGGTGTACCGCGCCAACGCGGTCGGCCCTGATGGGTCGACCCGACCGGTGGTGCTCAAGCGGCTGTTGCCCCAGCTCAGCGGCGACCAGTCGGCGGTGCGCATGCTCGCTGAAGAAGCCCGCGTCATCAGCCAATTGCGCCACCCGAACATCGTTCGGCTCTACGAATTTGGCC
>JBGAIY010000609.1:0-3810 GCA_044225205.1 Myxococcaceae bacterium | reverse complement strand
GGTGAATTTCCCGACATTCATTGACACGCCAGTCTTGCCTGCGTACCATCACGCGACGCAGAGGCGTTGTTTGAAGTCTTTGAATTTGCTGGGAAATCCCAATGACATTTTATGAGGCTGCACTCCGCATTCTGGAGGAAGCGGGCTCGCCGTTGCACTCGCTCGAAATCACCAAACGTTCACTCGATCAGGGGCTTCTTTCGCACGTTGGCAAGACACCAGAAGTGACGATGTTGTCGCGGCTGGCGGCCATGGCGAAAAGGTCGCGCGAGCGAAAGTTGATGGTGACGGCGCGTGACACGTTCGCGCTCACCGATTGGATGTTGCCCGAAGACGAGACCGCTCTGGCGGCGACGGGCGTGCCTGAAGTCAACCCGGAGGAAGACTTGCCTCCCATGCGGGCCGTCGAACGGCACCCCGAGCCGCGCGCCGAATACCTGCGCAGCATCGGCCGGCAAGCGGAGCGCAAGCGTCGCGGAGACGACGACGGGCGGAGAAAGAAGTTTCCTCCGACGGCCGAAGTGGCGTTCGAGCTGCTCGGCGAGAGTGGCACGGCTTTGGTGCCGAGCGAGCTGTTGGCGCGCATGAAGTCGCGCGAGCTGGTGGCCGACGACCTGGGCATCGGCGCGCTGCTCGAAGCCCTCGCGGCCGACAACCAGCAGCGCCTCGACCAGGGGCGCCGCCCGCAATTCGCCGCCCTTCGCGCCGAAAGCGGAGAGCTGCAACTGTCGGTTGAAAGCGCGCAGCAAATCGAAGACGGCCCGGGGCCGCTCGAATTGCAGCAGGCCTTTTGCGCCGCCGCTCAGCTGCCGTTTGAAAATGGCCGGGTCGTGCTGCGATCTCAACGTCGCGAAGCCACGGCCGAAGGGGGCACCGGCGTCGCCGTGTCGCCCGAAGACGCCGCGCTCGCTCAAACGGCGAAGTCGGCCGTGCGCGACGCCCGGCGGGCCATGGCCCGCGTGTTTCGGCGCAAGCTGCTCGACCTCGACGCGCCGACCTTCGAAAAGGCGTGCGTGCGCTTGCTGCACGGGCTGCACTTTCGAGAGCTCAAAGTGGCTCGGCGTTCGAAAGAGGGCCCGCTGCTCACCGCCCGCCGCAAAGACGGCAGCCTCGAGCTTCGTTACGCCATTCGGGTGGTGAAGAACGGGTCGACCGAGCGGCGCAGCGTGCAAGACCTGCGGCGCGACTTGAATCACCATGGCGCTCAGCTCGGCCTCATTCTCTCGGCGGGCGACTGCCGGGGCGACGCTCGCAGCGAAGCGACGTCGGGTGGCGCGCTGGTGCTGCTGTGGTGCGGCGATGCGCTCGCCGAGAAGTTCTTCGAAGCCCAGGTCGGCGTCAAAGTGACGCAGGTCGAGTTGTTCGACGTCGACGAGCAGTTTTTCGTGCAAACGAAGCTCGACGCCGAAGAGTCGACCAAGCGTCGCGAAGAGCGCAGCCGTGAACGCCACGGTGACCGCGACCGCAACGCGCAAGACGCTCGGGCGTCGTCGCCCAACGCCGAGGCGCCAATTTCTGACACCGCCCCCACGCCTCCCGCGGCCTCGCCCGGCGGCTCGGGTGGGGTCTCGGCCGCACCGGCACCCGAACACGTGCTCGACGCCCCGGCCGGAGAAGACGGCGAAGAGGGTGACGACGAAGGGCCCGATGAGGCTGGCGACGAAGCCGAAGCCGGCGCGTCGGCCACGCCTGGTGCTCCGTCAGCGCCTGGTGAAGGTGGTCGCCGGCGCCGCCGCCGTCGTCGTCGTCGTCGCGGCGGGGGTGGTGGCCAACCGGGTCAACCAGGTCAGCCGGGTGCGCCCGGGGCTTCGGCCGCGGCCAGCGGAGGTGACGCCGGCCAGGGTTCGGCTGAAGGCGGTGGCGGGGGAGGCGGCGGTGGCGAGTCGGCCCCGAGCGCGCCCCAGGCACCGGCCGCGCCCGCTCCGTCTTCGGGCAACGGCGAATCGTGAAGTGGTCGTGGCGCGGGTCGATGCGCCGCCCAAGCCCCCGGCGAATGGCGGCGACGCTGGCCCTGGGGCTGTTGGCCCTGGCGGCGTGCTCGAAAGCGTCGCGGCCGCACGTCGACCGGGTCGTGGTCGACGAGTTCGACGGTCAGGCCATTTTGGGGTTGACCGTCGAGCAGCTCGAGGCCCGCTTGCGCCGAGCGCTCGACGCGGGGCGCTTCGTGGTGATGAAGCCCGAAGACACGGCGCCCGACGGCGCGACGGTGTGGCGGGTGTCGCTGGCGCTCAACCTCGTCGAACCCGACCCCGAAGAGGGGCCGGTGGGGCGGGTCGTCGCGGTGCTGTCACTGCGGCAGCGCGGGGCCGACGAGTCGTTTGAAGTTCAGGCGCACGAGTCGAAGCGCGCGGTCTCGAACCGGGTCGAAGACATTCAAGAGGCGACCGGCGTCGCGCTCGAATCGGTGCTCGCGCGGCTGGTGTCAGAATCGAAGGCGCTCCTCGACTTGCTCAAGGCGAGCGACGCGCAACTCGTCGACAAGCTCGCGAGCGGCGAGACGCCCGTCAAGAACGCGGCGGTCACCTTGCTGGCTCGGCGGCAAAACCCGGCGGCGCTCAAGCCGCTGCTCGACCGCCTTTCGACCGAAGACCTGACCGAAATTCGCCGCGTCATGGGTCTTCTCATTGAGCTCAAAGACCCGAAAGCGGTGCCGGCGTTGATCGACGTGTCGCGTGCCAGAGACAACATGGTTCAGCGCGAAGTGGTGTTCGCGCTCGGCGCCATTGGCGGAGATGAAGCCGAGGCCTACTTGTGGTCGGTCGCGCAAGGCCACGACGACCCGGTTGTACGCGCGTCAGCCGAACAAGCGCTCGAAGAATTGAAGTCACGACAGCAGGGAAAGGCGCCCAAATGAAATGCGACATTCGGTCGGTGTTGGTGACGGCGGTGCTGTGCTGCGTGAGCTGTGCCACCACGGCCGGCACCGGCGGCAAAGCCGAAGGGCCCAAGGCTCCCACGGCTGCCGACTTCTACCCCTTGGTCATCGGCACGAAGTGGCAATACGAACTCGACGTGCTGAGCCAAAAAGAGACCATGACCGTGTCGATGGTGAAGCAGACGAGCGGCGTCTTCGAAGACTCCAAAGGCCGCCGGCTGCAAGTCGACGAATACGGCGTGCGCGACCAAGAGCGGTACCTGCTGCGCAACCCCATTGAAACGGGCGCCAAGTGGAACAACGTGATCTCGGCGTCGTCGGTCGAGCACTACGAGATCATCGGCGTTGATCAGCCCTGCGAATCACCCGCTGGCAAATGGCAAGGGTGCGTCATTGTGCAGAGCCGCAACCGCGCAGAACAAGGCAAAATTCTGGTCAACGAGACGACCTTTGCGCCGGGGGTTGGCATTGTTCACCTCACGACCACCCTCGAATCGAACGGGCAGCGGTTGCCCCAAGTGGCGCTCGAACTCATTTCGTTTGCGCCTGTGCAACCACCTTCAACCACACCGAAGCCGTGACCCTTGCGTGTGGCTTGAAAGTACACGGACCAGGCCATTAGCGTTCGCCCGTGGACGCAATCGAGACCTCGAACGAAGAAATGATTCTGTCCTTCTTGGCTGAAGGCGGAGACGAGTTCATCTCGGGCGCCGTTCTTTCAGACAAGTTGGGCCTCTCACGCACCGCCGTGTGGAAGCACGTCGAGCAGCTGCGGCGCTTGGGCTACCGAATTGATGCGCAGGCCGCGCGGGGCTACCGGTTGGTCGAAGTGCCCGACCGACTCACCTCGCTCGAATTGGCGCCCCTGTTGGCGACGCGCGAGCTGGGGCGGGTGTTGCACCACTTCGAAGAGGTGGGGTCGACGAACGCCAAGG
>JBGAIY010000608.1:0-3831 GCA_044225205.1 Myxococcaceae bacterium | reverse complement strand
ACCCCAGCAGCAAGACCGACCCAAAGAAGGTCGACTCCGACTCCGACGGCCTGCACGACGGAGACGAAGACGCCAACCGCGACGGCAAGTACGACTTCGGCGAGACCGACGCGTCGAAAGCCGACACCGATTCAGACGGTTTGCTCGACGGGCTCGAGAAGACGGCGGCCAACCCGACGAACCCAGAAATCGCCGACACCGACAGCGACGGCCTCAAAGACGGCGAAGAAGACGTCAACGCCAACGGTCAAGTCGACGAAGGCGAAACCGACCCGAACGTGGCCGACAGCGATCACGGTGGCGCGCTCGACGGCGCCGAAAAGAAGCGCGGCACCGACCCACTCAACAAAAACGACGACTACGAGGCCCGGGGCGGTGGCGGTTGCGCGTCGGTACCCGGTGGGTGGCTCTTCGTGCCCTTGGCGCTGTGGCTGTTGGTCAGGCGGCGGCGTGCGCCGGCGGCTGGGCGGGCGTTCGTGGTGCTGGCCGTGGTGGGTTCTGCGGTGGCGCCCTTCGAGGCCCGAGCACAAAACGTCTTCAACACGGCCATCGACGTGCAGCGGTTCAAACCGGGTACCGGCTCGCAAGACTTCTTGAACATCGAATCGGCGAAAGTGGCGCCGCACTTGTCGCCGTTCGCCGGGCTCTTCGTGGGCTACGCCAATTCACCATTGGTGTTGGGCGTGCCGGGCACGAACGAAACGGTCATTCGGTTGGTGAACGACCTCACGTTTTTCGACCTCGCGGTCGGCCTGGCGCTCAAAGACCACTTCGAGCTGTCGCTCGCCCTGCCCTTGTCGATCGCCAAGGGCCAGCTGGCCGACAACCTCGACGCGTCGTTGGGGGCCCAGCACACGGGGTTTGGAGTGGGCGACCTGCGTTTTGCGCCGAAGTATTCGTTCTTCGAACGCGCTCGGGCCTTGCAAGTCGCGGTGTCGATGCCACTCATCTTTCCCACGGGCAACGCGAAGTCGTTTCGAGGCGGCGGCGCGGTCATGGTCTCTCCGCGGGCGTTGGTCGAGCTCGCGCTGCCGATTTTTCGCGTCGTGGCGAATGCCGGCTTCAACTTTCGAACCGCCGAAATGCGGTTGCTCAACATGAGCGTCGGCCAAGAATTCACCTGGGGCGTCGGCGGCGAGTTTCCCCTCTTTGGTAGCGAGAACGTGCTGCTGTTGCAGGCCACGCTCAACGGCGCGGTCGGGCTCAAGAAGCTCACGACGACCGACGTGCCGGTCGAAGTCATGGGCGGCCTGAAGTACCGCATCGGCGATGTCTTGGCCTTTGAGCTCGCCGGCGGAGCGGGGCTCACCCGCGGCTGGGCCAACCCGAAATACCAAGTCGTTTTCGGCGTCTCGTACCAGCACGCCCCCATTCAACTGCCCGAGAGCTGGTTCAAGGCCGCCGAACCGCCACCCGACGAGCCGTCGACGACTTCGCCGGTCGAAGGCTTTGGCACGACGCCGCCCAAAGACGACGCGGCCATTGCGTCGGCCATGGGCAACGCCGACCCACCGCGCGCCAAGGTGCCCGCCGCCCAGCCGGTGGCTGAGCCCGCGCCGGCGGCCTTTGTCGACACCGACCACGACGGCGTGGCCGACGCGAGCGACAAGTGCCCGAAAGAAAAAGAGACGGTCAACGGCGTCGACGACAACGACGGTTGCCCTGACAAGGGCGAGAGCAAAATCGCCATCGTTGGTGGGCGGTTGCAGCTGCGCGCGAAAATCGACTTCACGTCGAAGCGAGCGACGCTCACTCCTGGGGCAGAGTCGCTCATCAAGCAATTGGCGCTGTTGCTCAAGGCGAACCCCGAGTCGCGGCTGCGCGTCGACGTGTTCGTTACCGACCTCAACACGCTCGAAGACAACAACCAAATGAGCGCCCAGCGCGCGGCCACCATTCGCGAGTTGCTCATTCGCGAGGGCGTTGACCGCCGCCGAGTGCAAACCCGAGCTCTGGGCATGGAGCGCCCGCTCGACCCGAGCGCGGTTGAACTGATGCTGTACTGAAGGTCAGCGCTGGTATTTCAAGAACGCGCTCAAGACGTCGCGAATGAGCGCGTTCACGGTGACGCCGTGGCGCTGGGCCACCGCCGACAGTCGGTCAATGTCGACCGCGCTCAACTGCAAGGGCAGCGAGCTGTCTGACGACAGGGGGCCCGAATCGGCGCCCTCTGAAATCGGGTCGATGGTCGAAATGATTTCTTCGGCTTCGTCGACGATTTCGTCGGGCCCGCTCGGGGCGCGCAGCGTGGCGAGGTGCGACTTTTCTTCTTCGAGCTCGTCGTTGAACAACTGCTTCAAGAAGTTCGACAGGTGAATGTTCGACGGCGTGAATTCGTACTGCGACAAAAATTGGTCGAGGTCGTACTGCATTTCCCACGCGTTCTGGTACCGCTTCTCTCGGTCTTTCTCGAGCGCGCGCATCAAAATCGCCTCGACCGCTTCGGGGATGTCGGCCTTGAAATACGAGGGGGCGTAGATCTTGCCCTCGGTGATCGACTTCAGAATCGCCACTTCGCTGTCGCCGGTGAAGAGCTTGAACCCGGTGAGCCACTCGTAGAGCACGGTGCCGAGCGAGAACAGGTCGCTTCGCGAGTCGAGCTGTTTGCCCATGCACTGCTCGGGCGACATGTACGAGAGCTTGCCTTTGATTTCACCGGCCCGGGTTTGTTCGATCTGGTTCGCCGCTTTGGCGATGCCAAAGTCGAGCACCTTCACCGTGCCGTCGAATGACACGAAGATGTTTTCGGGCGTCACGTCGCGGTGAACGATGTTCAGCGCGTTGCCGTACATGTCGACCTTTTGGTGCGCGTAGTACAGGCCTTCGCACACGCTCGAAGCAATTTTGAGCGCGTACACCATGGGAAACGGTATGCCCAGCGTGTCAGCCTTGGGAATGATGCGACGCATGTCGCGGCCGAACACGTATTCCATCGCGATGAAGTACGACTCGCTGATTTTGCCGAGGTCGTAGATCTGCACGATGTTGGGGTGGTTCAGCTGCGCGGCGAGCTTCGCTTCGTTCAAGAACATCTTCACGAAGTTGGGCTGCTTCGAGAGGTGCGGCCGAATGCGCTTGATGACGATGGTCTTCTCGAAGCCCTCGAGCCCCGCTTGGCGCGCGAGAAAGATCTCGGCCATGCCGCCGACCGCGATTCGGTCGATGAGGGTGTACTTGCCGAAACGAACGGGCTTTTTGGGGTCGATCTGGGCCATCGAGCGGCGGCACCCTACTCCAAACTCCGCCTAGGCGTAGTCTTCGATGGGAGGGCAGCTGCAGACGAGCTTTCGGTCTCCCAGCACGTTGTTGATTCGCCCCACCGCCGGCCAGAACTTGTGCGACTTGACCCAGGGCAACGGGTAGGCGGCGCGTTGGCGCGAATACGGGCGGGCCCATTCGTCGGCGGTCGTCACCTCGGCGGTGTGGGGGGCGTGCTTGAGCGGGTTGTTGTCTTTGGGCAGCGTGCCGGCTTCGACTTCGGCGATTTCGCCCCGAATGGCGACGAGGGCGTCACAGAACCGGTTGATCTCGGCGAGCGACTCCGACTCGGTGGGTTCGATCATCATGGTCGACGCGACGGGAAAAGAAACGGTCGGGGCGTGAAAGCCGTAGTCCATCAGCCGTTTGGCAATGTCTTCGACCTCGACGCCGCTCGTCGCTTTGATCTTTCGCAGGGCGCCGATGCACTCGTGGGCCACGCGCTTGTTTTGGCCGCGGTAGAGCACCGAAAACGACGAGTCGAGCCGTTCGGCGACATAGTTGGCGTTGAGAATCGCGGCCTTGGTGGCTTCGGTGAGCCCGTCGCCGCCCATGAGTCGAATGTAGACCCAG
>JBGAIY010000607.1:0-3836 GCA_044225205.1 Myxococcaceae bacterium | reverse complement strand
CTTCTTCTGCAGCGGCACCAACCAAGACACCCTGTACACCTGCGGTGTCGACAGCGCGGGTCGCGCGCAGCTGCTCGCCGAAGGCTGGGCCGACGTCGGCGGCAATTGCTACCACCACGGCAGCAACAACACCTGCACCGCCGCCACCTATTCGGCCTGCACGGGCAAGGGCCTGTTCTGCAACACGGGCGCGAACCACCTCATTGAGTACCTGTGCACCTGCAGTACCGCCCCCACGCCGAATTGGGTGAACCAGGGCAACGGCTGCTACCAACACGACACCAAAGTCGCCTGCCAGTAGCCCACAGTTCGATACCGCGAGCCCAGCGTTGTATGACGCCGGGCATGCTGACTGCCTTTTTGACCCGCGCCGACGTGTCGCGGCACCTGCAGGCGCTGCGCTTGCTTCGCGAGTGGCGCGAGGCGTTGTCGAAAGCCGGTGGCGCCGAGCCTGAGGCCGACGCCGAGCTTCGCCCTGACGCCGCTCGCATTCGCCACGCGCAGTGGCCCGGCGTGCCCGCCTTCAGCGTGTCGGTCGTGGCGGGCGGCAAGGCGACGCTGCACTTGCACGACTCGAAGTCGGGCAAGCTGCTCTGCGTGATGGACGCTGGCCATTTGATGGCGCTGCGCGCGTCGCTCACTGGGGCCTTGGCCACCGACCTGTTGGCCCGCGAAGACGCCCGGCACGTCGCGGTGTTGGGCTCGGGCAGCGCGGCCAGCAGCGCGCTCAAGGCCCTGCGGCTCGTGCGCTCGCTGCAGCGCGTGTGGGTTTACGAAGAAGACCCCGCCGCCAACACCGAATTGGCCCTGCGGCTCCAGTCGACGCTCGCGACCTCGGTGCGAGGCACCGACTCGGCCGAAGAGGCCGCCGAAAACGCCGACGTCGTCGTGCTCGTCGGGGGCGCCCCGTTGCCCACCGACGTCATTCGCCCGGGCGCGCACGTCGTGGTGCTGAATGCCGACACCTTCGAGCAGCCGCCGTTGCCCGCGGCGTTGCTGGCCCGCGCGCGCCGCTCGGGTGACACCCCCGCCGCCACCCGCCGCTGGGGCCACTTTGGTGAGACCACGACCTTGAGTGCCTTGCTCGCCAACCCCGCCCTCGGTCGGCAAAGCCCCGACGACGTCACGCTCTTCGTGTCGACCGGCCCCGCCTGGCTCGACTTGCTCACCGCCTGGCACGTGTACGAAGGCGCTCGCACCGACGAGGCTCCCGTTCGCCTCGATTTGGAGTCGTAAGGCGGCCAGGTCGCCACAGACCTCGGCGACAGACCCCGTAACCTCCCGACATGTCGACCCATTTGGCTTTCGAGCGCATGGCCTGGGTGTTGCTTTGTCGTGGTGCATGCAACTCCACCTGATCAATTCGACGAGTACCAAGACCGTTCACTTTGCTCGGGCTGACCAGACGGTGCGCACCGCGTCACTCGCGGCGCGAGGCGTGGCCTTCATCGTCGTGCAGGGCCGAGACGGAGCGCTCGAAGGCGTGCTGACCGCAGCGGCGCTCTCTGGGGCGCTCAAAAGTCGGCCCCACGCCCGGTTGGGCGAATTACCGCTGGGCCACCTCGCCGTCGTGCCTTCGAGCGCGACCGTTCACGAACTCGAAAGAGGGTTCGACGAAGGGGTCGACGCCATCGCCATGGTGAGCGCCACCGACGACACCGTCTTCGCCCTCGTGGCCCGACCGACCCCCACTGGTGGCGAGTCGACCCTGTACCGCCGAGTCAAAAAGCACTCCGCGCATTTGTCAGCGGCGTGAATGAAGGCCGCTTCATTTCAAAAGTGAAAAGCAACCTCGCCGATGAAATGGCTCGCCCGGGCCTCGGTTTCTGAAAACATGTGACATTGTTCGAGAAACCGAGAACGGCTCGAAAGGCCCGCGAATTGCTGAACGTGCGGCCATGCTTGATCAGTTCGAAGTCGCTGATTTGCCCATGCAAGAAGTCGTGACGTTGCCCGAAACAACCTCACTGCAACGGGCTTCAGCCGTACTGCAACAGCGCAACGCCGAACTGCTCCTGGTGACTGAACCCGAAGGTCGGGCCAAAGGCGTGTTGCGCGCCGACATGGTCTCTGAATTGGCGAGCCTCGCGCCCCACGGGCCGCTGTCGCGCATGTCGTACCTGGGGCTGGTCGAAGTGCCCGCGACGACGCCGTTGCTTGACGCGGTGCGGGTCGTTTCGCAGAGTGGCATTGGGGCGCTCGCCGTTCGCCACGCGGGCGAAATTCGCCTCGTGAGCCGAGACGCCTTGTTGGACTTCAACGCCTGGCAGCTGCTCTTCAGAGCGCGCGCCCGGCGGCTCGCGTCGCGCTTGCCCACCGCGCGGTTTCACTGATCAAGCGAAGCCTTGGTGCAGCTCGTGGTCGTGCTTCGCCAACAGCGGTTTGGGCGGAGGCGGCAGGTCGAAAAAGAACGTCGCTCCCTTGCCGACCTCGGCTTCGGCGCGAATCGAGCCTCCGTGGCGGGACACGACCCGCGCCACCGTCGCGAGCCCCACGCCCGTGCCTTCGAATTCGTCTTGGCGATGAAAGCGTTGAAACGCCGAGAACAACCGGTCGGCGCCGGGCCCTTGGCTGTTGAACCCCGCGCCGTTGTCTTTGACGAAGAACTCGTGCGGGCCACTGCGCCCCACCGTCACGCTCGGCTGCGCGGTTTGACGAGTGAACTTCCACGCATTGCTGAGCAGGTTCGTCAGCAACACCCGCAGCAGCGCCTCGTCGCCGTCGGCGATGAGCTCGGGTTCGATGCGCACCTCGACCTGCCGGTTCGGTTCGGCCTGGCGGAGCGTCTCGACGATGTCACGCGCCAGCGCCCCCAAGTCGACCCGCGCCCGGGCGATGGGGGCCCGACGGAGGTACGAGAGCGACATCATCGCCTCGATGAGTCGACCCATGCGCCCCGCCGCGTTGCGAATGCGGTCGACGTACTTGCGGTCGTCGGCGTTCAAGCGCGGCGCCGCGTCTTGGGCCAGGGCTTCGCTGAAGCCGTCAATCGCTCGCAAGGGCGCGCGCAAATCGTGCGACACCGAAAATGAGAACGACTCGAGTTCTTTGTTCATCAGTTGCAGCTCGGCCGTGCGCTCGGCGACCCGACGCTCGAGCGTGCTCATCAGCTCGACGTTCTCAATCGCAATCGAGGTGCTGTTCGCCAGCGACTGCAGCAACTTCACTTCGTCGGCCGTCGCTTTGTGGTTGGTCGCCCAGTAGGTGCCGATCGCCCCAATCGGCGCTGAAGCCCGAATCGGCACCATCACCAGGCTCTTCACGAACGTCGGCCGGTACGCGTCGGCCGGCACCCGAGCGTCTTGGTAAATGTCTTCAATGGCCACCGGCTGGCGGTTGAGCATCGCCCACCCACTCACGCACGACGTGAGGGGGAAGCGCTTGCCTTTCCACAGCGGGCCGATGGCGTCTTCGTCGGCGTAGAAGCAATGGCCGTTGTCGCGCAACACGAAGGTCGCCCCGTCAGCGCCAGTCAGCCGCCGCGCCGCAGTGCGAACAATGGCCATGATCGCGTCGAGCGAGCGCGCGAGTGACAATTCTTGAATCGTTTCAATGAGGCGTTCGGTGGGCGACACCGTCAACGCCAATTCGGGAGGCGAAGGTTCGGCTCGAAATTGCATGCGCCTGCGAGCGTAGCAGCGCCCAACCGCGCGCCTTCAACGGGGCGCCCGTGACTCGTCGCACAACGCGTCATTGGCGTCGCTGGCGTTTGTCTCGAACCTCGAGAATGGAGAACTTCGGTTCGGTGCGGGTCGGGCCTTGAATCGCCACCGGCTGGCTGCCATTGATCACGCCATGGGCTTGTTTCGAGTGCTCCCCGTTGCGCGAGGGTTGGT
>JBGAIY010000030.1:0-33436 GCA_044225205.1 Myxococcaceae bacterium | reverse complement strand
TGGGCTGGGACGGAGTCTCGAATCGGGTGATTTTGGTCGGTTTGACCGGCAGCCCCACTTGGGCATGGGATGGCACCGATTGGCTCGACGTCACGACAGGCGCGGCCCCCAACATCACCTCCTTCGGTGGTCTCGCGTGGAACGAGAAACGCCAGCGCCTGCAGCTTTTGGAAGCCGACAACCTGTGGGAGTGGGACGGTTCAGGGTGGAAGAAGGTGCGAACGTCAATTGCCGGCTCGATCGACCAACCTCAGCATGTCGTGTACGACCCAACGCGAGAGGCGTTGGTCGAGCTTCATGTCGAATCGGAAACGTGGTGTTCGGTTCGAGCACTCGGAGTTGATGGCTGGTACGCCATTGGCTCTGGTCTGCCGCGACCATGGGGCGATTTGGCCAGCATTCGTCTCTCATTCGACCCACAGCGCAACGAACTCGAAGTCATTCGAATTGAAGACACCCGGTACCTCGAAGTGTATCGAATCGTAAGTGGGGCGTGGCGCAAGATTCAGACGGTTACCGGCTATCAACTCGGTAGCGCGCGTCTCTTTCAGCCGGTTCAAGACCAGGTGCGAGGGCGAACACTCTTTATGGTGTTTCAAGACAACGCTCTTGAGACCTGGAGCTTCGACGGTGCGGTGTGGTCGCTTTTGGTGACCCGCCGCCCGTCGGTCGACATCGCCCCGACCTCGATTGCGGTTCCCGATGAGGAACAGGGTCGCGTCGTGGCAACGGGCTCGTATGCGATCTCGAGTTGGAATGGAGACTGGTCGCTCCGCCCAGTGCCCTCTCCACGAATGTGGACGGTTCAATATGACTCTCGGCTCCAGGAGACCGTCGGCATCGGGCTCGACACGTGGGGACGCACTCCGATGACGTGGGTCGAACGGGATGGAGGGTGGGAGCAAACGGACGCGCCGTTCGCAGTCCCTCAATATCCACTGTATTCGCCGTTGGTCGCATCGGTGTGGGACTCAATTCGACACCATTCGCCACCCGTCGTCGACCGCGACAGCGGCGAACATCCATGAGTAGGGCCCACCTCTGCCGGGGCCAACATCACGTGCGATGAACCGAACGCCGCCGTCGACGTCGTGGTCGTATCCACCGTCGGCCCAAAGCTGGTGAACGCCGAGGACCGCCTCGGTGTGGGAAGGATAGGTGACGGAGATGCGCGTCCAACCGTCTGGAGCTGGAATGAGCATGGAGCGACCTCCGAGCGGGTGCGCCTCAAACTGAACGTCGTTCGTGACGTTGAGGCCCTGGTCGAGCCACAGCACCTCGTCGGGGATCGTGACGATCGTACCGCTCGCGATGCCAAGGGCCTGAATGTCGTGCACCTGCTCGGTGGTCATACCGCCGTCGCCCTCGAGAATGGTGTGAGGCCATGACTTGTCGACTCGGCCGTCACAGTCGTTGTCGAGGCCATCGCAGCGGCGCTCGGCGACTTCGTAGTCGGGGCCGTAGTTGCAGCCGGTGACCCCCCGTCGAGGCAGTACGAGTGGGTGCTTGCGCACACCCCGAGAGTCAGTGGGCAGATCTGTTCGAGCAAGCCTCCGTCGGGGAGCAGGTCGATCAAGCCGTCGGTCGTCGTCGATGCCGTTGCAGGTCTCGGTGAGAATAGAAGCGTCGGGTGAACCCGCGTCGCCGCCGCCGATTGATGCGTCAGGCGTACCCGCGTCGATGCTGGCATCAGCTTGTGACGCGTCTGACGAACCAGCGTCGGAAACGCTCGCATCGGTGCTGGCGACGGAGGCGTCTGACGAACCCGCGCCGGAAATGCTCGCATCGGTACTGGCGACGGAGGCGTCTGACGAACCCGCGTCGGAAATGCTCGCATCGCTGACTGTGACTGAAGCGTCAGCTGCGCCCGCATCGAATGCTTCATCGACGGCGTAGAAGCACTGACAACCGCCGACAGAAATCGAAACCAGTGCCAACACCAGCCGCCGCATCGCCCACCTCACCCAGAGCAGCGAGCCGACCATGTTCGTTTCAACGCGTCAATGAGTCGAGGACGTACTCGAAGGTCGAAATCACGGCGCTGCGTCAGCTCGCCCACCTTCGCACGAGGTCACGACCATCGACGCAATAGCCGTGAGCGCCGAGAGCACTTTTCACAGAAACAAGTTTCGTGAAGCGCAGGTCAGGTCGGAGTGGAGTTCGGCGCCCTTTCCTGTAGGAGGCTCGACACGATGCGGCTCGCAACTGGCGAGCAGTGTGCACCTCGTCGCTGTCGACGAAGAGCCGCCCAATCGAGCGATTGCCGTACTTGGGTCACGAACATGGCCAAGTGGGCGCGCAACGTGCCGCCAGCCAGTGTCGAACCGAAGGCCTTGGCGATGGTGCCCGCCCAGTCGGTCGCGGCTGCCTTAAATTAGTTTTTATAATGAGACTGCGCCGGGGTGCCCGTGTCGCCGAGCCGACACATTTCAGTGTCGACTTTCGTGGGGTCATGAACATGCGCATTCAAGTCTTGAACATTTGCATCGTTGTTGTCGCGGTCTTGGCAGGGGCATGCGGCTCGAAGAGCGCCGGCAAGGGCCGCTCGGGCGCCCAGGCCACGGCGGCGGTGACGGCAGCGCGGTCGACGGTTCAAAAGCAAAAGCCGCCGCAACCGACCGTCGTGTCGACGCCGCCCAAAACCATTCCTGCTGCGAAACAGGCCGGCAGTTCGAAAATTGAGGCGCCCGCGCCGAGTGGAGAACTCGAGACCTGGTCGTTCTCAGACATTGACATCGACGGCGATGGCGCGCTCGAAAACGGAGTGGCCTTCTCTGACTCGAAGACGTTGTACATCGCCTGGACCGACGCAGACGACCTCACTGGTGACGGCCAGACTGAGTCATACGAAGCGTTGGCGTGGGTGGGTGAGAGCGTCGGCATCGTGATTGAAACGGGCAGTCACGGTGCGCTGGCCTGCGCGGGCTCCAGCTGTGTGGCTTGCGATTCGGCGGGCGCGTGCTCGACTGGCACAGCCGAAGACACGCAGCCTCCAGGGCGGTAACCCCAAGTTCGCCTGCATTTCGCGCGAGCAAGATGGGGGGGCTCGGGCGCAACCGGGCTCTGGTTAGCCCGCGTCATGGAGCAGGCGCTTGAGCGACAGGTCGAGGCCACTCGCAGCAAGGCGCATGAAGCTCGACAGCTCGTCGTCGCCGAGCCGCAGCCGTTCGGCAATCGCTTGGCGGGTTGCTTTGAGCAGCTTCGCCCGAATGTGCGTGAGCCACCGCGCTGCGCTCGAGCGATTGACCGAGTACACGGCGGCCAGTTCGTCGATCGTCTGACCGGCGAGCAAATGGAGCCTCAAGACGTTTCGCTCGTGGCTCGTGAGCCGGCTCAACGCGACTTGAAAGGCCGCCTGAAAGTCAGCGCGGTGGTGCGCCCGCGCCAAGGCGAGGTCAGCGTCTTCAGCAATCACGGCGAACTCGCTCAGCTCATCAGGCTCGGCAGTGTCTTCGAGGGCACTGCGGCGTTTGAGGTTGAGCGCCGTTCGCACTGCGGCGGCGCGCAAGAACGCATCGAGCGTGGCTTCGCCGCGATACTGCTCAAGCTTTGGGGGCTTCTCAGACACCAACCGCACACTCAGGGCTTGCGCCACTTCTTCGAGAAAGTGCGAGGCGCCGTCGATGCGGGTGACGACCGAGCACGCGCTGCGAACCCGCCCCCTGAAGACACGAAGGGCTTCAGGCAGGCCTTGGAGCACCGCGTGGGTGAAGACGAGATCGTCGACGTGCAGAGCACGGGTCGCACCGACCAAGCGAGCCTCAACGAAGCTTTGGAGCGAGTCGTTCGGGAGGTTGAACGGCCCGACTGACACCCGCAACTCTTCGAGCGCTTGGCGAATGAGCGTTTGGGTCGAGTCTGGTTCTGGTTGGTCAGGGCGTTCCACTGGTATGAAACCCTACTCCTGAAGGAGCTTCGTGTGCACCACGGCTGCCTGGCCCCAGAAGTGATCAACGCCTTCGTCAGCGGCTCACTTGATCGCGCTGGAGCGCAGCAGGTCGACAATCACGTCGACCAGTGTCGCTCTTGCCGCCTGCGCATGTTGAGCGCGGCGTCAGCGTCACGAGACTTCGCGCCTCGCGGCCCAGCCGCCGAAGAGAGCCTGGGCCGCGGGGGCCTGCTGGGCCGATTCGTCATTTTGTCGTTGCTCGGGAGTGGCGCCATGGGGCGAGTGCTCGCGGCGTACGACCCGCAGCTCGATCGCAAAGTCGCCCTGAAGGTTCTCAAGCCAACCCTCGATTCGCTGCGCGAACGACGAGACGCGCTGCTTCACGAAGCTCAGGCGCTCGCCCGTATTTCTCATCAAAACGTCGTGTCGGTTTTTGAGGTTGGTTGGGTCGGCGGCCAGTTGTTTCTGGCAATGGAGTTCATTGAGGGGGTGACGCTCGCTCAATGGTTGCGGCAGCAGCCGAGGTCTTGGCAACAGATGCTCGCGGTTTTCGAGGCCGCCGCGCGCGGGCTCGCTGCGGCGCACGCCCAGGGCATCGTTCACCGCGACTTCAAGCCAGACAATGTGATGGTGGCCCACTCTGGTCGCGTCTGTGTCACCGACTTTGGGCTCGCCAGTTTTTCGGCCATGCCGGTCGAACAGGTTGCGGGCACGCCTCGCTACATGGCGCCTGAGCAGGTCGCGGGGAGCCCCGCCGACCCCCGGGCCGACCTCTTTTCGTTCTGCGTTTCGCTCGGCGAGGCCCTGTCGACCACCAACGCCCCCAAGTGGCTAAGGAGCGTCGTCGCCCGGGGGGCAGCGGAGTCTCCCAGCGAGCGGTACGACTCGATCGACCAGCTGCTCGTCGTCTTGCGACCGCGCAAGCGCCGGGGCGTCGTTCGCACGCTGGTGGCCGCCGCTGCGGCCGCCTTTGTCGCCGTGCTCGCCGCGGCCCGAAACACGACGCCCCCCTGCGACCCGAACCAGAGCCCGTGGGCGCCAAAGTGGTCATCCACCGAGCTCGAACAGGTGCGTGCCGCGCTTACCCATGACGACGCCGACTATGCGCGCGACACCGCGACTCGCGTCACGGCGCTGCTCGACGGCTGGGTGGCGGCCTGGCGCAACGCCTACCAATCGACCTGCGAAGCGACGCACGTTCGACGTGAACAGTCAGCGAGCTTGCTCGACCGAAGGATGCATTGCCTGCGCCAAAGCAGCCTCGCGTTTGAAGCGCTCCGGCGTGCCTTTGCGTCATCTCAAGCCCAACTCCCAACGGCGGTCAGAGCGGCTGAGGCCTTGCCCGCGGCGGAGCGGTGCCTCGGGCCCCCTGAAACCCAACCTCTCGAACGGGCCCTGAGCAGCGCCGAGCGGGCGGCGTTCGACGAAGTGGAAGAACGGCTTGCGAATCTCTGTGCGGCCATCTGGTTGGGCGAGCTCGATGAGGTGAAACGGGCGTGGCCCAGGGTCGTCGAGCGCGCACGCGCCGTACACCACGTCGATGCGACCGCCGAGGCGCTGTTCGCTGTTGGTGAGTTTCAAGCTCGTTCGACTGCTCTTCGAAAAGACGCGGTGGGCACGCTCGAAGACGCGATCATCGCCGCCGAAGAGGCGCAGCGTGACGACCTTCGTGCGAAAGCGACCTGTTCGTTAGCCTGGGTGGTGGTGCACCTCGAACCTTCAACGCAAGCGCGCACTTCAGAACGGTTGAGCCGGCAAGCGCTCGCGATTCGGAATCGTCGAACGAGCCCAGAGGTCGACGCGTACTGCCGCCACAGCGACGCCCTGGCCGCTGAGGCCTTAGGCCAGACCGAGCAGGCGCTTAAAGCCTACGCCGACGCCGAAGCCTTCATGCGAAGCGGTGGCCAGCCGGCTGGTCTGGCCGCGATGCTCATCAATCATTCTCGGTTGCTGATGTGGCACAAGCGAATGGGCGAGGCGTTGGTGGTTCAGCGAGAGGCGCTCGAGCTTGCCGAGCAGGCACTGGGCCTGTCACACCCGCTGGTTGAGACCCTGTTGTCGAACCAAGCCTACGCCTTGACGAGTACTGGGCAACCCCGCGAGGCCATCGCCGTCTTGGCACGGGCCCAGGTGCTCCGCGAAAAGCTCTGGGGTGCCGACTCGATTCAGGTCGCTACGGGCGATGCTGACCTTGGCTCGGCCTTTGCGACGATCGGTGACTGGCAGGCTGCTGAACAACACCACCGCCGTGCAGTTGAAGGGCTGCGCCGCACCGCAGCACCGGCCTCATTTCTTGCGGCCACAAAGGGCCTGCTGGCGGCTGACGTGCTCGCCCGAGGCGACCCCGCTCAAGCGCACAGCCTCGCTGCACAAGCCGTGCGTGGCCTCGAGAGCGCCCAAGAGGCGCCGGGGCTAACGCAAGACGTTCAGGTCGAACCCACCGCACTCCCCGACGCCCGGGTCACCCTCGCGCGCGCCCTATTCGCGCTTCGCCGTCCTCCCGCCGAAGTCCGGCTCCAGTTGGCTTTGGCGCGTGCCACCTACCTAAGACTCGGTTCACCAGAGCACCTTCGGCTGGTAGACGACCTCAGTCGGCGCTTCGACCAAGGTACGAGCGCCAGCCGCTGAGTTAGGTGCCGCCCACCCGCCGTCGTCGTGCCCGCCAGGGCTTCAACCCGCCCGGCCGACGTCGCGAAACGCGGCCAGCCGCGCCAACACCGCGTCGGCTCCGGTGAAGAGCTTTTCGCCGTCCCACAGGGCGGGGGCTGAAATGCCTCCGTGTGCCATCAGGTCGGTCTGCACTTCGGGGTAGGTGATGTTGCGAAAGCGAACGTGCGGCTCGAGGCCCCACTCGACGATGGTGCGACGAACGCGCGCGCTCCCGGGGTCGGCAATTGAGTGAAAGAGGTCGAACGTGCTCATGAGGTCTCGCTTTTCGTGACGGGGCAGCCCCACCCGCCGTAACGGCCATTCAACGGCGTCACCACGTCGAGCACTTCGGCCACGAAGACGTCGGGGCGTGACTCGTCGAGCCGCTCGTCGCGGTGAAATTTCAAGACCCAGGTCGAAGGCTCGGCTTCGTGGGTTTTGAGTTCTTCGACCCGAAAGCCGTGCTCGCCCAAGGCGGTGGCCGCGCCTTCGGCCTCGGGCCGCTGTTCGAAATAGGCCACGTGGTCAACGGGTCGTTGCAGGCGAAAGTCGTCTCCGGCTTCGTGCAGCTGGTCGAGCAGCGAAAGGCTCAACATGGTCTGCAGTGCGTAGACGTCGGGGTAGAGCACTTCGTGAAAAAAGCGCCAGTCGGGGTCGCGTTCGCTGAGCCATTCAACCGCGTAGGGGTCGGTGGCTCCAATGACGTCGACGCAGGTCTCGACGTTGGCGCTCGCCGGCACGTAGGTCACGAAGACGGTGGCGCCTTGGGTGACGTACCGGCCCACGTAGACGGCGTCGAACGCAGCGGCCAGCCGCTCGACGAGCTGGTCTTCGAGCCGCCCCATGGGCTCGAGCTCGACCGAGTCGCGCAAGCCGTCGGCTCTCGGGTGCAACAGCTTGACCCGCAGCTGCAACCGAACCGGGTGCGACGGCAACGGCTCGGCGTTCATGTCGAGCACCACCGACACCGGCGCCTGCTCAAACTCGGTCAGGTAGAAATTGAACGACGGTTCCCAAGTCGGGCCCATGCCTTACCGTCTCACACTTCGCCCCATGGGGCAGCGCCCGAAGTGTCAGTACTCGGTCACGCTGAGCGCACCGGGCTTGGGCTGCAAGACCACCGTGCCGTTGCGCGTGCCCAGCACTTTGCCGGGGCCGTACCACCTGAGGCCCAGTTGCCCGTCGGTGAAGTCGACGACGACCGAGCGCCCGGTGAGCGAATGGGAGACGACCGGCCGTTCGCGCGACACCAGCGGGTATTCTATCGACGGCTGAGGCACCGACCAATGGTTCCCGAAGGTCAAATTCACCGAAGAGTCGGTCGTGGGGCTCAAGGGCCGGCGAGAGAAACCCAAGTCGGTGAAGAACGAACCCGGCGTTCGCTGAACCCAAAGGCCGCCTCGGTCATTGGCGATGAGGCTGCCCCCGAGCTCGCGACACAGGCCAGGGCCAGCGTCTCTCGAGCACAGCGTTCCGTCACTGAAGGCGTTGACGTCAATGCCCCACACACCGGTATCGTCTTCGAAGGCCCGACCGCTTGACCAGAGGTCGAGGTCGGTGACCACCAGGCCGCCGTCGCTGAATTCGACGCGCACCGCGCTGCGCCCCGGCGAGTAGAGCGCGAGTGGGCGAATGGCCATGGTCTGGGTAAAGTACCCCCCCACGTTGCTCGGGTACGAAGGCAGTTCGACTTGCCCGGTGACGACGAGCTTCGTGCCGGTGTCGATTCTTCGGGTCAACACCTGGCCGGCCGAAGACCAGATGACCGGCCCGTCGACCACGACCTGGCTGCCGTCGAAGTCTTCTTCACCCCCGCCTCCGTCGGCGCTGCGCGGCCCCAGACCGCCGTCGGCCTCGGGGCGCAGCACCAAGACCCGCGCGTTGCGCTCGCACAGCACCGCGCCGCCCGACGTGCGCCACGGTTGTACGAAACAGTCGTTACTGTCGTACGGCACCTCGAACGTCAGGTGCCCCGACGACCGGTCGACCGCGACCGGTATGGCCAGCTGCACCCGACCGAGCGACGGCTCAAACGTGACGATGAGCTGCCAGGTGCCGCTTTGGTTCGGCGTGAACGAGACCTCGACGGTGCTGGTGCCCTCGGTTGCGACATACGGGGCGACCAGGGTGGTTTCGACAGCCTCGTGGGTGTCGTCGGGCGCAATCAATTCGGCCGACGCCTTGACCAGTGAGGTATCGAGCTGACACTTCGTGACCGGCTGGTCGACGCGCACGCTGAGCTTTTGGTTGATGATGCCGACGGCCAACTCGGGGGTCGGCGACGGGGTTCGCCCACTGAACGAGCTGCACCCGTTGGGCGGGGGAGGCGGGCACGCGGTCAGCGCCACCGCGACGACGAACCCAACCGAACCAAGCACACGCGTTGCCATGAAACGGCTCCTTCTTGAAACGTCAGAACTCGACGAAACTCAGCGTCGTGGAGGTTGGCTGCAACACGACGCCGTTGTTTCGCGTACCCAGTACGGCTCCCACGCCGTACCAACTCAACGCCATTTGACCGTCGTTGCCAGTGTGCACCACCACCGAGCGTTCGGTGGTCGCACTTCTCATGACCACGCGCTCTTCGGCCACCAAGGGGCGGCTTTGGTACGGCCAAATCACCCAGTCGGTGAAGGCGAGCGTGGTGTCGTCGGCTCCGGTCACCCTCAACGGCTTTCGCGTCAACCGCAGTTCTCTTGGGCTGCTTGAGCCATTCGTCACCCACAAGCCCGCTCGGTCGTGCGCCACCAGGCGCCCGTGCAGAGAACGGCACTGGGTCAGGGCGTTCGCTGGGCACAGTTGGTCGTCGCTGGGGCCGGGCACCACCGCCCAGGTGCCAGCGTCGTCTTCGAAGACGGGTCGGTCGTAGAGATCGGTCGGCACCTTCGACTGTTGCAGGCCGCCGTCACGAAATTCGACGCGCACCGCCGCCGTACCCGCAAAAGCGAGCGGCCGAATCGCGACGTCTTGGGTCGAATACCCCGGAGTCGGCGCTGGGAGTACCGGCAGTTCGATGCGGCCGTCGACGACCAGGCCCGCCCCAGTGTCGGTTCGACGGGTGAGCGCTTTGTCGACCGAAGACCAGAGCACGTTGCCGTCGACCACCAGGTGGCGGCCGTCGAAGTCTTCGTCGCTGACGCCCCCGTCGGCAGGGGGGCGGGAGCCCCCATCGACCCCCGGCCGCCAAACCAACACCCGCCCGTCTCGTTCGCACAGCACGGCGCCGGCCGTCGTTCGCCATGGCTGCACGTTGCAGGCATTCACGTCGAAAGGCGGCGTGGCGTGACGCGCCGGCGAGCAGGCGGTCTTCGACCACGGGTACGGCCGTCTGAACGGCCGAGCGCCGGCTCGAAGGTGACGATGACTTGCCACAGGCCGGGCCGGTTCGGGGTGAAGGTGACGTCGGCGGTGCTCGCTCCGGTCGACGGCAGGTATGTCACGCGAAGCGGTGTCGCGGCGGTGCGCGTCTCGTCAGGGGAGATGAGCTCGGCGCTCGCGCGAATGTCTTGAGGGTCGAGCAGGCACTTGAGGGTCGGTTGGTCGAAGGTCATGGTGAGGGGCTCGCCAGCGAACCCCAGCCAGCCGCCCACCGGTGCCGGCCGGAGCACCACCGCCCGACTGCACTCCGTGCCACTCGTCGGCGCATCGCACGCCGCCGCCCCCACGAGCCCCATGGCGGAAAAAATGCGAAATGCACGTCGCCAAACCATGACCGCCCCGTTCTCAGCAAGACCGCGGCCAGATGCCGCACCAGGGCCAGACGGCTCGCGGTGTGACAGTTCTGTCGGCCCGCCCGCCCAGCCGCCGGCCGCGCCGCTTTGGTCAGCAGCCACGGCCGCCCGACCAGAAACGACGAAACCAAGAACAGTTCTCAGGGGTTACGAGACTTTCTGCGCAGCAACACCAGGCCCACGCCGGCCGAGGCGACGGTCGAGAGGCTCCAGGCGCCACCGCCACAGCCGGCCGCGTTTCGCACTTTGCCGGGCACGCACCGGCCGTTCACGCAACTCGTCTTCGCGTCACAGTCGCTTGAAGACAGGCAGGTTTGGTTCGGGTCGTTTTCTTCACTGGTCATGTCGGCCGCCGCTGCCGGCCGAGGCGTCGGGCACGTCGGGCAACGACGCGTCTTCGTCGGCCAGCGCGGCCAGGGGCCAGAGCGCCAGGCCGACCGCCAACAGCAGGTGGTGGTGTTTCATCGCCAACCTCCGCTGGGCAGAGTAATTTGAATCGGGCATGGCGCCCACCATTCTCGTCGTCGATGACAACAAAGAGCTGGTCGCTCTGTTGACGTCGCTCTTCGAGGAGGGCGGGTACACCGTCATCGGGGCCAATAAGGGCAAGACGGCCATCGAGGTGGCCCGGGCCGAGGCTCCGCAGCTGGCGGTCATCGACGTGCTGTTGCCCGACATGATGGGCTACCACGTGGCCGAATCGCTGCGCACCCATGCGCCCAAGTTGGTCTTGGTGTTCATGAGCGGGGTGTTCAAGGGCAGCCGTCATTCGAACGAGGCGATGACCCGCTTCCCCGGGGCGCTGTACGTCGAGAAGCCGTTCGACGCGAAGGCCCTGCTCGAACAGGTGCAGAAGCTGGTGCCTCCCGCTCCGGTCGGAGCCCCTGCGGTGATGGCGGTCGAGGCCCCGGCCGACTTCGACGTCGACCTCAACATCGACGTCGAAGACGAAGAAGAAGACGCGATGGAACTGACCGGTCGCATCAAAGTGACTGGTGGCGGCAACATCACCGCCGACCTCCAAGGTGCGGCGCTCACCGCCGGCAAACCGATGCGCGGCCCCGTGTCGGGCAGTCGCCCGTTGAGCTCGCCCTCGGGAGTCGTGACGCTGCCCAACGCCGCCGCCGGGCGCCCCGCGCGCCAAGGCCGCCTCCAAGACAACCTGCCCGGGCTGATTTCGGCCTTCTACCTCTCGAAAGAAACCGGAGAGCTCTACTGCCAAAAGGGCAAGGTGAAGAAGGTCGTCTACTTCGAGAGCGGCAACCCGGTGTTTGCGTTGTCGAATTTGGCGGCTGACCGGTTCGGCCAGTTCTTGGTGCGGGTCGGCAAAATCAAACCCGAGCAGCTCGACGACGTGGCCGTGGTGGCGCAGCAAACCGGGCGCCGAACCGGTGACGTCTTGGTCGAGCGCGGCCTGCTCAAAGACACCGAGCGGCTGTATTACGTGGGCCAGCAGGTGAAGAGCATCATCTATTCGCTCTTCGGGTGGGAAGAAGCGCAGTTCGTCGTGACGTTTCGCGAGAAGGCCCGCGCCGAGAGCATCAAACTCGACGTTTTCCCCGGCAACCTCATCGTTCGGGGCATCAAGAAGCTCTACAAGCCCGAGCGGCTCGCGCGCCTCGTTCGCCCCGAAGACCGGCTGATGCCCAGCCAACAACCCGCCTACCAATTGCACGAGCTCGAACTCGACAAATGGGAGGCGGGCTTGCTCTCGCGGCTCGACGGCACCCGCACGAACGCCGAAGTGTTCGCCTTGGCCGGCAAGCCCGAGCACCAGGTTCGTGCGTTTCTCGCGGCGCTGCTGGGCGTCGAAATTCTCGAACGCCGCGAAGCCTGATCAAGGCAACCGGCAATACCCAGCGCCCGACGAGTTGTCGCACACGCCGTCGCTCGAACACATGGTCGACGACGTGCAGGTGCACGAAAACGCCAAACATTGTTGATTGAGCGGGCAGGTGCCGGTGCCGCAACTGCACGTGCCGGTCGAATGGCCCCCCACGACGATGGTGTTGCACAGCTGCCCGCTGCTGCACGCGGCCCCACAGCCGCCGCAGTGCGCTTTGTCGCTCGCCATTCACGCAGGCGCCACTGCAGCGCACCGGCACGCCAAGCCCCAGCGCAGCTGGGTTTTCACAGTCGGGGTCTTCGCAGTCGGTCAACGAGTCTCCGTCGTCGTCTTGGCCGTTGGCACACGCCGTTTCTGAAACGCCCGGCCCCGCGTCGGCCGCGCCGGCGTCGCGCGTACAGGTCGGCCACGCCGGAGTCGCTCACCGGAGTCGCTCATACCGGTCAGCTCATGCCGGGTCGCTCATACCCGCATCGGCGAGGCCTGCATCGAAGAGACCGGCGTCGACGATGCCCGAATCACCCACGCCTCCGTCGCATGCGGCCCGTGACGCGCAGTTGGGGTCGGCACCTTGATCCAGTGCCCGTCACAATCGTTGTCGTTGCCGTCGTCGCAGAGCGACTCGGTCGTCTCGAGAACTCCGGCCTCGACACGCACAGCGGCCGCCTTGGCAATAGCGGGTGTCACCACAGGCCAAACCGTCGCACGCCGCCAACTCGCATGAGACGGTCGGGCATGCGTTGGTCTTGGCAACCCGACACCGCCCGGCGACGCAGGTGTACCCGTCGGCACATTGGGCCTGGGCCCGCGCAGACGAAGTTGCCGGTGACGTTACCGGCGCAAACACACCCCGTCAGTGACACGAGGCGCTACCAGCACAACGCCACGAGCATGGGTTCGGTGGAGTCATCACGACCGCTCCTCCAGACGAAGAGGGCGCGAGCAGAAGCAACAACACCGTCGACACGGCGAAGGTGGTGGCGGCCGTGAATGCCACGTTCGCCACCACGGCTTCTTGTCGCTGCTTGTCGGCCAGCGCGTAAGCGTCGCGTTGGCTGATGCCGGTCACCGGGCTGACGTTGAGCCGCGCGGCCAGCGTGGTGAGGTCTTGCCGCGCCGCAGAGCCCAGGAAACAATGGCGAGCCCCGCGCCGATGAGCGCGAGCGCCCCTGGAGATCACCACGAGTGGGGTCTTCCACGAATGGGGGCGGGAGCGGCGTGGGCGGGGCGAGGGCGACCGTGGGTTTTTGCGCGGCGGGGTGGCGAGCGGCACGTCGACGCGGTGGCTCGGTCGTCGGCCCAGAAGAAGCCGGCTCGTCGCGCTTGGTGGGCGGGGTGGGGGAGGGGGCGTGGCTCTTCGCCAGCCGAAGGGGCACGCGAAGAGAACCCAACGTCGCCACCACGGTGTTTTCGCCGTTGAAGGCCTCGACCCACGCCTGCACCAACGTCGCGGGCACTTTGACGTCGAACAGGCCCGCCTGGCGCTCGCGCTCGCTCACCGTCACGGTGATGTTGCGAGAATTGCCGGCGATTTCGTGAACTTCGAGGCGAGTCACCGCCGCCCAGGGGTCGGTCAATTCGAAGGCCAGGTGACCTTCGCCCGCGGTCACCCGGGTGAGCTTCACCACGCCCGGGGCGAAGAGCGAAGTCTTGGCCGCGCGAAACGCCTCGCGAATTTTCGGAGCGGCGTCGGTCGGCGCGGGAGCGTTGGGGTCTTTGGCCAGCAGCTCGCCGTAGGCCTCCGACGTGCCGGCCAAGTCGCCCAGGGCGGCCCGGGTGCGGGCGAGCAGGTCGTACGCCTCCCGCCGCTCGGCGGTGGTCTGACCAGGCACCGCGACGGCGAGGGTGAGGGGGCGCAGCGCTTCGGTGTATTGCAGGTGGCTGAAGTGCTCTTTGCCTTCGACCAGGTACGGGTTCGCCGCCACCAGCGACGCGACGAGCAACGTTGCGACGGTCATTGCGCTTGGGGCCCCGTGCTCGTGCTCAATCGAGCGACAGCTTCTCGTTGACGTCGTCGTCGGTCAACAGCGGTTGCGGCAAGGTGTCGAGCGCCGGTCGCAACAAGTTCATCACCGGCGCGACGTACGGTTCGACTTCGGGGCCGATTTCGCGCACGTACACCTGAGTCACCTCGGTGAGCCGGTCGTCTTTCGAAGCGAACGAGCCCGCCGCGGTGGCCACCCAGGCGTCGCGCCCGTCGGGGCAGCGCTTGAGGCTGCCCGCCAATTCGGCCTCGAAGCCTTCGCCGTGCTTCGTCAACGTGAGGTTCAAGAACAGCGCGCCTTCGACCGCGTCGTCACCGGTCGCGGCGCAGAGCTGGGCCAATGACGCTGGCTCGCCTTGCGAGACTTCGCGCTTCACCAAGAAGTCACGCTTCAAGTTCACGTAGCGCCGCGCCAACCTCGCCACCATTTCTCCGGCTTTGGCATTGCCGTCGGGCAGGGGCTGCACCACCACGGCGAGGCGTTTGACCTTGCGCTGATCTTCTTGGGCCCAGTCGGGCCGAATCATCGCCGACTTGACGACCGAACAGCCACTCAGCGCGAGCACCACCAGAACTGACGACACGAAACGGTTCACGAACGCGCTTATACCGTCTCAATCGGGCGGTTGGGGCATGCTCTGAACATGGGCTCGGGTGGCCGAATGAAGACACTGTTTTTCGACGCCTCGGGCCGCCTTCGCAATGGCTGGTGGTGTCTGGTCTTCTACGTGGTTCTCGCGGCGCTCGTGTTGCCCCTGGTGTTGGCGACCCGCACGGCACGGGTCGAAGTGACCGAGTGGTCGCAAGCGCTCGCGGTCGTGGCGGCAACGTGGGTGTGCGTGCGACTTCGCCGAGAGCGCCTCACCGACGTGACGGGGCGCTTCGGCCGGCGCTGGCTTCGCGAAGCGGCCCTCGGGGCCCTCTTGGGGCTCGGGTTGATGGTCGCCCCCGCACTGGCGCTGCTCCTCGCAGGCAAGGTTCAGTTCTCGTGGAACTCCGTTGCTTGGGCCTCGCTCACCACGGCCTTGCTCGGCAGCGTCGCGGTCGCCGTGGCCGAAGAGCTGCTGTTTCGGGGCTTCGTGTTTCAACGCCTCGTGGCTGGGCTGGGCCCGTGGCCCGCGCAGCTGCTGCTCGGCGCCTACTTCGTGCTGACGCACTCGAGCAACCCGAACATGACCGGCGAGGTGGGCGTGCTCGCCGGCATCAACATCTTCGTCGCGTCGCTGCTCTTTGGCCTGGCGTTTCTCAAGACCCGAAACTTGGCGATGCCGCTTGGGCTGCACGCCACGGCGAATTGGGTGCAAGGAGCGGTGTTGGGCTTTGGTGTGAGCGGTCATGAAGCCCACGGCCTGTGGTCGCCGCGGTTTCGGGGCGCCCCCGAATGGCTTTCGGGTGGCGCCGTCGGCCTCGAAGGGAGCGTGCCAGGCCTCGTGTGCTTGGTGCTGGTGACCGCATGGGTCGCGTGGTGGCGACCACGCGTTGAGGAGCGAACTGGTACGACCTGACGACCTGTTGGTCGAACCGGCCCGCAGCTTGGGCGAATGGGGCTATACGAAGGCAATGACGCACGGTGACCCTGCCGCGCCCGTGGTGTTGGCCCTCGCGGTACTGCTCTTGGCCGCCAAGCTGGGGGGCCATGTGGCAATGCGCTTTGGCCAGCCGGCCGTCTTGGGAGAGCTGCTCGGGGGCGTGCTGCTCGGCAACACGTCGCTGTTGGGCTTTCACGGGTTCGACGCCATCAAGACCGACGGCCACATCGACATGGTCGCGCGCTTGGGCGTCATCGTGTTGCTGTTCGAAGTCGGGCTCGAATCGACCGTCGCGCAAATGCTCAAGGTCGGCTGGTCTTCGCTCTGGGTGGCGTGTCTGGGCGTGGTCACGCCTTTCTTGCTGGGGTGGGGCATGGCGTCGTGGCTGTTGACCGACCAGTCGACCTTCGTGCACCTCTTCGTCGGCGCCACGTTGACGGCCACGAGCGTGGGCATCACCGCCCGCGTGCTGCGCGACTTGAAAGAGTCGCAGTCGCCCGAAGCCCGAATCATTTTGGGGGCGGCCGTCATCGACGACGTGCTCGGGTTGGTCATTTTGGCCGTGGTGACCGGGCTCATCAGCGCGGCGGGCAGCGGCGGCCATTTCGAACTGAGCGCGATGGTGGCCACCCTCGTCAAAGCGTTCGTGTTTCTCGTGGGAGCGCTCGTCGTCGGGCGGTGGCTCGCTCCGCGGCTGTTGCGCGTCGCCGGCCGAATTCGCTCGAGCGCGGCGTGGCTGTCGCTCGCGCTGTCGTTCTGCTTCGTGCTCTCCTGGTTGGCCGACGTCATTGGCCTGGCTCCCATCGTCGGTGCGTTCGCCGCCGGCCTCGTGCTCGAAGAAGACGACGCGCACGCCGGTTCGAACGAGTCGCTCGAGCACCTCATTCGGCCCATTTCGTCTTTCTTGGTGCCGGTGTTCTTCGTGCTCATGGGGCTCCGAACCGACCTGGGGGCGCTCGCACAACCCAGCGTGCTCGTGTTCACCTTGGCGCTGTGCGTGGTCGCGGTGATCGGCAAACTCGTCGCCGGCCTCGGCGTCGTGGGCGCCGGCCTGCGCCGGTCGGTCATCGGCGTCGGCATGCTGCCGCGAGGCGAAGTCGGCCTCATCTTCGCCGCCACGTCGGTGGCCGGGGTTCGGGTGCTCGGCCCGGCCATTTTCGCGTCGATGGTGGCCATGGTGATGATCACCACCCTCATCACGCCGCCCCTGCTCAAGTGGCGCTTGTCGAAACCAATTTCAGCAAGAAATGCAGGTACTTGAAGACATGTCGCAACTTCACCCACACCTTGAACGACGATTCAACATGGGTGAGTTTCACGCAACGCTGGCGATCATGGTGATGGTGGGGGTCGCGGTGGCGGTGGCGGCCAAGTCAACGTTCCCGGCGAATCGATTTTTCGGTGCCACGGGGTGGCTGACGCTGTCGCTCACCGGCTCGTTGGGCGGCGGCGGCTTGGGTCAGCTCGGGCACGCCAATCACACCTTTCAGTTCGTCGGCACAGACCTCATGTGGTCGAGCACCGGAGCGCTGCTCTTGGTCGCGGTCGCCGCCTACATTCAACGGGCCGAACACGCACACGCCTTGGCGGCTGAAGCGAAAGCCGACCAACGCCAGCAGTAAGAGGTCACGCTCGAGCGCGGTTGTTCTCCATGCGGCAAGCACAGGTCAGGCGGTCGGTGGTCGTTCTCGTGCTCGCGGCATTCGCGGCGGCGTGCCCCGGTACCCCCGACTGCAAGCCCGGTACGACCGTGACCTGCTACCTCGGCCCGTCGGGCACCTTGGGCCTGGGCCAATGCCGGCAAGGCAGCGCCATTTGCAACGCCGCCGGCAAGGTCGGCACCTGCGAAGGCCAGGTGCTGCCCATGCCCGAGTTGTGCGACGGCGAAGACAACGACTGCGACGGCCAAATCGACGAAGACGTGCAGAACGAATGCGGTGGGTGCACCGTGCTCGACCACCGGCCCGGAGACCGCTGCGAGCCCTGCGGCACGTACCAATGCGCCGGCCGAGAGCTGATGACCTGCAGCGGTGGCACCGTCAACAACTGCGGCCAATGCGGGGTGCCCGACGTCGAAGGCGTCGATTCGAAATGCGTGGGGTCTGACGGCTGCGCGGGCACCATGGCCTGCCCCAGCGACGGCGGCACCACGGCCGTCTGTCGCTCGGCGGGCAAGAACCGCTGCGGCGTGTGCGGAGCCGCCGAAGTGCCGGGCCTGGGAGACCCGTGCTCGACCGGCGGGTGCGACGGCGTGCTGCAGTGTGACACCGCCGGCACCGGCACGGTCTGCGGAGGCCCGAACCGCAACAACTGCAACGCCTGCGGCCAACCGAATGTACCGAACGTCGGGGTGCGCTGTGAGTTGTCGGGCATTGCCTGCGGCGTGCTGACCTGCAACGCGGCCGGCAACGGCACCGACTGCAAAGCGTCGAACGACGACCCCGATTCTGACGGCGTCGGCAACCCGTGTGACAACTGCCCCGACGTCGCCAACCCCGACCAACACGACGCCGACCACGACGGCCCCGGTGACGTCTGCGACAACTGCCCGCTCGTGGCGTCGAACGACCAAACCGACGCCGACCGCGACGGAGTCGGTGACGTCTGCGACAACTGCCTCGGCCTGGCGAACCCCGATCAAGCCGACGCCGACCACGACGGCAAAGGCGACGCCTGCGACAACGACGCCGACAACGACGGCGTCTCGAACGACGTCGACAACTGCCCGACGGCGAAGAACGCCGACCAGGCCGACACCGACGGCGACAAGCTCGGCGACGCCTGCGACAACTGCGCGAAAATCGCCAACGCTCAACAAGCCGACGGTGACGGCGACGGCGTCGGCGACGTGTGCGACAACTGCGCCACCGCGAAGAACGCGTCGCAAACCGACACCGACGGCGACACCCTCGGAGACGCGTGCGACAACTGCCCCGCCGCTGCGAACCTGGCTCAGGTCGACGGCGACGCCGACGGCGTGGGCGACGCGTGCGACAATTGCGCTTCGTTGCCGAACACTGATCAGTCGAACGTCGACGGTGACGCGCGCGGCGACGCCTGTGACGTCGTCATCAGCGAATTGGCCGCCGCGGGCCCCGGTGGCGCCGACGACGAATTCGTCGAATTTTACAACGCCGGCAGCGCCGCGGTGAACCTCACCGGCTGGCTCGTGCAGTACCGAGCCTCGAGTGGTTCAGGAGGGTGGACCACCATCAGCGTGTTGCCCCGCGACGCGTCGATACCGTCGCACGGGTACTACTTGTTCGTCTCGGGCGGCGCCTCGGGGTACAAGGGCACGCCCGCCGGAGACTTCGTGGCCGTGTCGTCGAACGGCACGCCCAAAGCGCTCCAGCTCAAGGCCGACACCGGCCACCTCCGGTTGGCTAAGCCCGGCGGCGGCGGGGTCGTCGGCCCGACCGACCCGTTGATCAGCGACACGGTCGGCTGGGGCGCCAGCGCCACCGCGGGCGAAGGCTCACCCGAACTCGCCGCCCCCTGGGGCACGTCGAGCCCGTATTCGGCCGGCAGCGTCGAACGCAAAGCCACCGCGACGTCGACCACCGTGTCAATGGCGACCGTCGGCAGCGACGCCACCGCCGGCAACAACCGCGACTCCAACAGCAACGTCGACGACTTCGTCACCCGCCTGACCCGCGACCCGCAGAGCACCACCTCGGCCCACGAGCCGTGAACCACGGCGTGGAGTAGACGGTCGCCATGACCACCATGTTCGTGCGAATGGGCTCGTTTCGCGTGCAGCCGGGCCAACTCGAAGAGCTGCGCCGGGTGTACCTGGGCGAATGCGCTCCGCTGGTGAAGCGAGAACCCGGCAACCTCGACTGCTGCCTGCTCGAATCGGCCACCGACCGCGATGCCGTGTCAGCGTGGACCGTCTGGCAAAGCGAGGCCGACGCCAAAGCGTATGACGCCAGCGGAGCGGCCCAGGCCATCGTCGCTCGGGTCAAGCACCTCTTCGCGGGGCCGCCGGTACTGCAGTCGTTTCACGTGCGCCACGAGCCGTGACGCGACCGGGTCAAGCCAACACCAACGCGGCGACGGCCAGACCGACCCCCACCAAAATCAAGGTCCACGAAGGTTTCTCGTTGACGAAGACAAACGCGCTCGGGTCGTTCGGCGCGTAAACGACTTCAACCGGCTTGCCCGCTTTGAAGTCTTCGAGCACCTCTTCGGGGAAGCTGTGTTTCACCCTGATCTGCCGCCCGTCTTCGGTCTTGAAGCTGAGCTCAGCGGTGTAGGTCGGCGACCCGGCTGACCCAAATTGCTGGTACTCGCTCACCGGGTCGAGCACCGCCCGCTGACCACGAGCGTGCGTCTTCGAGAACTCCCGCCGCTCGTTCACCCCGAACGCGACGAACACGAGCCCGGCCGCGACCCCGAGCAGCTTGTACAGCATCTTTCTTGGGTGAGGCGTCATGAGTTCCCCAGTTTTCAAGTTGGTTTCACGCAGTCAACCCCGCGTCAGGGGCGCTCGGTGGGGTCGTGGCCGGTGAAGGCGTCGACCGACAGCCCTTCGGCGAGTTGCCGGTGCTCGGTCGAGCCCAACTTCGCCAGGCCCCGTTCTGGCCCGTGCACGAACCGACGCTCGAGCGCCGCCAACCGCGCGCGCGACTGCTCGAGGCGCTCGACGGTCAGTCGCCCCGACTTGACGGCCTGCACGACCGCTTCAATGGCCGCCCACTGCCGTTGGGCCAGGTGACAGACCAAGAAGAAGTCGACGCCCGCTTCGAGGCCTTCGACCACGGCCCGCTCGATGCTGAAGTGATCGGCAATGGCCTTCATTTCGAGGTCGTCGCTGACGATGACGCCTGAAAACCCCAGTCGTTCTCGCAACAACCCCGTCATCACCGCGCGGCTCATGGTGGCCGGCCGCCCAGGCTCAATCGCTTCGAAAATCACATGCGCCGTCATCAGCGACGCGAGCCCCGCGCGCGCGTAGGCGGCGAATGGCAGCAGCTCAACCGCCTCGAGTCGCGCGAGGTCATGCGGCAGCCGCGGCAAGTCGAGGTGCGAGTCTTGCGCCGTGTCTCCATGACCGGGAAAATGCTTGCCGCACGAAGCGACGCCTTGGGCCTCCAGGCCTTGGGCCAGCGCGACTCCGAGCCTCGCGACTTCGGCCGCGTCTTGGTGAAACGAACGGTCACCGATGACCGGGTTCTTCGGGTTGGTGTCGACGTCGAGCACGGGCGCGAAGTCCCAGTCGAAGCCGACGGCGCGAACTTCGTATGCCAACAACCGGCCCGCCCGCTCCGCCAGCCGCAGGTCTCGGGTACGGCCCAGGTCTCGCAGCGTCGGCAGCGCGGTGAAGGGCGCTCCGCGGAGGCGAGCCACCCGACCCCCTTCTTGGTCGACCGCGGCGATGAGCGGGCGCCCCGCGCGCGACTTGAGGGCATGAATGAGCTCGGCGGTCTGCTCGGCCGTGCCCACGTTGCGCTTGAACAAAATGACGCCGCCCACCCCCGCGTCGATGAGCTTCAGCACTTCGCCGTCGGGCTCATGACCCGGAAAGCCGACCATGAACAAGCTGCTCGCGAGCCGGCGCAGCGCCTCGTCTGACGTCGACATGTGCGGTTACTCCATCAACTTGTTCATCGTGGCCTCGGAGCGCTTCACGCCCACCGACGCCAACACGGCCTTCGCCGCCGGGTTCTTGGCCAACACCGCGTCAACCGCCGCGCGTGGAAAAGCGATGACCTCGGCCGCGGTCGCCATGGTGACCGTCGCCTGCCGCTTGACGCCCGCGAACATCGCCTGCTCGCCGAAAATTTGGCCGGCGGTGAGGGTGTTGATGGGCTTGTCGGTGCCGAAGTCGTCGACGCTGACCCGCGCCTCACCCTTCGACAACACGTAGAGCGTGTCGGCCGTCTCTCCCTCGCGGCAGAGCACGTGACCCGCCGGGTATTGGTGTTTGACCGCCGCTGCCATGAGGTCTCGTCGGCCCGGGGCGTCGAGCGCCTCGAAGAGCTTCGACACCTTGGCGAGTTCGTTCACGTCGAGTTCGCTCATGCCGTGACTCTAGCCCGCGCTTCGCTCGTGAGCCTGAATGAAATGCGGGCGTTCGACCCTCAGCGCCGCACCAGCAACGGCACGGAGATGACCCCGAGCGGCTCGGCCACCGGTACCGCGTGTACGCGGTCGCGTCGTACATGAAGAGAAACGGCCAGACGAAGAGGTGGGGCTCGACCACGCAGCCAGTAGCCAAGCCCACCACTGCAATGAGTGTCAGGCGGTTGATGCCTGCCGGTGGGTCAACTCCCGTGCCGAGCGTGGTGCTGAATGGCTGGCACGGTTTCTTGCATGACAACTCCCTGAGCCTGCCTTGAATGGCTCATGGAGAACCGACATGCTGAACAATGTTCAACTCACCTACCGGCATTGCGAACCGTCAGAAGCGCTCAGCCAAGCCATTCGCGAGCAATTCGAAGATCTTCAACGGTTTTATGCGCGGGTGACGGGCGCCCATGTGATCATCGAACACCCGTCGAAACACCACCGGCACGGCCAGAGCGCTTATTTTCATGTTCGCATCGAGTTGTCGGTGCCAGGTGAACGCTTGGTGGTCTCTCGCGAACCCATGCGAGAAGAAGCTGAAGACCCCTTCGTCGCGGTCAGCGACGCCTTCGAAGCGGCTCGTCGCCAGCTGCAAGATTTTGCGCGGCGTCAACGAGACCGAAGTTCGAGCGCAGAGGTTGCGCACGCGCAGCACTGACGCGCAAAACCGCTGGGAACTCGTCTCGTCGGCGACTTCCCAGCGGCTTCGCTCATCACGCCACGCTTGGCTCCATTGGTACAATCGACAGCGGCAGGCCTGGCAAGTCGACACCCAGTGGGTCTTCGAGTCGCACTGCGGTGAACGCGTAGCCGGCCGAACCTCGCTGCCAGCCCGCCTCAGTGAAGCCATTCGGGTCGACCTGGTGGAAAATATCGCGGGCGGTCGAGAGCAGGTGCGGTTCGTTCGTGGTGCGGTGCGCTTCGATAAGAACTTCGACGCGACCCAAAGTGCCGCAACAAAATGAGTCGTTCTGTGAACGAACCGCGACCGTGCTCATGGCCGCTTCGATCAATGGCACGTACCGTTCGTCGTGAGTAGCGCGCTCCGAGCAAGGCCGCCAAGGCAACTCCAGGGGCGCCATTGCACAGCGCGTGCAAGCCCGGCTTTGAGTCTCCCGAGGTCGTGGGCCAGACGAAGTCTTTGCCCCTGGGCAGCCTCGCACCCAGGAGCAGATCGATTGCGTCGGCGCGCAGGGCTGATTCGTCGAGGCCGAGCAATGCGTTGCCGATTTCGTGCGAGAGCAAGCACCCAGCGATGCCGTGCGCGAGCCCCAGCCGAACCGGTTCGCGCCGTTGATGCGCATGCAGCAAGTCGAGAAGTCGTTCGGAGCCTCGGCGGTGCACTGAACGGACCAGCTCGAGGCCGTCGTGTGTTCGCGCACGCGGCACTTGGGCGAGCACCGGCATGGCACCGTCGTACCCACCGAAAAAGTCGCCCTCCCGAGAAAGCTCGACGCTCGCTCGAAATCGGTTCCAAAGGGGCTCGGGTATGGCTCCAGTCGACGATGAACTCGCCGACACGAGCACCACTCCACCCAACCCACCCCACGCACTGCAGTTCGACTGCTCGGCGTCAATCACCGCGGAGGGCAATGGCCTCGGCGAGCCGCGCAGGGCAGCGAGGTAAAACGCCATGAGCGTCTCGCCCAACAGGCCGCCCGAATATGCCTTTGACGCATCGGCTTGCATGAGCCCGTCAAGTCAGGTTCAGTGACTTTTTCATTGTGGTTCCTTTGGTCGACGGGAGTCTTGGCGAGTGACCTTTCGCTGATTTCGACTTCCTGTTTTTGCTCAGATCTTCGTTTCAAGTAGGCCGAGCCTTTCGGCTTGCCAAATGACGTTCGAATATCGGGCGATTTTGCGTCAGCCCGAAAATTCGCTTTGACGAGATCAAGACAGTGAATCAGGGGCAACGACCCGCTTCGAAGTAACCAGGTCGAACTTCGCGAACCCACGACGTTTGGAACAAGTTCCACAGGCCGAGGTCGTTGTTGCTGCCAATCGCACAGGCGTGGCCATTGTTCGGTTGGCAGAGCGCCGCTCGCTTGGCCTGCGTATGGGTATAGTTCGAAGCAAACGTTTCGGTGCAAGTCGACCCTGCTCCGCCGCCAGTTCCGCCGCCAGTTCCGCCGCCAGTTCCGCCGCCAGTTCCGCCGCCAGTGCCGCCGCCAGTGCCACCGCCAGTGCCGCCGCCAGTGCCACCACCAGTTCCGCCACCAGTTCCGCCACCAGTTCCGCCGCCAGTTCCACCACCAGTTCCGCCACCAGTTCCGCCGCCAGTGCCACCGCCAGTTCCGCCGCCAGTTCCGCCGCCAGTTCCGCCGCCAGTTCCGCCGCCAGTTCCGCCGCCAGTTCCGTCACCGCCGTTGATCAGCCCGAAGAACTGCGCGGAGTACTTCGTCGAGCACAACCCCACGTCGAGAATGAATGCGCCGGCGGTGCCGCAGCCGTGAGCGGGGTCAACAGCGGTGCCGTGGGTCATTTTCGCGATGCGCCACGACTCGACCCGAACGATGCCATCGGCCGAGGCATAGCGGGTAACCGTCGCGGCGCCGACGGTGCTGGTCGACGTGGGCGTAGCGCTCACGGCGTTCACGTCGGTCCACTGCAGAATGTCTTCATCGGCATTGGCTGGCACGACGACGCCGTCGGTAGTGCCGTGCCAAATGGCAACGCGCGGGTACTGTGAGGGAGTGGGCGCGGCGCCACGAACGAGGTCACCCCATTGTGAAGCAGTCAGGTTCTTGCTGCCGAACATGCAGCTGTAGGCGTCGTTCTGCGTATCGGCGCACCGGTAGGGGATGCCGGCCATGACCGCGCCCGCGGTGAAGACATCGGGGTAGGCGGCGAGCAGCACCGTGGTCATCGCTCCGCCGGCCGAAAGCCCGGTCACGTACACTTTGCCGATGGGGTACTTCGATTTGATGTAGTCGACCATCTGCCAAACCGAGAGCGTCTGGCCGTTGCCGCGGCGCGCTTGGCTCGGGTCCCACCAGGCGAAGCAGTTCCCGTTGGCGGTGGTCTGTGGGTAGATGATCACGGCTCCAACCGAATCGGCGAGGTCGTTCCACCCGGCTTTTTGGTAGTCGCTCGCGCTTTGGGTGCAGCCGTGCAACGCGACGACGACCGGCACGTTGCTGGTCGGCAATGAGCTGGGCAGGTACGTGAACATCGACAGGTTGCCGGGGTTCGAACCAAACGAGCTGACTTGGGTCAGCCCCGCGTTGGTGACGGCGAGGCGTTCGGGGCCGAGATCAGCCGTGGTCGCTTCGGTGCCGCACGCTGCCCAAAAGCCCGCCAGTGCCGCCAGAGCCAAGAATGTCGAAGTCCGCATGGCGGCCGGCTTACGCAACTGCTGTGCCGCGTCATTTCTCCTGTGAGAGGGTCGGTCGCACCATGTGTGCTGGCCGCTCGTGCGCCATGTGTGCTGTCTCGGCGGTGGGACAGTTTCTGTTCAGACCTTTAACAATTTTCGGAGCATAACTTCGACGCATCGCAGCATGAATCAAACGTCATATTCATCTTGCGATTGGGAAGTTGGTGTGGGTATGGGCGGCCCGCGCGGGCTGCCGGTGGCACGCCGCAAACCTCAAGGAGCAGAACATGAAGACTGTCTACGGATCATTGATGGCTGTGGTGGCGATGCTGGTGATTGCGTGCGGCGGCGGTACCACGCCGACGAACGACGGCGGCACCGGTGGTGGCTCGGGCGGCGGCTCGGGTGGCGACAGCGGCGTGGTTGACGCCGGCGTGAAGCTCGACACGGGCGCGAACATCTTGGCCTACCTCGACGGCAAGACGCTGACGATGGAAGGCGCGAACCTGCCCGCGAGCCCGAACGGTTACCCGTCGAACGTGTATTACGGCAACGCGACCCAGTGCTACAAGAACACGGTCATCACGGTGGCCGACGGCAAGCTGAACGTGCACGCCGACCTTGGCAAGATCACCGACGGCGGCGTCGCGGTGACGACGGTTGGCCAGGCTGGCTTGTGCGACACCACCACGACGACCGTCTACACGAACTCGTCGAACTCGGTGTCATTCGACGCGCTCGGCAAGGGCGTGAAGAACAACGGTGAGTGCTTCGACTTCTCGGTCGCCTACAGCGGCGGCGTGAACCAAGAAGGCCGTGGCTCGGTGACGGCGAACCAGTTGAAGCTCGAGATCTTCTTCACGGGTCAATTCACGGGCATCACCTGCGCCGACGGCAACCCCGGTTCGGCGACCATCAAGAAGGGTGGCAACGCCGTGACGCTGAACTCGGTTCAGACGTACGTCATCACCAAGTAACGCACGTTGAATCAGAGGCCCTTCATGCGAGCGTTTCTTGGCGTTGTCGTCATTGGTCTCGTCGTTTCATCACCCGTGAAGGCGGCCGGCCCAGCGGTGCCGGTTGACCAACTCGACGAATGGCGAAACAGCGCTGACCGCTCGCATGATGGGCCGCTTTCTGACTTTCGGCTGATCAACTACTTCTTCACCCGCGCGAGCGTGACGAACCTCGCCGGCGACCCCTGCTGCCTCAAGGGCGTTTCGTTGGGCCCGATTGGCGTGCCCGACGGGAGCGCGAGCGCGGTGGCGGTAACGAACAAGACCGACACCGTCTTCATCGAACAACGGTGGATACCGGTGATCGAATACACGCCGTGGTTCACCGACAACTTGGCGGCGTTTCGGGCGCAGTTCGAAGTCGACTTCACTTGGGGCTTGGGCGCGAACAACACGCAACCGAACTCGGGCGGCGGCTTCAACGCCGACATGGTGAACATTCAAACGAAGAACGTGAACGTGTCGTTGTACCCGACGCGCAAGCCGAACCAGCTCACCATCACGTTGGGCACCCAGTCGTTTTACGACACCATTTACGACCCGGCACGCACGAGCGTGCTCGAGCTGGTGAAGACCGGCTACAAGCTGTCGTACCTCGGCACCGACGGCACGGGCATTTCGATTTTCAGCGAGCCCCTGACGGGCTTGCGGCTTCGCGGCGCGCTGATTTTCATCGGAGCCGCACCCGCCGACCGTTCGGCCATGGGCGACCCGCGGCTCAAGTTTTCATACCTCACCATGGCTGACGCGACCTACGAAGCGCGGCCGGGCACGATCTTCGGGGCTTCGGCGTGGCTGCTCCGCGACGACACGAAGGGCAAAGCCTACGCGTACGAAGGCCTCGTTCAGTCTGGGCCGAGCGCTCCGGCCTTGGCGTATTACACGGGCACGCCCCGCTTCAACATCGACGGGGCGATTGGCACCGTCGGCTATTTCGGGGCCAATTTTCAGCACAACCTCTCGTTCAACACGGGGCGGTTCGCGGCATCGGGCTTCGCGATGATGAACGTCGGTACGCTCTATTCGAGCGTCGAAAACACAGCCGGCGCGAAGACGATTGACGTGCTGGGCGGCACGGCGAACCTCGAGCTCATTTACAACTGGGGGCGCACGCCGAACGACCTCATTTCGATTGAAGGCCTGTATTCGACCGGCGACAGCGACGCGAGCGACGGCAAGTACACCGGCGCCTACACCATGAACATGTACGGGTTGCCCGGGGCGGTGTGGTTCAACCACAAGACGCTTCTGCTCTTTCCGTTCACGAGCACCATCAACAACTACACCGGCGCGGTCACCGACGTGAGCAACCAGGGGTACGGTCTGTCGACGGTCATCGCCGCGGCGTCGTATGACCTGATACCGAACAAGTTGAACGCGAAGGTGGGCACGGCGGTCGCGGCCGCGAATGTGCTGCCGACCGGTTCGACCAACAGCCGCTTCATCGGGTGGGAAATCAACGCCGAGCTCAAGTACACGATTCGCTACCTGATGACGGTGGGCTTGCACGGCGCCTACATGGTCAAAGGCGGCTTCTACGACGGCAACGACCGCGTCACGGCCAACCCGTACGCCATTTTCACCACCTTCACCTGGTACGCCTTCTAATGCGCACTCTCTTCGTCACGACGGTTTTGACGGCAGTGCTCGCTTCGTCGTGCGTGCACCGCTACAGCGATGAGCCGACCATTCAGTTCAGTGACTTGAAGTACCAGTCGCTCAACGGCGCGGCGTGGCCGCAGCGAATGATCGAGCTGCCCCGCATGGGCGCGAAGTACCAGCTGGGCGCGGCGAACCACGTCTCGGTCATTGAAATGAACCCCGAGGGCCAGCGAACGATCGTCTTTTTGCACGGGCTGGGCAGCTACGTGTCGTTCTGGCGCTTTCAGCTCGACGCCTTCGCGGCCCAGGGCTACCACGTCGTCGCTTTCGACCAGCTGGGCTACGGCAAGTCAGACAAGCCGTCGGTCTTTCCCTACACCATGGAGGCGATGTCGGAGGTCGTCGACGAGGTGATGGAGGTGCTCAAGCTCGACCACGCCGCGCTCGTCGGTCATTCGATGGGCGGCGAGGTCGCCATGGCGACGGCCATTCGCTTTCCCTCGCGGGTCGAGCGGTTGGTGCTGACGTCTCCGGCCGGGTTCGAGGCCTTTTCGCCTCGTGAAAAGGCGTGGTTTCAGTCGGCGGTGAACACGATTTTCGTCAAGTCGACGCCCGAGTACGGCATTTGGGGCAGCGTTCGCTTGGCGAACTTCGCCCGGTGGCGCGACGAGCTCGAATTTCTCATTGAAGAGCGGGTGCGGTTGATCAAGAGCGCCGACTTCGACAAATACGCGTACGCCCAAGTTCGGTCGATCAACGGGCTCACCCACAACGACTTCGTGCGCGACAACCTGAAGGCCATCAAAGCGCCGACGCTCATTGTTTTCGGTGAAGACGACCGGTTGATACCCAACGTGTTTCTGCACGGCGGGCGCGCGCGCGAAATGATGACCTATGGCGCCGAACACATTGCCGGCGCCAAGCTCGAAGGGTTCGGGGGCTGCGGCCACACCGTGCAGATGGACTGCCCAGACCTCTACAACAGCACCGTGACGGCGTTCTTGAAAGACACCGCCGCCGCGACGCCGAGCGACGCCGCCCCGGTCACGCCGCAGTGAGCTTCTGAGCGAGGCCCCACCGCACGACCGGAGCAGCCGCCTCGGCCCGGTCGACGAGCCAGGCGGCCAGGTCTTTTGAAAACCGCACGCGCTTGGGCACCTGGCAGGTCAAGGCCAGGCCGCGGTGCTTGAGCAATTGTATTCGCGGGTGGTCGACGGGCACGCCGACGGGGGCCCGCTTGAGCGCGCTCACGGCCGACAATTCGAGCCCTCGGGTGGCCGCGCCGTCGACCAGCTTTTGCAGCGCGGGCCCCGTTTTGTCGTCGAGAATGCGCTTGCGCAGCAGCTGCAGACCCGCCGGCTCGAGCGCGTAGAAACCGGCGCCCACCATTTCGTCGAGCCCCAAGTGAAAGTAGAGCGCGACCGGGCCGCCCATGGGGCCGCCTTGGCCCTCGAAGCCGAACATGGCCGAAATGTTCGTTTTGTAGGGCGTCTTGTCTTTCGAGAACCGCACGTCGCGGTTGAGCCTGAAAATTTTCGGCTTGGCGAGCTTGACCCGGTACAGCTTGGCGAGCGGCTTCTCGAGCTCGGCCAAGAGCGACTTCATGGGGGTCAGCCAAAGGGCTTCGTAGCCGTCGCGGTGGGCCTGAAACCATTCACGGTTTTGCGCGAGTGCGAGCCCGCGAAACCAGTCGATGCCGGCACGTGAAAAGCCGGTGAAGGGGGAAAGGGTAAGGGCCGGTGCCTTGCGTGAAGCAGCCATGCCGGGCGGTATAGCTCAACGTCAACGGCCGACGAGGCGCAGTCGCATGATCACGCTCTGCGGCAACAAGAACCGCAGGTGGGCGTTGCCCAACCGAATGACGCCCCCGTCGTTGATGACCCGACGTTGGCGGGCCCCGAGCGGCTCGCCGTCGACGAACGTGCCGTTCTTGCTGTCGGCGTCGTAGAGCGACCACTGGTTGGCCCGCGCGTCGAACTGCAACCACGCGTGAAACCGGCTGACGCTCGAGTCTTCGATGGCGACGTCGTTCGTCTCGACCCGGCCGAGGGTGATGCCCATGGTGAACGGGTTCTGCACGCCGGGCCTTTTTTCGACCATGAACAGCGGCGGGTCGCGCCCGGTTTCGACCTTGCCGACCGTGGCCGACCCGGTGAGCGCCCACGCGTCGCTGCTCGTTTCGTCTCCGGTGGCTTCGAACACGAGCATGGGCACCTTGACCGAATTCTCGGTGGCGACCGCGTCTTTGCGCCAACGTTCGACGAATTCGCTCAAGCGGAGCGTCATGCACCCGACTGTACCTCAGGACGAGCGCGTCGCCGAAACTCGAGCCAGGTAATCGAAGCGCCGACATCTCCACACGTACAAACGGTGTGACGAGGTGATTGGCGCGGCCTACGATTCGCGCGTGCCCAATGATTCCCACCGACCGATTGGCCACGTGGTGGCGCGCCACCCGCTCTTGCCCCTCGAGACGCTCGACGCATTTCGCGACGCCGCGCGGCGCTCGCCCGAAGCGGGTCGCGCCTTCATCGACGGGCTGTTGCGCCGGCCCGAGGTCTCCGAAGCGCTGTACGTGGCGTCTCCTGGGCTCATGGAGGGCGTTGACAAATGGCGGCGCGAGCCGACCGGGGAGCGAGGCCAAAAGGTCGAACGGGCGCTGATCAGCTACCTCCAGCGCATGGCGACGCGCTGCACGCCGTTCGGCTTGTTCGCCAGCGTGTCGGTGGGCCGGGTGGGCAAGACCGCCCGCTGGGGCGTGGCCGACGCCGAACACCTGCGGCGGCGAACGCGGCTCGACAACGGGTACTTGCAGGCGGTGTGTGAGCAGCTGCTCGCCCAACCCGAGACCAGGCACGGGCTGACCTACACCGCCAACGAGACGCTGCACCAAGTGGGCGAACGGCTGCACTTCGTCACGGCTCGGCAAGAGGTCGGTCGGCGGGTGTACGACTTGAGCGCGGTCGACGCGCTCGAAGTGCTGACCCAGACGATTTTGCCCGCCGCTCGGGTGGCGCGGTCGGCGAGCGAGCTGACCCAGCTGCTCAAACAGGCCATGCCCGAACTCGCCGACGACGAGGCGTCGGGCTTCGTCGACCAGCTCATCGACGCTCAAATTTTGTCGGGCTCGCTCGCCGTGCCCTTGACCGGCCGCGAGGGGCTCGAGGCGCTCATCGAGCAACTCAAGCCGCTGGGGCACGCCGAAAAGCACGTCGACGCGCTCGTCGCGGCCGGGCGGGCGCTCGAGGGGCTCGACCGGCGCCTCGGCCATTCGCCCGAACCGTACGAGGCACTGACCCGCACGCTCGACCCCTTGGGCGTGCCCTTCGAGCGCGGCCAGCTCGTGCAAGTCGACTTGGCGCGCCTGGGCGACGACAGCGAGCTGCCCGAGTCGTTGACCCGCGCGATGATGCGGGTCACCAAGGCGTTGCTCTCGGCCACCCCTTCGGGTGACGACGCGTTGGCCGAATTTCGTTCGGCGTTCAGTGCCCGCTACGAAGGGGCCGAGGTACCGCTGCTCGAAGCGCTCGACGACGAGGCCGGCGTGGGCTTCACCCCCGAAGGTTCGGGGCATGGCGCGCCCTTGCTCAAAGACCTGCTCTTTCCACGGCGTCAAAAAGAGAGCACCGAACACGACCGCTCGTGGGAAGACTGGGTGGGCTCGCTGTTGGTGCGGGCGCGCTTGGCGGGCGGCGAATTGGTGCTGACCGAACAAGAACTCGAGCACCGCGCGCGCCGCGAGAACCCGTTTCCCGAATCGTTTGCGTTGTTGGTGACGCTGTTCGCCCAACGAGAACGGCACGAGCCGGTGGCGGCGCTCAACGGGGTGACTGGGCCGTCTTCTGAAAACCTGTTCGGCCGCTTCGCGTGGCTCGACGAGCGCCTCGAGCGTTCGGTTCGCGAAGGGCTCGCCGCCGAAGAAGCGCTGCGGCCCGAGGCCCGTTTCGCCGAGTTGATTCATTCTCCCGAGGGCCGGGCGGGCAACGTCATCGCCCGGCCCGCCGTGCGCGCGTGGGAAATACCGATTTTGTCGCGCGGGGGCCTCGGCCCAGCGCACGCCGTGCCGCTCGACGACCTGTTGCTCTCGACGCGCGACGGCCGGCTGGTGTTGCGCTCGAAGTCGCTCGGCAACGAAGTGGTGCCCCGGCTCACGAACGCGCACAACTACTCCGCCTTGGGCCTGCCGCTGTACAAGTTCTTGGCGGCCATGCAGTCAGAAGGTCTGCCCCGCGCGCGGTTGTGGGCTTGGGGAGGTCACGTCCTCTCGCCGGCGCTGCCCAGGGTGCGGGTGGGGCCGTTCGTCGTCGCGGCCGCTCGGTGGAAGCTCTTCGCCGAGACCCTCAAGGCCTTGACCAGCCCCGACCAGGCGCGGGCGGTGGCGAAGACGCTGGGCTGGCCGCGCTTCGTTTCGGTTCGCGAAGGTGACAACACCCTCAGCGTCGACCTCGACAACGACCTGTCGGTCGAAACGTTCATTGACACTTACCAGAGCCGGGCAGAGGCCACGGTCGAAGAAGACCTCGACCGGCTTTTCGGGAGCCCTTTTTCGAACGCGGCCGGCACGTTCGCCAACGAGCTGGTCATACCCATGGTGGCCGCCGAGCGACGTTCGCCGCCCCTCGCCGCCCGGCCCCCCACGGTCGCGCCGCGCGTCTTCACCCCGGGCTCCGAGTGGTTGTACGTGCGCGTGCACGTGTCGCCGGGCCTCGCCGAACGCGTGCTGCTGGGCTCGGTGCCGGGCGTGCTCGACTGGGCGAAGCCCCAAAATGAACTCAAGCGTTGGTTCTTCATTCGGTACGAAGAGCAAGGGCACCACCTGCGGCTGCGCTTTCAAGGCAACCCCGACTGGCTCCGCACCCAGCTGTGGCCCAAGCTCGACGAGGCGCTGCGGCCCTTCGTGGAGGCCAAGGTCGTCTCGCGCGTGGTCGTCGACACCTACCGGCGCGAAGTCGAGCGGTACGGGGGCGACGAGGGCGTCGTGCTCGCCGAGTCGTGGTTCGAGGCCGACAGCAACGAGGCGTTGGCGCTGCTCGAAGCCGTGCCCGGAGACGGTGAAGAGACCCGCAGTTGGTGTGCGTTCGTCGGCGTGCACCAGTTGCTTGGGGCGCTGCTCGAAACAGACGAAGACCGGCTCGCCATTTTGGGCAGTTGGCGCTCTTCGATTTTTGCCGAAAACGACGGCGACTCCGCGCTCGAAGACGCCTTGTCGAAGACCGCGCGCGCCCGTCGGGCGCTGGTGGCGCAGCTCGTCACCGGCCCCTGGCCCGAAGCGGTCGAGCTGGTCGGCGCGCCGATGCGGGCCCGGCAAGACGCCGTGGCGCCCTTGGCCGCCGAATACCGCCGTCTCGCCCGTGAAGGTCGGCTGACGGTGCCCTTGCGAGACATTGGCGGCGCGCTCATGCACATGCACGTCAACCGGCTGCTGCGGGCGCAGCAGCGTCGCCACGAATTGGTGTTTTACGACTTGTTGTCGCGGCATCTGAGGTCGGTGCAGGGTCGTTCTCGAAAAGGCGCCAGCGAGGCACGACGGGGCTGAAGCCGAAGCGCCCGTCATGCATGGCGGCAAAGAACAGGAGCCAAGACAATGCAGCCACCGTGGGTCACACCAGTCAGGGTCGAGGGCGCGCTGCGGGCGAGGGTCGACGCGCAGGTCGAACGGCTCAGCGCCCACGTGTTCGCCCGCTGGGAACAAGAGACCCAGTCGTTCGGGTTCACCCAAGGCAAAGTGGGCCTCGCGTTCGTCGCCTTCGAGCTCGCCGCAGCGGGCGTGCCCGACGCCGAAGAGCACGCCGACCGACTCACGTC
>JBGAIY010000029.1:0-32290 GCA_044225205.1 Myxococcaceae bacterium | reverse complement strand
CCGTCCCACTCCCAGGTGTCTTGCAGCCAACTCGAGCCGGCATAGCCGCCGAACATCAACACCACGCCGCGACTCGAGTCATACGCCAGAGACGCCACGGTGCGGCCGGGCGGGCCCGACGACGTGGGGTTCGACCACGCCGAACCCGACCACAACCACGTGTCGTGGTACTCGACCGCTGACGTGCCGTTGCCCCCAAAGAGCACCGACACCCCATGCGCTGAATCGTACGCCAGGGCCGCGTGCAGTCGAACACCGGTGCTCGCATTCGCCTCGGTCGACCAGTGCTGGCCGTCATATTCCCACGTGAGGTCGGTGTTGTTGGCCGCCATCACCACCCGCTTGCGGGCCGAGTCGTACGTCATGGCCAGGTACACCTGCTCTCCCGTCGGTTGGCTCATGGTGCGCTTCGCCCACGTCGTGCCGTCAAATTCCCACGTCTCGGTGAATTCGTCGGCCGCGTTCGAGCCGCCGAACAACACGACCCGGTCTCGCGAAGCGTCGTACGCCATGGCGTGGGCGAACCGCGCCGACGGCGACGTGGCTGGTGACAACTTGAGCCACGCGTCTCCGTCGTAGACCCAGGTGTCACCCAGCGGCGAATTCGCATAGCCGCCGAAGAGCACCATGCGGTTGCGCTTCGAGTCGAACACCATCGCCGCCGCCTTGCGCGCCGACGGCCCAGTGGCCGGAGTCACTTCTCGCCACTGCACCGCCCCCACCGCCCGACACGCCTTGCCAGACCCCGTGTACCCCGACTTGCAAGTACAGGTGTGCGAGCCCGGCAGGTTGGTACACGTGGCGTTGGCGTCGCAATCTCCGCGGCCGCCGTTGGGCTCGCATTCATTCACGTCGACGCAGCCCGCCCCCGCAGCACTGCACGAATAGCCGCCCGCGCACGCCAGACACGCCGCCGCTCCGGTGCCACACAAGGTGGCGGTCTGGTCGCTGGCGACGACGCAGGTGTCGCCCTGGCAACACCCGGTGCAGGTCGCGGCGCGACACGCCGGCAACACACAGCCTCCGTCGGCGCATTGGGCTTCGCCCTCGCACGTCTCGACCTTTGACGGAAAGACGCACTGCCCCGCGTCACAGCCACCCGGTTGAAACACTTCGCGTTGGGTCGCCGACGTGCACCGAGGAGCGGGCGTGGTGCAGGTCACTTGGTCGCACGCGTTCGTCACGCACTCGCCGTTGCTGCACGAGCCCGGGCAGGTCGCGTCACTGGGCGCGTACGCGCAACGGCCCGAATCTGAATCGCACGTGCCGGTCGCCGCGAAGGTTCGACGAATTTTCAGGTCGACACACGTCGCGCTCGGAGGCGTCGTACACGCCTGACCCGCGCAAGCATCACCCTGACACGCTCCGTTCAGGCAGCCGTTCGCACAGCTCAGGTCGCCCGACGGGTACTGACAGGCTCCGGCGGTGCACGACCCCAGTGACAAATAGACGCGCAGCGACGAAGCGCTGAGGCATTCAGAGGCCGGCGGCGTGACGCACAGCTTGCCGGCGCACGCGTCGCCCGCGCACACCCCATTCACGCAGCCGCTCGGGCAAGTGAGGTCGGTCGTGCCGTAGGTGCATTCGCCCCCGCTGCACACCCCCACGGCATTCGAAACGCGCAACGTCGTACCCGTGACGCAGCTTGGCGCCGGCGGGGTCAGACACACCTTGCCCGCGCAGGGCTCGCCCACGCAGCCACCGTCGCTGCAAGCCGTCGCGCAGGTCGTCGAGGTCGATTCGAGTTGGCACAGCGACGCCGAACACGCCCGCACTCGGGCCGTGACCAGCGTCTTGCCGTCGCTGCAGCTCGGCTCCGGAGCCGAACAGCTGCACCCTCCGTCACCCACGCCCCCGTCGGTGACCAACTGGCCACCGGCGGCGCCTCCGTCGGCGAACGAAAAGTTGCCCCGAAAGTCGATGCAGCCGCTGGCCACCACCGCCACCACCGACAGCGTTGCCCTTGAAACAAACCGAAACATGCTCTGCACCCATTTCGAAGTTCAGTTGGAGCTGAACCAGTCTCTATACCCCGGAGGGGTCGACCGGCGACCCGTCGCACACTCTTTCGACAGTCGAGGTGCGTCGAGAAAAACCAGTATGTTGGCGCATGGCCAAGGCTCGAATCTCCGCCGGGTTGCTGCTGTTTCGGCGCCGCGCCGGCGGCATTGAAGTGCTGCTCGCCCACTTGGGAGGCCCCTTCTTCGCCAACAAAGACGCCAAAGCGTGGGGGGTGCCGAAAGGCGAAGTCGAAGAGGCCGACGGCGAACTGCTGCGCGCGGCGGTGCGCGAATTTACTGAAGAAATGGGTCACGCTCCGCCGAGCCCCGAGCAAGCGACGTACTGGCCGCTCGGCTCAGTCACTCAGAAGTCGGGCAAGACCGTGCACGCGTGGGCCGTCGAAGGCGACTTCGACCCCAAGGCGTTGCGCAGCAACACGTTCGAAATTGAATGGCCTCGCGGCTCGGGCGTGATGAAGACGTTCGCCGAGGTCGACCGGGTCGAATGGTGTTCTCCACAAGTCGCTCAACGCAAGATGCTCGAGGCGCAGGCCCCCTTCATTCAGAGGCTGGTCGAGCAGCTCAACGTGGTTCCACCCGAAGCTTAGCGGCCGCAGCCGGTGGTCAATTTGAAGATCATGACGTCTGACGTCGGCCCATTCACCAAGATGAACGCATTCAAGTACGCCACGTAGCGAAAGCGGCCGAAGGTACCGCCTTGAACGGTCTCGTCGGCTGCGGGCGTTTGCCACGTGTGCCGGAGAACCCACACGCGCTCATCGAGGTTCATGACGCCAACGACACCGCCTCCCCAGGCCACCAACGAGTCGGTGATGGGGTCGTACGCCAAGCCAACGCCAGGGTTTGAAATGACGCTCAGGTCGCCCGACATCGTGAACGACGTGGTGAGGTCTTGGTCGCGCTTCGTGTCGTAGACGAAGAGCGTCGGGCCTCCAGCGACAATGAACCACGAGCGCGAAGGCACGAAGACCGCGCTGAGGTACCGTTCCATGGGCGGGAGGTCGGCCATTCATGGGTGCTCAAACTGAAACCCCACCGCGACTGAGTCGACGTGCCATTGGGGCTGGTGGCACCGTTGAGCATCACCAACTGGTTCAGATCGTTCACGTACACCAGGCCCCCATACGTGTGCCGCGAGGCCGGCGAAAAGTCGTACATCGGTTCGGTGATTTCGTACCCGTCGAGCAACGGAGTGGGGTTTCGCAAGACCGACCACGACCGGTTGGCCAGTGAGAAACCGTACACTTCGTTGCCGAATTAGTTCAGGTGCCCGCCTCCGGTGACCAACAACTGGCGGTGGCCATCGTCAAAGGCGCCGCCGCTCCAGGCGGTGATGACCGCCGTGCAGCCGTCGCGCCCCGCCAAGTTCGAGTCGCGAACGCAGCTGTCGGAGAAGCGGGTGTTGGGCAAGACCAGCCAGTCTTCGGCTTTCATTTCGAGAATGAGCCGCTCGGTGCCGGTGAGCGTGGCGTTCGGTGAGCATGGGGGCTCGGTCGGGGGCAGCCCCGCGTCAGAGGAACCCGAATCGAGCGCACCCGCGTCAGCCCTTGGCCCGCCAGCGTCGGTGAGGCTCCCCGCGTCGGGCGTCGTCGTACCACCGTCGGTTCGAATGCCGCCGTCGGTCATCGTGAGGCCCGCATGAGCGACAACTGCACCCGCGTCGCGCTCGCCGTTCGGCCCGGCGTCGCTCGAGACGCCCGAGTCAGGCGGAGGTTCGCTCAAGCCCCCGTCGACAACCCCAGAGTCAGGCGCAACCACGCCGCCGCCATCGACGGTCAGGCCGCCGCCGTCGGCACTGGTGGAGCCAGCATCACCGCCAGGCCCTTGGGGGTACTCACCCAAATCAAGACAGCCCGCGAAGAACGTGACGAAAACCAGCCACCACCGACATGTCATGCGAGCCAAGACATGCGACCGCCTTCAGAGTCGCATGTCAGAAAATGCCGCCCTTGAATCAAACACTTACTTGCCGCACCCAGCCGACAGTTTGTAGACGGCGACGTCTTCGGTCGGGCTGCTCACCAAGACGAACGCGTTGAGGTACTCGACGTAGCGAAAGCGGCCGAAGGTGCCTCCCTGCACGCGGGGGTCTTGGCTTGGAGCTCCGACGGCCGAGCCTCGTTGCCACACACGCGAGTCGAGGTTCATGACGCCGGGCGCACCATGGCCCCAAGCCACCAGCGAGTCGGTCGTCGGGTCATAGGCCAAGCCGACTCCTGACTTCGAGACCACACTCACGTCACCCGTCATGGTGAAGGTGCTGGTGAGTTCCTTGTTCTGCAGCGTGTCGTAGACGGTCAAGTCGGGGGTCGAGCTGTTCTCGAGGTGGTCTCCTGCCGCGATGAACCAATGCCGCGACGGCACGTACACGGCGCTGCGATACGCGTACGTTTGCAAGGTGCCGCTGTACGGCGGGTAGGTGTAGTCGACCCGCTGGTCCCAGGTGTCGGCAGCGACGTCGTAGACCCAAATGCCCTTCTCGTCGCGCAGGTACAGCTCGCGTGCCACCGGGTTGTACGCCGTGGCCAGGTAGAAGTGGCCCGCCCCGCTCGAAGGGCCGTTGGCTTTTTTGACCCACCCGTGCGACGTCAGGTCGAATCGCCACACCGAATTGACCGAGTCGCCGATGGGGGCGGTCGCTCCGCCGAACATGAACATTTGCTTGAGGTCGCTCAGGTACGCGAGCCCACCGTACGTATGCCGCGACACCGGGGTGCCGTCGTACATCGGCTCGCTGGCCGAGTGGCCGCCCGCCAGCGTCGTCGGGTCGCGCAACACCGACCACGAGCCCGTCGCCAGAGAAAAGCCGTACACCTCATTGCCCGAGTAATTGCCGTGACCGCCACCGGCGAGCACCAACTGACGGTTGTTGTCATCGAAGATGGCACCACTCCACGCCACAACCACGGCCTGGCACCCGTCTGAACCGTGCACCGACAAGTCTTGAATGGGCTCACAGAACGACGAGAAGCGCGTGTTCGGCAGCACCAACCAACTGTCGGCCGGCATTTGCAGAATCGTTTTCTCGGTGCTGCTCAGACCGGCGTCGAGCGAGCAGCTCGTGTCGGTGGCGTGACCCGCGCTCGCGTCGAGCCCGCCCAGGCCAGAGCCGGCATCAACCACCCCACCACCCGCGTCGCGCCCGCCCGCGTCAGCCACCTCGCCCGAGTCGACCCCGGGGCCACCCCCGTCGGTGCGCGGAGCCCCTGCGTCGACCTCACCCACGCCCGAATCACTCAAACTCAAAGGGCCAGCGTCTGTTGTCGGCGAACCCGAATCACCAGCGGCGGCGTCGGACGCACCAGCGTCAGGGGCACCGGCGTTGGAACCACCCGCATCGCGAACACCCCCGTCGACGAGCACCTCGGGGTACGACGCGAGCCCGAGGCACCCCGAGGTGACCAACAAAGCCGACACCAACCCGCGCAGCGACATGCTCCTAGACGCCGCTCAACCGCGCCCTGTTGCCAAGAATGCGCAACCCCTCTGAACGACTGATATTTTTTTTGGCGCTACAGCCCTGCGCTCTTCACCGCCGCCTGAATGGTGGCCTCGTCACCCACCAATGAAATGACGGCGTGGCCTCGGCAGTCGGCCCAGGCGCGGTGCAGGTCGTCGGCGTTGATGCCCGCCAGCTCTTCGAACACCCGGTCAATGTCTTCGGGGTTTCGCCCCTGAAGGAGCGCATGACTGAGCAGCGTCGACATCGTTTCTGAAGTGATGGTGTTGAGCGTCGCCTCACGGGCCCGCTGCCACCGCGCCCGGCCGACGTCTTTGTCGTTGAAACCGGTCGAGTCGAGCTCGTCCCACGTCTTCTTGATGACCTTGAGCGCGTCACCCAAGCGGCCATTTTCGAGCGCGCCGCGCCACTCGAGTTGGCCCGAGCCACCCAGCAACGACACCGCGCGGCCTGAAATGCCGTAGGTCGCGCCCAATTCGCCGCGCACTTTGCGAAACAAGGTGTCGCCGAGCAGCTCGGCGATGACGGCGTTGGTCAGGTCTTGCTTGCTCGTTTCGGCTCTGGCCAAACACGCCATGTGCAACTCGGCCTGGGTCGCCCCGGGCCGGTGCGTGACCTGCACTTGGGGCTTGGGGTCTTGCCGCAGAGTCACCACAGGCACCTTGGCGACCGCCTGCGCCGGCCCTTGCCAGGCACCCAACCACTTCTTGGCTTCGGCCATGGTGAGGTCGACATCGACGTCTCCGGCAATGACCAACACCGCACCCTGGGGCGACATCACCTTCTCGAGCCACTTCGAAATGTCGGTGGCTCCAATGGCCTTCAGCTCGGAGGCCCGCGGGGTTTCACCAAAAGGGTGCGTACCGTAGAGCGCCGTCTTGAGCGCGCGGTCGGCTTTCGCTTGGGGCAACTCTTCGAGGCTGGCTTGGTAGTCGAGGTATTCGCCCTGAAACGCCGCCAGCGAATGCGGCTCGACCACCATGCCGCTCACCATTTCTGAGAGCTGCGCCAACATGTTGGGCACGTTGCCGTTGGCACCCCGCGCGGTGAAGTTCGTGAGGTCGGCGGTGCTGACGCTCGACCATTGAATGCCGAAGTCGCGGCCACTGCCGTACCGGTGCCCATGCGGCTCGGCTAAGAAGTCGCCCAACATCGCGGCGCCTTTCGGCGTGGCCGACGCCCCACCGACGGGAAACGCGACCTCGACCACCGCGACCGGCAAGCCGTGCCGACGCTGCACGATGACCCGCAAGCCGTTGGGCCAGGTCTCGTCGGCACGGTTTTTCGAGCCGCGTACCACCGTCTCGTTGCGACCCGCCGTACGCGACTTGCCCAACGCCAAGACCGCCGAGGGCCCCACCGCCGACGTGGTGTTCTCGGTCGCCACCGCGCCACCCAACCCCACCGCGGCCGGTGCCTGTTCTTTCGCGTCGGCCGCCAACGGCTCGACCAACACCGCCCGCGCGCGCTCTCGCTTCAGGTATTGCTCGGCGAAATGCGCCACTTGGCCCGGGCCCACCTTCGCGAGTTCTTTGAGGCGCCGCCCGTACACCAGCGGGTCTCCGGTGAAGTGGGCCGCCAGCACCCGCTCGACGCCTCGCGCGGCGATGTTTTCGGCCTCGAGCGTCATGCCCATGACCGCGGCGTTGCGCTGAAAAGCAAAGCGCCGGTCGTCGCTCACCATCGACTCGCTGCTGACCCCTTCGATGGCGTCACCGGCCCACACCAGCACCACGTTGTCGAGCAAATGCGCCAATGACTTTTCGGGGTGGGCGGCCTTTCGCAACACCGCGCGCGCGATCATCAACGAGCCTTCGACACCGGGCACCACTTCGATGCCGACGCTGACGATGTCGGGGTCGCTCAGCCACGCCTGCTGCAACGACGCCGACGCCGCGGTGCGCACGAAGTCTTGCACCACGCCGTCGTCACCGAAGCCGCGGGGCAGCGACCAGGCCACGTACAATTCGGGCGTCGCCACGGTCGCTCGCTTCTTGAGCAACCCCGTCTGCGCGGGAGGCTCGGGAGGCGCCTTCGCTTCGCCCGGTATGCGTGACGGCACCGGGCCGCTCGCCGCCGTCGGCTGAAACAAGCTGCTCGGCAAATTCATCGCGAGCTGCTGTTGAATCGTCGCCAAGTCGACATCGCCCACGATCAACATCGTCATGTTCGACGGCTTGTATTTGTCGGCGACGAACGCCCGCGCGTCAGCGAGCGTGACCGCGCTCAAGCTCTCGTGACTGCCGCCAATGGGCCGAGCCCACGGGCTCCCCTTGGGAAAGACGAGCTCTTGCAGCCACGGCAACGCCGGCCCCACTTGGGTCTCACCTCGCTGGCGCAGCTCGTTTCGAACGACTTCACGCTCGACGTTGAAGACCGCCTCGTCGATGCCCGCCAACGGCGACGACAACCGACCGCCTTCGATTTGCAGCATCTTGTCGAGAATGTCTTTGCTGCCGACGTCGTAATAGAGCGTCTCGTCGAAGTTGGTGAACGCGTTGAACGTGCCGATGCCCGAAGCGCCAATTCGGTCCCACATGGTGTTGCGACCGTCGGCTTTGTTGCGAAACATCAGGTGCTCGACCAGGTGCGCCAACCCTTCGCGCCCTTCAGGGTCTCCGGCGCTGCCCACCCCGACGCAGGTGAACACCCCCACCAGCGGGCTGCCGTGGTCTTCTTCGACCAAAATGCGCAAGCCATTTGCCATGCGAAAGTCGCGCATTCGAAACTGAATGTCGGGCAACGCGGGCTTGCCCGCGCGAGGCAGCGCGGTGGCACAGGCCGTCAGCAGCAAGAGCGCCACGGCCATGGTTCGTCGTGCCAGGTGTTTCATTCGTCGCATGTGCGCCTCGTCGTGCTGGGTGGTGCGTTCGCTTCGCAGGTCGTGACTTCGCCGCCTTCTGTCAAGGCGACCATGTGTCATACATGTATATGACAGTTGGCGCCAACGAATTCGCAGGCTGGCGAGTGCGGCTTTGCGTACAAACCCAACGAACACTTCGAAATCGCGTTGAGGCGATGTCGGTGGGGCTCAGCCCTCGATTTCGGTTCTGACCTCCGACGTCGAAACTGGCCCAACCAACGAAATTCATTTGGGTTGTCGGCCAAGGTGCTGACGCGTGGCGAGCGCTACAGACGCGTTGCGACGGTCAGAAACCAGCGCGCCGGGGGCGAGCGCGAGTACACTCTGGGCCGTGCCTCACGGTGGCCGGTCGCAGGTACATCGCATCATCGAGACGTTCGAGCGCGCCCTGGCGGGGCTCGGCTTGGTCGTGCCTCCGCTCTTCGTTGAGCGCTGGGGCGTGGCCGTGCACCAAGCCCTCTCTTCGCGGGCCCGCGAGTTTCACACCCACCAACACGTGCTCGACTTGGTGAGTGACGCCGACCCGCTCGAGACCATCGCCGCGCTGTACCACGACACCGTGTACGTACAGGTCGACCTCGACGTGCCCCAGCACTTCGCCGAATTGTTGGCGCCGCTGCTCGAACGTGAAGGCGACAAGGGCTGGCGCATTCTGCCGCATTCGGGGTTCGACCCCATTGCCCGCGACGTGCTCGACGTGTTCGGCCACCAACCGGGCGTCGTGCTCACCTCGCTCACCGGGCTCAATGAGTTGGCCAGCGCCCTCGTCGCCGCCCGTGAACTCGAAGGGGTTTTCTCGAGAACGCAGCTCCTCGCCGTGGCCGCCTGCATCGAGGCGACCATTCCTTTTCGTGACGGAGAAGGCGACGACCTCCAAAGGCGGCTGCTGGCGCTCGGCGTGCCTCCGGCCGACGTCGACGACATGGTGCGACGCGCGGTTCGTCTGTCGAACAACGACGTCGGCAATTTCGCCGAAGAAGACCCCGCCCGGTTTCTCGACAACACGTGGAAGCTGCTGCCCGAAACCAACCCCACCTTGCTCATGCCCACCACGTACGGCGTGCACGACTACCGCGTGGCGCTCATGAAAATGGAGGCGTTCTTGAGCCGGCTGCCGGCCGAACGCGTCTTTCACGCGTGGCACGGAGAGCCTTCGCGCGAAGCCCACACCCGCCGCGTCGAATTCGCTCGGCGCAACCTCGACTTCGCCGTGCGGTACCTCCGCGCGAAGCTCTATTCGACCAGCATCATTGAAGCGCTGGCCGCCGAGAGCGGTGGCGATGCGCCCATCGACCTGTTCATGGGCGGCATACCCGAGCCCGGCGGCCCCGCCATGCGGCGCATCGAGCACCACCTGCCCTCTCTGCCGCTCGCCGAAGGCCTGTCTCCCGTGCTCCGCCGCCTGCTCGAAGGCGGCCGCTCGACCGCTTCGAGCTTCGACACCTCCCCCTCGCCGCTCGCCGCGTTTCTCTACGGCGCGCTCGGTGAAGCCCAGACGGTCAAAGGCTACGAAGACTCGAAACGCTGGTGGGCCGGCGAGCTCAGCGCGGTCGACTTCTTGCGCGCCCAACCCGCGCACACCACCCGCGGCATCGCCCTCGCCGCGGTTGAAATTGCCACCACCCGCGCCGATTCGCTGCGCGCCATCGCCGCGACCCTGGGTTCGAAGCCGAGCCGCGAATCAGCGTAAGGGCTTGAAGTTTCTGGGTTTTGGGGCCTGCCACCTGGCCAGTCAAACCGGAGATCGCCTCTCCTCGCTCTGGCAACCAACGCCAGGTGATGAGCGCAAACCGAAGCGTGGTCGTGTCGATTCTGGCGTTGGCCTCGTTGAGCGCAGCGCCGGCTCAGGCCTGTTCTCATGGCCACATTGGCGCCGGCGGTTTCGCACTGAACATTTGGCCGTTTCTCGCCATTGACGTGCGCGCCCACCACCACGTGCCCTGCCCCGAAGCGATGCCCGCGCCCATCGTCGTGGCGCAAGCGGCGCCCGTCTACGTCACCCCGCCGCCCCAGTACGTCTCTTCTCCGCCGCCAGCGCCGGTCTACATCACCCCACCGCCCATGGTGGCCGCACCCGCGCCTCAGTACGTGCCGGTGCCCGTACCGACCCCTGCCCCAGCGGCACCCACCGTCGTGACCCAGTTCGAGCGTCGCGACCCCGAGCGCCCGGCCCTCCTCGGCCTCAAGTATGCCCCCGGCGCCAATGCCTCCATCGCGTGGACCGACGTCGTCTCGGCCGGCTCACCCAGCTTCGCCCAGAGCGTCGGCCTCGAATTTCGAGCGACCTCGTGGCTGGCCTTGCGCAGCGACCTCGAATTTCGCGCCGCCGGCCGGAGTTGGGACGCCTTGGGCCTCAAGCTCTCCACGCCCACCATGGTCTCGCCGTACATTTCGGGCAGCTTCTCGGTGAGCGAGCGGCTCATCGAACCTGGCAAATACCAAGTCGGCGCCATGGCCGCGGTCGGGCTCGACGTCAAACTCGGCCGGCACTTCTTCATTGAAGGCGAAGTGCGTTACCGCGTGGCACCGGGTGATTGCTGCCGCGAGCAGCCCCAACTCACGGGCCTCGTCGGCGCCGGAGTCGCGTTCTTCTGACCGAGCGCCTGCGGGAGCAGAAAAAGTCGGCAGCTGCCCTGGTGTGCCGCCGGTGAGCTCTGGCACCATTTCGGCCCATGGAAGGCACCTGGCACGCTCCAGACATTGGCAAGTCGTCGTTGCCGCTCGGCATTGACGGAGACGGTACCCTCGAATGGTCGGCCGACGGCGTTCGGTTGCAGGGGTCGCTTCAGTCACAGGGTTTGGGCAGCCTCTTCGCCCTCGTCGGTTTCTTCTGCGGTACGGGCCTCGGGCTCGGGGTGAATTGGCTGTTGTCGCTCGGCAGTGGCGAATTCGTCGGCGGCGCCGCCATCGCCGGCATACCGCTCGGCGTCACCCTCGGGCGAAAGCTGTTCCCTCCCGGCATCGCCGACCTCGAGTTTCCTTGGGCCAAGGTGCGCCACGTGCGCATCGACACCAAAGAATTCGACGGCCGCCCCATGCTCGCGTTGACCGTCGGCGGCGGGTTTTTCTCATTCGCCAAGCGCGGCGTCGCTTACTTTTCGCCGGCCACGTTGAGTTGCGACGAAGCGCTGCGACAACTGCAAGCCGCCATGCCCTCCCGCGGGTGATTGTGTAAGTTGCGGCGCCATGCCCCGTCTCGTCGCGCCGCTCACCGTGTTGCTCTCGTCGCTCGCGCTGTTCGGCCTTGGGTGCAGCCGCGAACCCAGTTCGCGCACCGCGCAGCAGCTGGCCGAGCTGCAAAAGAAGAAAGCCGCCGAAGCCGCCGCCAAGAAAGAAGACAAGCTGGCGCCGCTCGCCGTCGAGGTCGTGAACCTCGACCCGCCGTATGGCGACGAAGGCGCTGAGCGCATCACCCCCGACGGGCCGTGCCCCGACGGGTTTTGGGCCCTCTTTCCCACCGAGGCGCCGGGGGCCACCCCCGAAGAAAAGAAGGCCAACGAGGCCCGCCGACCGGCGTTGGTCGACTCGTTCAAGGCCAAGAAATTCTTGGTGAAATTGCGCATCGGGTCGGGCGTCACGCTCAAGCCGTACGACGCGCCCAACGGCTCGTTCACCATTGAAGTGCAGGGCACCGTCGACTGCACCGACGCCCGCGGCCACGTGGCGCTGGCCTGGAGCGACACCAAGACCGAGTCGCCTGGAGAGCCCGGTGCCATTGCCCGCTCGTACTGGGTGGCCAAGCCGGTGACCTTCACGTTGCCCGTCAAGACGCTCGCCGAAGCGAAAGCGTTCGAAACCGAGAACCGCCTGGCCATCAGCGCGCGGGTGGTGTTCACCGCCGGCAAGGTCGAGGTCGACAAGAAAATGAAGAAGGTCGAGAAGTTCACCGACAAGCGGCCGGGCGAAGAGACCATTGAATACGGAGGCGGCCTCGAAGACTGGGGTGCCGGGCGCCTGCTGCACGGCGAGCTCGTCGGCATTCGCGTCGCCGTCGACCGAGAGCGAAAGCAATTGCTCGAACTGAAAGGCAAGTCGCCATGACCACCCCCCGCCCGTGGTCGGTGTACCGCCCGGGGCCGCTCGTGCAACAGGCTCCCGACGTGTGGTCGGTCGATGACGAAGTGCCCGACTTGCGCGGCGCCCGGCGACGCATGGTGGTGGTGCGAAAGCGCGACGGCTCGCTCGTGTTCTTCAACGCCATACCCGTGCCCGACGACACCCTCACCGCCTTGCGCGCCCTCGGCAGCCCCGCGGCGCTCATCGTGCCCAACGGGTTTCACGCGCTCGACGCCCACGCTTTTTGTGAAAAACTGCAGCTGACGGCGTTCGCGCCAGGGGTCGCGCTCGAAGGGCTCAAAGCACGCGCGGGGCTCTCGTGCCGGCCCATTGGCGAACTCAAGCTCGACGACGACATGGAGGTATTTCAGGTCGACGGGTTCAAAACCGAAGAAGTGGTGCTCGTCGCCAAAGACACGCTCATCGTCGCCGACCTCGTCACCAACGCGCCCCACGAGCCTGGCCTGAGCGGGTGGCTCATGAAGCTCGTCGGCTTCACCGGGCCCCAGCCGCGCTTGCCCAAACCGGTGCGAATGCGCGTCGGTCGTTCGATGCCGAAAGTGCGTGCCCTGCTCGAAAAGCTCGCCGACCGGCCGGGCCTTGCGCGGCTCATACCCAGCCATGGAGCGGTGGTCGAAGCCGACGTGCCCGCCGCTCTGCGCAACGTCGCCGCGACGCTCTGAACAACCGAGGGGTGACCCATGAAGTGGCACGGCTTGATCATGTTGCTCGCCAGCGGGTGCGCCCACCGGGGCTCGGGCGTTGACCGCTCCCCAGCGTCGCTCACCGCGCTCGAGGGCACCGACCAAAGCGTGCCCGTCGTCGTCACCGAGTCGGTCGACTCCTGCGGCGAACACGAACGTCGGCACGTCGAGCTGGTGTACGTGCCCACCGGCGCCACCGCTTGGCGCGCCGACGGGTGGAGCACCGTCGTCGGCCGCCTCGGCTCCGGAGAGGTGCTCGTCAGCAACGAAGACACCTCGCCCAGCACCGCGCTCGAACTCGCCGTCGTCACCTTCGGAGGCCGGGTGACTGGCCGCTGCGCCGTGTCGACGCCCTTCGCGGCGAGCGTGGTCTCGTGGCGCGTGCGGGGCCCGGGCGCGCTGGCCGGCACCGTGCCCGAAAAGCACTCCCAGACCGGCGTGCGGCCACCCGAACCGCCAGAACCTTTCGGTGTCGAAGTGTCGTTCGGGTCGTGGGGCTGCGAAGTGACCTTGGCCCCACCTTCGTCGGGAGGCGTCGCCGCGCCCAGCGTGAATGTCTTCGGGCGCACCGTGGCCGACGTGCGCCTCGACGGAGCCAACTTCACCGACGCCACCACCCTCGTCGGCACCCGAAACGGCCGTGAAGTGTGGCGAAAAGTCATCGGCGTCGCTCGGCCGGAGTGCAAGCTCGCTTCGACCGACTGAGCCGAGCGCGGTGGTGCTCCAGCACCGTCGCCACTTCACGGCATTTTCGTGAGGCCCTTCACTTCATTGTCGAGTGTCACGGTGGTGCCGACCAGTTTGCCCGACAGGCTGAGGGTGCGCAGCTTCTCATCGGCCCATGGGTACCCTCGGGCGAAGACGGTGAAGGTCTTCTTTTTCTCGTCGACGACCACCTCGTACTGCCAGTGCGTCTTGGCAATGTCGGGCTTGCCAGCGCACTCCCAGGTGACGTCGAAGCTGTCGGGCGTGAGCGTCACTTTTTCGTCAGGCGTCGGAGGCACTTCCGCCGGCACCTTGTTCGCGCTCGCGCATAGCTTGCCGTTCGACTCGGCAGTGAACTTCATGTTGTTGGCGATGCTCTTCACGTCGTACTTGCCTGAAATTTCAATCAACCGGGCGCGCTCTTGAATCGCCGCGCGCAGGCCGAGAACGCGACAGGCCTCCCACTGAGCTTCGGTGATGTCGTCGGGTCGAGCAGGGGGCGTGGGCCTGGGGCGCTCGCCTTCTTTCGAGTTCATCACCGATTCCTTCAGCTTGGCTTTGAACGCCTCGGTGTAACGCGCGCATTCAGGCCCGGTGAGCTTCTTCGCTTCTTCTTTCGAGAGAGGCCCCGCGGCCTCGGGTCGCAACGGCGTCACCGCCAGCAACATGAACACCAGCACCATGAACCACCTCGGTTGGTTGTGAGCGAACAGCTCGACCTTGAAGAGAGGGGCCGCGACCCCAAACAAGTCGCGCTGACGCGCGAAGGGGCTCGCTTCGGCTCATGGAGCCGGGTGTGAAGCAAGCCACTGTTTGAGCGTCGCCACCCGCTCGGAGGTGTCGCCTTCGACGTGGGCCAGGTCGGCGAGGGCCGCCTCGGCGGCTTCGCGGGCAGCCTTCTTGTCGCCGCGCACCCACCACAACCGCGCCAAACCACTGCGGGCTCGAGACAGCGCCTGCGAGTCGCGGGTCGGGGCCTCGTTGAGCTTGGCGACGGCCTGGTTGAGCACGGTTTCTGCTTCTTTTCGCCGGTCCAACGCCTCCAACACCAGCCCCGTGCTGACGGGCAAATCGAGCGCGATGGTGTCGATTCGGGTGGCGACTTCTTGCGCTTGGTTCAACACCGCGAGCGCCTCGCTCAGGCGGCCCTGCGCCAAGAGGTTCTCACCCAGCTTGGCTCCGAGCGCCACGGCGCTGGGGTTGTCAGGAGCGACTTTGGCGTCAATGGCCAAGCCTTCGCGCAGAACGAGCTCTGCCGCTTCGAGCTCGCCCAGTCGGTGGAGCGCATCGCCTTTGGCCTTCAGGGTGTCGGCCACCAACACATGGTCGTGACCCAGTGCCGACACTCTCACCTTGAGGGCTTGTTCGATGTACGGCAAAGCCAGTTTCGGTTCGTTGAGTTCGACGTACGTGCTGCCAATGTTCGACTGGGTGTGGGCGACGTCTGGGTGGTCGGGGCCGAGGCGCTTTTGCTCAAGTTCGAGTGAACTGAGGTGAATGCTCAGCGCCTTTCGAATTTGCTGCTCGCCCCGCAAAGCGTCGGCCATGTTGTCGAGCAACGACTCGCGGGCCTCGTCGAGGTCGGTGTGGGTCGACTTGGCGATCATCGCCAAACCGCGCTCGCAGACCGCTCGACCCTCGGCGAACCGACCGCGGTAAATGAAGAGCGCGCTTTCGACGACGGCCAACTTCGCCCGGTACCAGTCGGGGTCTTTGAGCCGCCCCAAAATGTGCTCGGCGAGCGTGCAGTACATGATCATTTGCTCGACCGGCTCTCCGAATTCGTCGCCCACCTGGGCGAGCGCCGCCGTCGCCTCGAAACGCGTGGCGTCGTCTCCGGCGAGCTCGGCCAAGCGCACCGTTTCGAACGCCAGTTCTTTGATTCGCTCGAAGCGCGAGAGCCGCCCATTCACCCGAAACAACCACTTGGTGGCCTGAGCCTGCAGCGGCGTGTACCCCAGGCGTTGGGCCTCGGCCTCGACCGCTTCCATGCGCGGCAACGCTTGTTGGTACTTGCCCAAGGTGAAGAGCGACGTGGCTTCGTTGAGCGCGTGCTGGGCCCGTTCGATGCGGGCTTGCTCTTCGGCGTTCTTGGGCAACGGCATGCGCCGCTCGAGCGCTTCGACGTCGGTGCAGCGCGACAAGTCGGTCAGCGCCCCCGTGCTGCGCGTCGCCGCTTTGACCGTGTCGACGTCGGCGTGGGTCAACAGCTCAGTCAATGAACGCAGCTCGTCGAGCCGCTCGTTGAGGCACTGCATGCGCAGCGTCAGCACCGCGTCTGACTGTTCTCCCCGCACCCACGTCGCCTCGCACGTGCTCGTGTGCTGGTCGACCCACTCCTGCGCGTACCGGTCGAGCGACGTTTGCACCAAGTGCCAGGCGTCAGACGCATACGAAACTTCTGATTTTTCAAAGGCTTGGGCAATGGCGCGCTGGCGCTCCGCGTCCCACACGCCGAGCATTTTTTGCTCGGCTCCGGTGCAGCGACGCTGGCGACCGAATGTCACGCCCAAGGCCACCACGAGCACCAGCACGGCCGCCACCCCGGCCGCCACGAACGTCTTCTGGCGTTTGGCCCACGGGTCGGCCTGCAGCGCCAGGAGCAGCTCGTCGAGCGAGCCGAACCGCTGCTCGGGAGCGACCGAGAGCCCACGCAGCACGACGCGGTGCACCCACTGGGGCACGCGAGAACCCGGCGGCGGTGGTTGCACTTCTCCGGCCTTCACCGCGCGAATGAGCGAACCCACCCCAGCGTGGCCCACGAAAGGGGGCTGCCGGTACAGACACTTGTAGAGGGCGACGCAGAAGCTGAATTGGTCGCTCTTGGCGTCGGCCGGGCTGCCGCCGAATTGCTCGGGGGCCATGTACCCTGGCGTGCCCAACACCGTGGCCGCTTGGGTGACCTCGGCGCTCAGCAGCCCCGGCCCCGAATGACCGGTGGTGGGGCTCACCGCCCCTTCGCTCAGCGCGGGCGTCGCGGGCGCCGAGTCGGTCGCGCGCGCAAGGCCGAAGTCGGAGACCCGTACCCGGCCGTCTGCCCCGATGAGCACGTTGTCGGGCTTGAAGTCGCGGTGCACCATGCCGGCCTGGTGCGCGGCGGCGAGCCCCCGCCCCGCGTCGATGAAGGTCGCCACCGTCTCGCGCCAGGTACGCGGCTTGACGTCGCACCATTGGGTCAGCGTCGTGCCGGTCACCAGCTCGAGCGCCAGAAACACCCGCTTGTCGATTTCGCCCACGTCGTAAATCGACACGACGTTCGGGTGGGCCAGCTTCGCCATGGCCTGCGCTTCGCGCAAAAGCCGCGTCTGCGCGTTGGCGTCACTCGACGACGTGCTGCGCGTTCGCGCCTTCACCAGTTTGAGAGCGACCTTGCGGTCGAGCTCGGGGTCGAAGGCGGCGTACACCTCGCCCATGCCTCCCGCACCCAGCACGTCGAGCACGACGTAACGGCCGAGCAGGCTGCCTCGGGTCAACGGAGGCGGTTCGGGTTCGGCCGGCAACGGCACCACGTCAACCGAGGGGGTTTGTTCGCTGAGCGAACCGGGGCGCGCCACGTCACTGCACACCACGCAGCGCTCGAGGTGCCGTTGCACCGCTTCACGCTCCTCGGGGCCGAGCGTGCCGTGGGCGTAGGCGTCGAGCACCTGCCGCTCGGGGTGCACGTCTTCGGTGGTAGGCGTGAGACCCATTGCATTGCGCAGATCAGCACAACCCGCGCATCACCACGAGCTTCGATGATGTGGGTTCAGCGGGTACCGATTCGCTTGGCCGGCGCCGGCACGTCGGGCAGGTACGAAAACACATGCCGCGCCGAGCGCTGCTCGTCGGCCGACGGCACCGGAAAATGGGTCGGGCTGTCGGTGCGCTCGAGGTAGCTCAACCCTTCGTGCTCGGCGTGCCGCAACACGAAGCCCGACGAACGTGAGAGGTATTTGGCGAACCCTTCGCGACCCAGGCTCGTCTCGTAAAAGTAGAGCCGGCCACCGGGCTTGAGCAACCGGGCGTACGCCTCGAGCACGTCGGGCATTCGCACGTAGAACAGCGGCCCGTAAAAGTCGGTCATCACGTCGACTTTGAGGTTCGGGTTCTTCTTCACGAAGTCGATGATGTCTGACTCGACGTACCGAAACCGACCGTCGGCGATGCTCTGCTTGGCCGCCTCGGTCATGTTGTCGGGTCGTCGAAACGCCAGCGAAATGCCCTGGAGCCCATGGTTGTGCTCACCCACGAGCGGCCCGGTCGGCCGAACCACGCCTTCGGCCGACAACTCGTACGACGTGTAGTCGGTCGTGGCCCGGCTGAAGTACTCGTGCATCGCGAGGCCGCCGCCCGCGCCGCTGTCGAACCAAATCGAACCCGGGGGCAGCGACTTCATGAACGCCATCATGTTCTGCGAGCCGCTCAGGCCCGCGTACCCAATGTAGTGCGCGAAGTTGCGACCCTTCTCGAAGTTGTTTTTCGCGACCCGGCTCTTCTCAGAAACCGCGTGGTACGGCGCGAAGTCTGACAAGGGCTCGGGCAGCCCTTTGACAATGGCCGACAGCTCGCTCACCGCCAAGGGGGGCACCGACACCCCCCGCACCGACGGCAACGCCGAGGGCCTGAATTCGTGCTCGGCACGCCCCACCGCGCTCAACACCCGCATGTACCCTGGCATGGCCATGCTTCGGTTATCGGTCGACCCGCGTCAGCGGACCATGAGTTTTTAAGTAGTTGAAATGCTTTGTTTTTTGGAGCGAAGCAGCCGGGCGACGGCCCAGGCCCCCAACAGCCCAACGGCGGTGGTGCCCAGCATTTCACGGCGGGGCCAGGAGGGAACCGCGGAGCGAGCGGTGGCGGCTTCGCCACACATCAACAAGTTGCCGACCTGGCGACAGACTCCGGCCGAACCGTCGTCGCGGGTGCACCCGGCGCCCACGGCCTTGTTGCGGCAGCCACGGGTGTCTCCAATCACGATGTCGGCGAGCGCCGGGGTCGCCACCAGCATCGCTGCGAGCACTGCGCCGACTGATCTTGGCAAACGCATTCGCGCATCATGCGCGACTTTCGCCCGTCACGCAGTCACGGAGTTTCGTACAACGCGGCCGTGCGCCTGTTTGTCACCGCGACCGACACCGGAGTCGGCAAAACCCAAATCGCCGCTGCGCTGCTTTCGCTCATGGTCGAACGGGGGGCGCGACCGTTCGCCTTCAAGCCGTACGAGAGTGGTGTGCCTGGGGCCGTTGCCCAGAGCGACAGCGAGCGCCTTCGCCGCGCCGCCGGTGGCTGGCAGACGCCCGGCCAAGTCAACGTGGCGCGGTACGCGGCTCCGCTCGCGCCAGGCTTGGCCGGCCCACCCGTGCACGGCCCTCACCCGGCCTGGCGCACCGTGCTGGCCACTGCTCGTCGACTCGCCCCTGGCGACGGCGTCATCGAGGGCGCCGGTGGCCTGTTCGTGCCGCTCGACCGTCAGCACGACGTCATCGACCTCATCGAAGCGCTCGGCGTACCAGCCGTGGTCGTGGCGCGGGCGGGCCTCGGCACCATCAACCACACGTCGTTGACGTTGAACGCGCTTGAAGCCCGGGGGGTGGTGGTCGCCGGCGTGGTCCTCAACGCGTCGACTCCAGCACAGCGGGCGGCGCGCGACCCGTCGGTCGAACTCAACCGCCAAGAATTGGTTCGGCGATTTCCACGCGTGCCGTTCGTGGGGCCCATTGAATTTGCCGCCGCACGCGCCACTCGCGAGCGACTCGTGAAGGCCGCCTTGCGGCCGTGGTTTTTGAAGCTGGTGCGTCGGCTCGGTTGATCGCGCCCCCGCGCCAAGAATCAGGGCTACCCGTCGAGCTGGTTGACGACCAGCCGAGCGGTGGCACGGCGAAACCGAGGCGTCGTGTACTGCACCGCAGGTTCTTCCACGGAGCCATGGCCATGCACCGGCGCAGCCTGTGGCGGCGCGCACCGTCGAGCAGCCAGCTGAATCGCCGCTGGTTGATTACGCCTCGGTGCTCGAGCGAGGTGCCGCAGCCATGCGCGCGTGCAGGAGCGCCTGCGGCAGCTGAGGCTTCAGAATGTCGCCGAGCGACTCGACGACGTGCTGTTGGCGGCCGCCAGCAAGCTCCCTCGACTCGCTGCTGACCAAGGAGGTCGCTTGAAGCAGAGCCAGATTGCCCACTTCCCGGCCGTGAAGCTGCTCGAGGACTTCGACTTCAAAGCGCAGCCGTCTGTCGACGCGCGCCTCGTGAAGGAGTTCGCCACCGGCAGGCGAAATGCGCGGGGTAGCCGTCGCCAGCAACTTGGCGGCGAGCTGAGCGCAGTTGAAGCGAGTTGGGTCGTGGTCGTTGAGCCAGCTGTCGTACGCAATGGGCAATCGACTCCGCACGCCGCCTCAGCGTCGGAGCCTTCGGCATTTGGAACGGGCAACTTTCAGTCGGTGGCCGCCGGTTCGACGTACAGGTTGACGTGGCGTTGCACCTGGGCTCGATCGGTCGTGGCCCGTGGGCGGAGCACTTCGACGCGCACGTGGCCGTCGAACAGCAGCGCGTCGGTGGCTTCGTGAATTTGAACGCCGATGGGCTCTCGACTGGAGCACGACCTTGGTGGTGGGAGACGCCGAAGGCGGTGAAGACCGCGCCACCTACGTTCTGGCGGGTGATCAGCTCACGCTCAACGGGGTGCCACTGCAGCTCGTGCGCGCGGGCAAGGGCGAGGCGCTCAAGCCGAAGGGCCGACTGGCCAAGAAAGCCGGCGCGAAGTCACGCCCGAGCCGGGCGGAGTGGAATTGCGAGGCGCGCGAGCAGCGTGGCCGACACGGTGGGTGTGCGCGTCGCCGCGCCCTCGATGGTGACCGAGCCACACCGACAGGCCGTGCTCACCGCGCGCTCGAGCACCCCGTTGAACTGGCCGTGCTCGGGTCTGAGCAGGGACCTGTCGCTGGAGGTGGGTCGTGACGCCAGCCGAGCGGCTGCACCGTCACTTCGCCGTTGGTTGCGACCCACCGACCTGAGGCCGAGCGGGTCGCCTCTCTTCACGACCTCAGCGAGCGGCCGCCCGACGCCGGGGAGCGGCTTTCTTCACCGCCGGAGCCGGTTTGCGGGCCGCTGCGACCTTCTTCACCGCCACCGGCGGGCGGGGCACCGAAACCGCGGGCACCACCGGCACCTCGGTGTAGCTGGGCCGCGTGCGCATGCGTCGAACTTCGAGCGCGCGCTTGAGTTCTTCGAAGTGCTCGCGACCACCGGGCACCACGGGCTCGCCGTTGATCATCTCCGGAGCGCCCTGCACCACAATCGGCCACGCGGGTATGGTCGTGTCGAGTTGTTTGAGCCGCTGCGTGAGCAGCTGACGAATCGTCGTCAGCGTTTCGAGCTCAGGCACCGGAGCGGGCGCCAACAACACCGCCGCAAACATGCCCGGTTTGCCCGACTCATCAAGACCACGCATCGTGAACGCGTCAGTCGCTTGAAAGCCCGGCAGCATGGGCCGTGACTTCAAATCGCGTGCGAGGTCAGAAAGCTTCGAATCCAGCCGAGTGTCCTCAACCATGCCGCCGCGTATACACGAATTGTCCACCCCAAACGGAAGGGCCTGGCGCCACTTTTCTCAAATAGTTAGAAAACCAAACCTTGTTTCAACTGGTTAGCGGTGCGCTACCAGCTTACCCGGCAGGCGTTTCGCGCCCTTTGCGGGGGCTTTGGCGACCGCGGCCTTCGCCGGAGTCGGCGCGGGCAGGGCTTTCGGGTTTTCAATGGCCTGCACGACGAGGGCGGTCAGGCGCATCAAGTCGGTCGAAGAAACCTGGCCTTGTTCGTTCAAGGTGGCCTGCTGCACGAAGCGCACTTGGCCCGTGGGAGACGTCACCGTGACTTCGACCGCGGCGCCGCCCTTCACTGGCTTGGTGGTGACGATGGCGTCGTGAGCGCCCGCGTTGCCACAGGTCATCGACACGCAGAGCGTCTCGGCCAGGGCACTGTTCGCCGGAGTCACCAACACCCGCTCCCCCGTCGCGAAGGCGGGCAACGAGACCACGGCGGCCAGCAGGAGGAGTGATCGCATGCGGTACACCAGAGCACGGCTCGTGCCGCCCCCATCTGCGCGGATCTGCTCGACCTGGCCCTCCAGTCTGGAGCGGCCACGCACCAACCTGTGGGGTTCGCCCATCACCCTGGAGTGGGCGACTTTGCGCGCCTACTTGGGAGCCGTTGGAGGGAAAAGGAGGTTCGACAGGCCCTCGAGCCCACGCGCGAGGGCGGGCCCGGGGTGCAGCAGGTCTTTCGACGGCAAGGTCACCCACCGCGCCTTTTGCATCGGCCCCAGGCGCTTCACTTCGTCTCGGCCGGTCGACGTGTCAGCCGCGTCGATGATGAGGTCAGGCGTGAGCTTGAGCGCGCGCTCGAGCGAATACGTCGGGTACGGTGTCGGCGCTCGGTCGGCGGCGTTGCGCAGACCGCAGTCGACCAACAACTCGTGCGCGAAGCTGCCTGGGCCCGCCACCACCAGCGGGTTGAAGCCGTACACCAACAGCACCGTCGGCGACGTCTTTCGTGCTTTGGCGGCGTCACGCACCCGCTGCCGCGTCGACTGAAAGTCGCTCACCACCTTCGCCGCCGCTTCTTCGCGACCCAGCACCGCCCCCAGCTCGGTCATCGCGTCGAGCACGTCGGTGACCGAGGTGAGCGGCAGCGCCAACACCGGCACTCCCAGCGAGGCGAGCTGTTCGATGGGTTTTTGATTGCCGGGCCCCTTCTGCACCACCACCAGGTCAGGCTTGAGCGCGAGAATGGTTTCGACGCCGGGGTCGCTGAAGCCGCCGACTCGGGGCAGCGCCGCGACCTCGGCCTGCTCGTCGAAGCGGCTCACGCCCACCAGGCGTTCGACGGCGCCCAGTGCCACCACCGTTTCCGTCAGCGACGGGGCGACGGTGACGACCCGCTTCACTTCGGCCGGTGGCTTGGGCTTGGGGCCAAGCCACTGCGCCCCAGACGACGCGGCCAACGCCGCCACCACGGCCCATGACGCCAACATCACGAACCGAGACCCAACGCATTCGCGACGAAGCGGCTCAAGATGGCAAAGCTGGGGCCTTCGACACCTTCACCCACGAACGTGGCCGACAAGAAAACCACCAGGGCCAGCACGGCCGCGCCGGGTACCCACAGCAACGCCTCGCGAAGTTGCGCCCGCGGCCACGGCGCACCGTCACCCACGCCAGCCCGCTCTTGAATGCGAAACATCACGTACGCGAAGGGCGCCAACGCCGACACCCACGCCACGAAGTTCACCAAGGGCACGCCGTAAAACCACGGCGGCAGCGAGCTGTGCCACACCCAACACCCGGTCGCGGTGGCAATGGGGTCGATTTGAAAGTCGAGCATCACCGCGAACACACCCACCAGCAGCGCCGACGCCAACGTCGAGCGTCGCAGCGTCGGCCACCACAGTCTCACTTTCCACACGACGAAGGTGGCCATGTAGAGCACCACCGACCACCCCACCATGGTCGCCACCGGCGCGACGAAAGGCTTGAGCTGGGTGCGCGTCAAATTCGTCTCGTGAAAAAAGCCCATCACGATGCCGCCGTTCTCGAGCAGCATGCCGTAGAGCAACCCGACGCCGAAGAAGAGCACCAGGTGCGAGCGCTCGTGACGCCACGCGTGCCACACCAACAACGCCGCCCAGACGAAGTTCGAATATTCGTAAACGACGAGCAGCTGCTCGCGCGTCAAAGGCGAGGGCTGGTGGTACGACAAGTTCAACACCGGCAAAACCACCGTGACCGCGGCCGTCGAAAAAAAGAAGCGGCGCCGCGCACGCACTTCGCTCAAGCCAAACGCGCGGGCGGCGCTGAACAGCAAAAACACCGCGAGTGGAAAGACGACGGTCGGCACCAAGTCGTAGCGCGGTGGGCTCACGTTGGTCAGCTCGGCGTTGAGCAGCAAGCAGCCGTAGACGAGGTACATCCACGCGGGGAGAAACGTCACCACTTCGCGGCTGACGACCTTCGCCAACCGCCGCCACGAAAACGACGGCGTCGACGACAACAGCGCTTCGGCCGGTACTTCGGTTTCACCCGTCACGGCCGAGGTCTTACAGCGCCTCTTCACGCCGCCTCTAGAGCGTTGTGGGTCGGCGGCCGTAACCGTCACAGTTCACACGCGTGCGCCACACACCTACACCCTCGTCACGGCCCGTCTTGCCCCGCATCGGGTGTGGGGGCCGGCGTGGGAGCGGCCGGCTTCGTGAACTTGTCGGCCCGCAAAGACCAGGTGAATTGGGCCCGGTGGTGGCCGTTGGCGCTGGGGTCGACCCAGCCGGTGACCGACTCAGAGGCCACCAGCAGCGGGCCGAGTTCAGTGCCCGCCGCGAGCAAGCCGGCGAGCGCGGGGTTTTGCACGGCGTCGAGCAAGGGCACTTGCCCCAGACCCTTGGCGACGAGCGCCGGGTCGAACAGCGCTTCGAGCGCGTGCTGTTGTTTGGTCGAAACGAGCGGCACGGCCGCCAGCGCCGCGTTGAGCGCGCTCTCGTCGTTGTAGAGGTAAGCGACGTTGCCCGACGTGCCGACGAGCCACGTTTTGCGCAGGCTCAGCTGCTTTTGGTTGAGCGCGCTCAGCTTCGTTTGCGCCGCGCCTCCGTCGACGGTCTCGGCGAGCAACACCAACTTCACCGCGCGAAACCGCAATTCGTCGGTGCCCAGGCCATTCGTCACTTCGATTCGGTGAACGAACAGCAGCACGTTGCCGGTGAGGAGCGACGCAATGGCGTTGGCGGGCTCGGCGAGCTGGCGGCCGAGCGGCCACCTCCGCGCCATTTCTTCAATGACTTGCGGCAGCTGCGACTTGTTGAAGCGCAGGCGAACGACCGCGAGCCCGCTGGGCGTCGCTTCGGCGAACGGTGAGTTGCCCACCTTCGAGACGAGCCCGCTCATCAGGCCCGCGGCGGCCGCGTCGACGGTGGCGGTGAGCCCCTTGGTCGACAGCGACGCGGCGAACGGCGCGCGCGACTGCGGCACCACGGTGGTCAAGACGCCCGGCTGTACTTCGCCCATGAGCGCCTGGGCCGGAGGCTTCGGCGCTTGGGTGACGAGCTTCGCGAGCTCGGGCAGCACTTTTTCGAGCGTGAAGCCGTGGTTGGTCGCCGCGCAAGCGACCCGGCCTTTGAGGGCGTACGCGAGCATCACCCGGCCCAGTTGATCTTTCGAACTGACCACCGCGGCGCCGCCGTCGTTTTTGCGAGTCACGGTGCCCACGCTCTTGAGCTTCACTTCGCTCGCCGCTTCGAACGCTTTGACGTCGCTCAAGGTCAAGCACGAGACCTCCAGGTCTCCTCGGCGAGACACGGTCAGGCTCCCCGCGGGGTCGACGCCCGACGCCGAAAGCGAGTCTTTGCTGGTCGGGTCGAAAGCGACGAGGGGGTTCGTGAAGTCTCGCCAAGCCTCCGGCCGCAACAAAGAAACCCGGGTTCCAGCGGCGGTAAAAAAAGGCAAAGCGTCTTGAGTTCGATCAATTCGGGGCACGAAGTTGATCAGTTCCGAGTCGGGCATCACTCGAGGAGCGGGGGTTGCTCCGATCAAGATCAAGGTCAGGGCGAGCACACCCACACCGTACCCGACTGGTGACTTCTGTTTTGCGAAGTTGACGCGAGGCCGATTTTTCGGCCTCAAATGCGTTTTTAGCGATAGGAACGAGCTTCAGATCTCTGATTCACCACTTCAAACGCAGGAGACAGCACATGTTCAAAGCGAGCAAGGCGACCAAGGGCTTTTTCGAGATTCACGGCATCGAAGAATTCATCGAAAAGAAATTCAACGAATTCAAACACGCGCTCGGCATTGGCGCCGCGCCAATGAAGGCCGAAATGAAGCCGGTGGCGAAGAAAGCCGCCGCCGTCTCGGTGCCAATGGCGAAGGTCGCCCCGGTGAAGAAGAGCGCCAAGACCAAGGCTGCCGCCAAGGTCGCCAAAGCGGCCGCGCCCATGGCCAAGAAGTCAGAAGACGTGTTGGGCACGCTCGCCCAAGCGCTCGACTCGCACCCCAAGAAGGCCGCGGTCGTCAAAGCCGGTAAGAAGAAAGACCAGCTGTTGCGCGCGCTGATACCGCTCTACCTGGCCCGCGGAGCCAAGAGCAGCGACGTAAGCTCGGGCGTCACTTCGAAGTTCTGGGCGCAACACGGCATCAAGTTCGCCGCTCCGAACGCCGCCAAGGCCTTGCGCGAACACAAAGGCTTTTCGACCCGCTCGAAGAGCGGCGTCGTCATCAGCTCCAATGGCGTGAAGTACGTCGAAGAAGCGCTGAAGAAGTAAGCTGGCGAACCCAAAAGCCGAACCTTGGCAAACCCAGGGTTCGGCTTTTTGCTGTCATTTCGACGGCAAGTCTTCGAGCCGAAAGCGCTGCGGCTTGTTCTTGCCACTCTGCACGGTGAGCGGCAGCACGCGGCGCACGCCGTCGGCGCCGACCACCGTCAAGCGGTGGGTGCCCGCGGGCAACGCGAAGCTCACCAGGTGGCCCGCCCCCAGCTTCTCGGTGCCCCGAAACACACTCGCCTCGGGAAAGAGCGCCAACGTCACGTCGCCGCTGCCGCTGCGCTTGGTATTCTGTTTCGGAGCCGGCGCCGGCGCAGGGTCGACCGAATCGTCATTTTTTTCGAAGGCTTGGAGCCGCGGTACCCCTGGCAGCGCGGGCTCAGAATCGGCGAGGGTCGGCTCGGGCACCGGGGCGGGCAGGGCCGCCGCCGGAGGGCGCGTCGCGAAATGTTTGGCCGCCACCGCGACTGCCAGCGCGCCGGTGACGGTGAGCGCTCCGGCAAACACCAACTGCGTCACCGCGCGCTTGCGCCGGCGGGCCTGCCGGTCGACCTTGAGCGCCCGGTCGATGGCCTCGTCGTTGGCCGCGCCGGGGTCGACGAGCCCCTTTCTTCGCTTGCGCGGCGGTGCGTCGGCGGCCACGGCGAGGCCCAGGTCTTCTAAGCCTTGGAGTGCTTCGCGCAGCAGCTCGGGGCGCTTGGGCTGGTCGGCTGCTTCAAACAGCGAGCGGGTCGCCTCCACGCGCTCGGTGAACAGCTCACGCATGAAAGCCGACCGCGCGTCGACGTCGAACAACAAGTCGCCGCACTCGCTGCTGAGCGCGCGGGCAAACTCTTTCGCGTTGGGGTACCGGTCGTCGCGGTCACGGGCCAAAGCGCGCATCGTCACCGCTTCGAGCGGCTCCGGTATCCACTCCGCGCATTCTCGTGACGACTGAATGGGCCCCGACAAAATGAGCCGCATTTCTTCGACTTCGGTGTTGGCTGAAAAGAGCCTTCGGCCGGTCGTCATTTCCCACAGCACGATGCCGAGTGAGAACACGTCGCTGCGGCCGTCGAGCGGCCCGCCCCGCACTTGTTCGGGAGACATGTACCCGGCGGTGCCCTTCACCGTGCCCGCTTTCGTGCTGGCCAACGCGTTTCGGGCCTTGGCGACCCCGAAGTCGAGCAGTTTCACCTGCCCGTCGTACGTCACCATGATGTTCTTCTGGGCGACATCGCGGTGAATGACGCCGGCGTCGTCTCCGGCGGCGGTGCGAAAGGTGTGGGCGTAGTGCAACGCGAGCGCGCAGTCGTGGAGGGCCGACGCCGAAAACCCCAACGGCAGCACCCGCTGTTTGAGCGCGCACGCATCGAATACGTCGTTGAGGTTCGCCCCCGAAATGAACTCCATGGCGACGTAGAAGCCGCCGTGGTCTTCGCCCAACTCGAACACGTGGGCGATGTTGGGGTGCGAGAAACTCGCGGTGATTCGCGCCTCGTCGAGAAACATCGACACGAAGTTCTCGTCGCTCGCCGAGTCAGGCAAAATTCGCTTGATGACGACGTACTTGCGAAAGCCGCCCGGCCCCGTCGTCGCCCCCAAAAACAACTGCGACATGCCGCCCGCGGTCAGCTGGGCAAGCAACTCGTAACGGCCGACCTTTTCACCGAGAAAACCCGCGGGCATGAGGCGTTCACCGTTATAGCGAAGCTGTCGACAACGCTGTGTGAGTGCTGTGGAAGACGGCCCGAAAAGCACCCAAGGGGTGTGCGCAAGTGAGCACCGCTTTCACCACATGTGGGTTCATGCGGAAAACCCAGGCACTCTTCCACAGGCCCAGAAATACAAACCTTATGAAATTGTTCTTCTTTCGAGGTTCTCCACATGTTTTCGCCCACTACGACTGCCACTGCTTAGAATTACTTTCTTCTCAACAGTCGTAACCGTCGACCTGGGCCCAGCCCCGCAAACCGTGGGAGTATTCGCGATGGTGAGCACGCCCCGTTCGGTGGCCCTGGGCCTGTTGGTGTTGGCTCTGGTGCTGGGAGCGGGGTGTCGCAAGCCAGACTTGTCGACCGCCAAGGTCAGCCTGCGCTTCGAACCCGAGGTCTTGAACTTCGGCAACATCTACGCCGACGGCGATGTGCACGTGCGAACCTTGTCGGTCGTCAATGAAGGTCGGGCGACGCTTTCTTCAGTCGAATGGCAGGGAAACCCCGGGCCGTTCACCGCCGATTGGCCGGTCTCGCTGCCACCCGGAGAAACCGTCGTCACCGTGAGGGTGTCGTTGGCGGCCACCGGGCCCGTCACCCGGGTACTGGGGGTCAAAGGGGTCGAGCCGACCATCACCTTGTCGGTGACAGGTCTGGCGTTGCCTCCCTGCGTGCCCAGCGGGCCCTGTGTGACGTCGAAGTTCAATACCGTGGCGGGTACCTGCGATGAGACCCCGGTGAGCGATGGCGCCCCCTGCCAGGCCGACAGCGCCTGCATCGTCAACGCGCAGTGTCTGGTCGGCCGGTGCATCGGCCAAGAGCGCGCCTGCGACGACGGCAATGCCTGCACGGTCGACGTGTGCAATTCGACCACGGGGTGTGAGTTCTTGCCCCGCCCACCCTGCCCCGGTGACGGCAAGTGCTTGATCGGCGCGTGCAACCCCGCCACGGGCTGCGAAATGGTACCGGCCGAAGACGGCACGACGTGTGGCCCCAAGCAGACCTGCATCGAAGCCCAAGTGTGCATCACCGGTGAATGCACCATTCGCAACCCGCCCGACGGCTACGTCTGCGCCGAGGCCTCGCCCTGCCAGGGAGAAGGCCGGTGCGTCGGCAACGACTGCGTGCGCTCGAGCCCGGTGACCACGCTCTCACCCACGTGGCGTTACGACAGCCTGCCGGTCGACCCAGCCGATGCCGGCTCGGGCGATACCAAGCTGCACGACTTCGTGATGGAACCCAACGGGGCCATGACCTTGTCGAGCTTCTTCAGCGCTCCGGCGAAGCTGAGGGCCAACACCGCTGAACCCCACGACGCGCCTTTGGGCAACTCGCGGCGTTGCATCATTTGGGGCACTCGGTTGGTGTGCGCCGACTACCCCGCCGCTCCGAACGGCCGCGTCACCGCGATGGACTTGGCGACCGGCGCGTCGCAATGGTCGTTCGACATTCGGGTCGGCAAACCCGACTTCGTTCAACAGACGTCGACGATGTTCTTGGCTCGGTTGGTCGTGCAAGCGAGCGACCGGTTGGCGGCGCTCTTCGAGGCCTACCCGCTCCACGGCGTGAACAGCCAGTGCCGCTCGTACTTCTTGGTGGTGCTCAACGCGCAAGGCCAACTGGTGACGGCGACACCCGTCGTCGACCCGCTCATCGACGTGTGCAACCACCCGCACCCGTACGGCGCCGCCTCCGACGCGGTCGGCAACCTCTTCTTGGCGTTCAGCCCCACGTTGAGCCAGCAAGCGCCCCTCAAGCCAGGCAAGCCGACGTTGTTGCTCAGCTATACCCGCGACGGCATCTTTCGGTGGAAAGTGACCGACTCGAGCTTCGAGGGCGGCGAGCTGGCCGTCGCGCGAGGGTTGCTGTACCCCGAAAATGGTGAAGTCGTTCGCACCGCCGCCACGGGAGAACCCGCGTTCGCCGTGCCACAGACCTTGGGCCGCATCGTCGTGTCTGACTCTCGGTTCTTGGCGGCCCCGGTGACGGGTCAAACCACGCTCATGGGGTACGAAGCGGGGCAACCGTCGCTCTCGTGGTCGCACCAGCTGGCCGGCTCGACCCGCTTCTGGTCTGATCAGCTGCGCCTGGCGGGGTGGCAAACGTCGCGCGGCACCGAAACCGTGGCGCTCACCTTCACCCAAGACGCGACCACCGCAGAAGCCTGGTTGCACGCGATTCGCGTTCACGACGGCAGCGAAGCGTTCAACTGCCCAGTGAACTTCGGGCCCGGCGCTCGCACGCCCCCTCAGCTGTTCGAAATTGCCAACGGCAGCATGGGCGTCATGGCCGGAGCGCTCGACGACTCGGGCCAACCTGGCTGCAACAAATGCGACCCGCCTTTCGCGGCGAGCTCGGCCGCTTTCTTTTCGGTGCCGTTGCCCAGCATCGTGGTGCCCAGGGCCCCGTGGGTCGGCACGTTCGGTGGAGCCACCCACGACCACCGCGAAGAAGTCGACCCGGCTTTGCCTGGCAACGCGTCGAACTGAACGTTGAAAAAAAGCGTGTTCAGCGGGGCGCTTTGGGAGCCGGCACGGGCGCGGGCACCCCGGTTTGCCCAGGCGTGCTCATGTTTTTGGGCACATCGTTGGGCAACAAGTCGAAGGCGAACATCACCACGCACGCCGCGGCGATGAGCAGCGACACCACGATGATGGCAATGAGAATGCCGCGCTGTTGGCTGGCTCGGCTCGATTTTCGGGTGACGGCCGGTCGCTCTTCTGACGTGGCTTGCCACTCGGGCTGCGCGACGTTGGTCAGCCCGTCGTCTTCGAAGTCGTTCGGGTCGGGCGCTTCGTCGCCACGCGTGGTGACGCTCTGCTCTTCACCGGAGGGGAACATCGACGCTTCAGAAAGCGGCGTGTGCGCGGTGGCTGGTTTGTCGGGAGTGCGCGCTTTGACGGGGGCATGCGCCGGAGCCGGCTTGTCGGGAGTGGCCTTGACGGGCTGCCGCGAAGGCGAGGCCGCGGCCGGTGAAAACGCGGGCACGACGCCCGGCTCGGTGTTGCGGGGTTTCTCGCCCGCTTTCTCGGCCGCCTGCTTCGCCAGCTCAGCCGCGCGGCGCTCTTGCAACTGCTGACGCAGCGCCTTGATGTCATCGGGCAGGGCCGCGGCCGGTATCGTCTTCGCTTCAGAATCGTCGTCGTTGAAGTCGTTGAACGACGACGGGGTGGGCGGGCGACCCGCGCTCGGGTGCGGCCCCGGGAGGTTGATGGGCTTGGGGTCTTCTTTGAGCACCTTCGGGCGGGCGGGAGCGGTGCTGACTTGCTCTCCGGCGCGGCCAATGGCGTCGGCGCGTTTGGCCTGAGAAGGCGACGAGGGCACGGGTACCGGTGCCGCCGAAGGTGCAGAGACCGCGGGTTTCGGGAGGGCGTTCGGGGTGCTGCTCGCCCTCGAAGGGACCTGCGGCGTGGGCGTCGGAGACGAGACCGGAGGAATGGCGGGCGCGGGCGTGGGGAGCAGTTCTGCCGGGCCGACGCGGGGCAGGTCGGGCAACGACTGGCTGGCCTTGACCTTCGCCATCAGGCTGTCGATGCGCATTTCACCCGTCGACTCCCGGCCGTAGCTGGTGCCTTCGAGCAACCGACGGGTCTCTTCACGGCGCTCGACGAAGTGTTTCGTGACGAGCTCGGCGGTTTGCTCGGGGTGCCAAATGCCTCCGGGGGCCGCCCGTTCGATGGCGCGGGCCATTTCGAGCGCGGTCGCGAACCGTTCTTCGCGGTTGCGCGCGAGCGAGCGCATCACCACCGCGTCGACTTCGGGTGAGACTTCAGAATTGAGCTTCGACGGTGGCGCGACCGTTTCTTTCAGCGCCGCCAGCATGCCGTCTTCGGGCTTTTTGCCGTGAAAGAGCCTCATGCCGGTGAGGCACTCGTGCAACACCACGCCCAGGGCGAAAATGTCGCTGCGCCCGTCGAGCGGCTCACCGCGAATTTGCTCGGGCGACATGTAGCCGCTCGTGCCTTTCACCATGCCGACGCTGGTTCGGTTCGCCCGGCCGAGCGCCTTGGCGATGCCGAAGTCGAGCAGCTTCGTGACGCCCTCGTACGTCACCATGATGTTCTTTTCAGCGACGTCGCGGTGAATGACGATTTGCCGGCGGCCGCGGGGGTCGGTGAAGTTGTGCGCGTAGTGGAGCACCAACGCCGTGTCGCGCACGGCTTGCAGCGTGAAGCCGACCGGTATGGGCACTTTCGCCAGGCGGCATGCACGGGCCATTTCGACCAGGGTGCAGCCCTGAACGAACTCCATGGCCATGAAGAGCTGCCCGTCGGCAACGTCGAGCTCGTAGACTTGGGCAATGTTCGGGTGGTTGAAGGCGGCCGTCGTTCGCGCCTCGTCGAGGAACATTCTGACGAAGTCTTCTTCGCCGCCAATGTCGGGCAGAATGGTCTTCAGCACGACCAACTTGTTGAAACCGGCCAAACCCGACTGGGTCGCGAGAAAAATCTCGCTCATGCCGCCCGTAGACAGGCGACACAGGACCTCGAATTTACCCAAGCGCCGACGGT
>JBGAIY010000606.1:0-3878 GCA_044225205.1 Myxococcaceae bacterium | reverse complement strand
AGCACGACGATGAGGGGGGCGCGCTGGGTGCCGCGCGACAAGCGAATGAGTTGTTCGAGTTCGAGGTAGTCGAACTGGCGAACTTCGGCGGCGAGGCCTTGGTGCACGCCGCCATTGGTGAGTGAAGCGAGCCGGTCGCGGTCGACTTTGTCGAGGCGCAGGCCGGCGTCGCGCACGCGGGAGAACACCTCGCCCGCCAACTTTGGAGTGAGCCCGCCGTCGTGCATGAGCACTCGCTCGATGCGGTCGGGGTTGGCGCGCAGGGCTTCGAGCACCGGGTTGACGCCCCAAATGTAGCGCCCGTCGTCAGACGCCGTGGGCCGGGCGGCGTCGGCGTGGCGGGGGTCGTTTCGTCGGTCGCTCGGGGGCGGGCGGCGGTCGTCACGCCGGTCGCGCGACTCGAATTCTCGCCGGGGAGGCGCGTCGCGGCGACCACCGTCTCGGCGGTCGCGGTCGGCGTCGCGCAGCGAACGGCTGGCAAAACGACCTTTGCCACCAGCGGGCGGAGGGCCCGAGCGGCCACCGCGGGGCGGGCTTCTTCGGTCAGGGCGCTTCAATTGACGTCTACCGGCAAAGTGAGCTTCTTGGTTTGCCGCGAGCACAGCGACTCGGTGCAAATGAAGAACGTCATGCGGGCGTCGACGGTGGTCTTGCCTTGCGTCGCCGGGGTGAAACCAATTTCGAACCGAGGGTCGGGGTACACCTTGGCCTCTTTGTCTTTCTTGTTCAGCGAGTCGGCCAGGGTGACCTTCTCTTTGTCGAGCTTCGATTCTTTGCTCGACAGCTCGATGCGCAGGGGCGCCTCGTCAGACACATGGGCGCCGTTCTTGGCGTGAATCGAAATGACGACTTTGCCCTTTTCGCCCGCCTTGACCGACGCGCTCGTGCCTTCGGTGCTGACGTCGTACATCGAGGTGATGTCGGGGTCGGCCAGCGCCTTGGCGCAGACCGTGAGGCTCAAGAACAAAAGAGAAACCAGTTTCTTCATTGCAGTTTCGACCTTCTCACGTTTCACGTGCTGAGCGCGACCTCTTCGGCGCGCGAAATGATGGCTAGGGCCAAGTCGACACCGGTCGCTTGCTCCATTTCAGGCAGCGAGGGCGACGCATTGACCTCGAACACTTTCGGGGGGCCCTTCTTCACTTCGAGCAGGTCGACGGCGCAGACTTCGAGGCCGCAAATGGTGGCGGCGCGCTCGGCGCTCGACCTGACTTCGTCAGACGGCGTGAGCGCTTCGAGCCGGGCAATGCGAGAGAGCGTGCGTGACAGGCGGCCGGCCTTCGGCACCCGGGTGACGGCGGCGACCGCGCGGCCCCCGACGACAAACACGCGCACGTCGCGGCCCGCGCGCTTCACATATTCTTGCATCACGATGTTGTGACCCAAGCCGAGCACCGCTTCGAGGGCGGCCTCGAGCGACTGTTCTGACTCGCAAATCATGAGCCCGCGGCGTTCAGACCCCTGGAGCAACTTGACCAGCACGGGCACGCCGCCCACCAATTCGACCATGGCCATGAGCTCTTTGGTGTCTCTGGCCATGACGGTGGCGGGTATCGCGAGGCCGTTCGACGCGAGCGCTTGTAAACACCGGGCCGGGTTTCTCGACTGGCCGATGGCGCGGGCGGTGTTGAGCATGCGCGCGCCTCGGGTTTCGAACTGGTCGACGACCGGCAAGCCGTAGGTCGCGATCGACGCGGCGATGCGCGGTATGACGACGTCGACCCGCCCGAGCTTTCGACGTCGGTGGAGCAGTTCGACTTTGCGGCCGTCGAGGTGCAACTCAACGTCGACCGGGTTGAGCACTCGAACGTCGTGGCCCCGGCCCTTGGCGGCGTCGATCAAGCGCTTGGTCGACGGTATGTTGCGCGAGCGCGAGAGCACCACGAGTTTCATCGTCATACGAGCTATAGCCCTGACGGGGTGCAACCGCGCGAATTCTGTTCGGGTCGACCGGCGCGCCAGGGTGTGTCGCACCTTGTCGCACGTCTCGGCCGCGCTCATGTGACCTCGAGTGGTCAAGAGGTTGATCGGCCTGATGATTCTTGCCGACGCGGTGGTAGGGTGGCGGCATGAAGCGCACTCTCGCTGTGACCGCCATGGTGTTGGCGGCTTGTCAGACCTACGACTTCGAGCAGGTTCAGCCGTTGGCGATCTCGCAAACCACGCAGAGCCGTGAAGTCGGCAAGCGAAAACTCAAGCCGAACATGATGATTCTGGTCGACCGCTCGGGGTCAATGGAGAGCCCGGTGATACCGGTGGGGCCGACCTGTGGCACGTGCGGCCCGTCGACCTCGGCCTGCCCCGACAGCTGTGCGACCCGAAAGAGTGAACTCAAATCGGCGATGAACACGTTTCTGACGAGTTCGGGCACGGTCGCGCGCATGGGGGTCGCCTTTTTCCCCGACACGTCGGGCGGCAACTTGTGTGGGGCCACGGCGTCGACGGCCGACGGTGTTGACCTGCCGGCGCCGAGCGGCGCCGACGACGCGGCTTCAGACATGGCGAGCCAAATGAACGCCATCGCGATCAACACCAAGATCGCCGCGATGCAGGTCAAGGGCGGTACGCCGACGAACCCGTCGCTGCGGTTCGTGGGCACGGTGCCGGGGCTCAACGACAACAACGACAACCGCCTCGACTTCGTTTTGCTGCTGACCGACGGCGTGCCGAACTGCAACCCGCAGAACCCGAACACGTGTGCGAACGCGAGCGCGTGCCAATGCACGACATCGTCCTGTACGATGACGTTTTGTACCCTCGGTTGCCTCGACCGGTCGGGCGTCGTCGACGCGGTCAAAGAGCTGCGCGGCAAGAACATACAGACCATCGTGGTTGGGTTCGGCATTGGCACCTCGCCTGGCCCCGACCAGGCGAACGCGCCCGACATTCTCAATGCCATGGCTGAAGCCGGCGGGTTCGCGCGAACCTGCCCCAACGGCACCGACGCCGAATGTGGGTCGGGCAACAAGTGCCTGGGCACGGTGTGCGAGAAGAAATTCTACCAAGCCACCAACGCGAGCGAGCTGAGCGCGGCCTTGGCGAACATTTCGGCCATCATCGGCGGCACCGACATTTGCGAGGTGAACCTCGAGGCCCAACCCGACAACTCGTCGTACCTCGCGGTGATTCTCGACGGGGTGAACCAGCCCGAGGGCAACGACACGTGGAAGTACCAGAACGGCAAGGTCGTCTTTCAAGGGGCGACCTGCGACAAGCTCAAAGCCGCCATCAGCGCGAAGCCGATCAACGTGCAAGTGCGAATCGTCACCACGCTCTGACGGGCTGAACGTGCCTGCTAGAACGAAATGACCTGGGCGCCTTCGGTGAGGCGCCAAATCGACGGCAGGCCCATGACTTCGTCGAGCGACCCCGACTGCTCGAGTTCGGCGGGCACCAAGCCGCACAACTTCACGGTCGTGTCGCAGGCGACGACCCGTGCTCCGAGCTGGCGGGCGTCTTCGAGCATGCTGGTCGGGCTGGGGGCACCGAGGCCCTGGCTGCGCGTCACTTCGCTGGCCTGCCGCTCGGTCAATGGCTTGCCGAACGTGCCGTTGGCCACCGCGCGCAGTGCGTCAAAAGCGAGCACGAAAACGACTTCGTCGCCCATGGCGACGGCGGTGAGGCCCAAAGACGTGGCCTGCCACGCGGCCTCGTACCCGGCGGTCTGAACGAAAAACACGACGCGGCCTGACACGACACCCACTCTACCAGCGCGTTCTGGGTAGAGTGCAGTCAATTCCCGGTGGTGGGGCCTCCGCCGAGAACTTGCTCGGAGCTTGGTCACATGACAGCACGTTCGTTCATCACCGCGTTGACGCTGGCGGCGGCACTGACCCCGCTGGCGGCTTCAGCGACGGTGGTCATTCGTTTTTCGATGG
>JBGAIY010000605.1:0-3915 GCA_044225205.1 Myxococcaceae bacterium | reverse complement strand
GCCCGACGGTCGGCCCGGCCCGGTCGCCGGCTCCAGCGCGCCGACGCTTCGCCGCGCCGCGGCCCGGTTCGAACCGGCCGACCTTCGCGAGGTCAGCGCCGCCATCGACCGCTCGGCACGAGGCCTCATCGTCTGTGGGCCCCGCGAAGCCGACGACGGCTTTGGCGCCGCCGTGCATGCGCTGGGGGCACGCCTCGGCTACCCCGTGTGGGCCGAAGCCGCGTCGAATGCGCGCTACGGCTTCGGTGAGCAGGCATTTACCTGGTACGACGCCGTGGTGCGCCAGCCGGCGCTCGCCCAGTCGATCAAGCCCGACCTCGTGCTGCGCTTCGGTGGAGGGCTCACCTCGAAGTTTCCCCAGCAGTGGCTCGATGCTTCGGGCGCGAAAACATTCACGTTTTGCGACGACGACCGCTTGTTCGACCCGTCGCACCGGGCGGCGGCGCTGTACCTGGGCTCGGCCGTCAGCGCGTGTCGTGCGTTGATGCCCGGCCCCGACGCCCCCGCGCGTGACCTGTCATTTCGCAACCGGTACCTCGAGCTGCAGCACGCCATCGAGGCCCGAATGAACCGTCTTGGGGCCCAGCTTGAGCTGACCGAGCCGTTGGTCGCGCGGGCCCTCGTCGCGCAGCTGCCGGCGCGCTCGTCGCTGGTCGTCTCGAGCAGCATGCCCATTCGCGACGTTGACGCGTTCGCCTCGACTTCGGCCAAAGCGCCGCGGGTGTTTTCGAACCGAGGGCTCAACGGCATCGACGGGGTCATGTCGACCGCGCTCGGAGTCGCCGCGGGCTCGAAGACACCGACCGCGCTGCTCATCGGCGACGTGGCGTTGCTGCATGACCTCTCGGCGTGGGTGGTCGCCAAGCGACACCGGCTCTCGCTCGTCGTCGTCGTCGTCAACAACGACGGCGGAGGCATTTTTCAGTTTTTACCCGTCGCCGACAAGACGGCCCACTTCGAGGGCTTGTTCGGCACGCCCCATGGCATCGACCTCTCGCACGTCGCGGCGCTGGCCGAGGCCACCTTGCACCGGCCCGCGACGCACGCCGACTTCGAGCGGGCCGTGCAGGTCGCGACCGGCGGCGGGCTGCACCTCATTGAAGTGCGAACCGACCGGCGCGCCAACGTCGACCACCACCGCGCTCTGTTCAACGCGCTCACGGAGGGCCTGTCGTGAAACTCCCAATGTTCACGTGGGGCCGCGGCCCGGTCAAAGCGCTCTTTCTGCACGGGTTCACCGGCAGCCACGACGCCTTTTCACACCTCGAACCGTTGCTCGGCGACGTGCTCACCGCCGCCTGCGTCGACTTGCCGGGGCACCTCGACGCGCCGCTGCCGCGGCAGTCGGGCACTGCTGGGTTTCTCGAGACGGTCGACGCGCTGGCCGAGTCGGTGGGTGGGCCGCACGTCGTCATCGGCTATTCGCAAGGGGCCCGGGTCGCGCTCGGCCTGGCGATTCAGCACCCCCACCTCGTGTCGAAATTGGTGCTCGAGAGCGGTTCGCCCGGCCTTCGTCAGCGGCACGCGCGTTCGCGGCGCCGGCAGGCCGACGAAGCGCTCGCCAAGCTGCTCGTCGAGCACGGCGTCGAGCCGTTCGTCGCCCGTTGGGAACGCTTGCCGTTGTTCGACGGCCTGCGCGCTCTGCCCGAAGCCGAGCAAGCCGCCCTGCGGTCGCGACGTTCGGCGCACACGCGCGAGGGTCTCGCCGGCGCGTTGCGGTGTCTGGGGCAGGGCGTTCAACCCGATTTCTGGCCCGCGCTGCCGACCATGCACGTGCCCACGTTGTTGCTCAGCGGTTCGACTGACGAAAAATACACCCGGGCGGCGCGCCTCATGTCGGCCGAATTGCCGCTCGCCTGGCGGGCCACGATTCGCGGCGTCGGCCACGCCCCGCACCTCGAAGCCCCCCGGGCCTACGCCGCCGAAATTCGGGCCTTTCTCGCCGCCCATTGGACGCACGAACCCCGCGCCGTGGAGCTGTCATGCAATTGAAGGTCTGGGCGCTCGCCGCGCGGCCCAAAACACTCGTCGCGGGCGTCGTGCCCGTGGCGGTCGGGTCGGCCCTCGCGTTTCGCGATGGCGCGTTTTCGGCGACCGTCGCGCTCGCGGCGCTCGTCGGTGCCCTCTTCATTCAAATCGGCACCAACTTGGCGAACGACTATTACGACTTCAAAAAGGGCGCCGACACCACGAAGCGCCTGGGGCCGCCGCGGGCCACGCAGCAGGGGTGGCTGTTGCCGCGCCACGTGCTCATGGGCGCCTTCGCGTGTTTCTCGGCGGCGTTCTTCGTCGGCCTCTACCTGGTGAGCGTCGCGGGCATGCCGATCGTCGTCATCGGTCTCCTGTCGATTCTGGCGGGCTACGCCTACACCGGGGGGCCGTACCCGCTCGCGTACCACGGCCTGGGTGACCTGTTCGTGTTGGTCTTCTTCGGCTTCGTCGCGGTCGGAGGCACGTACTTCGCTCAGACCCACACGCTCACCGCGACGGCGCTGCTCGCTGCCGTGCCGGTGGGGTTGCTCGGCGTCGCGCTGCTCGCGGTCAACAACACCCGCGACGCCCAGACCGACGTCGAAGCGGGCAAGCGCACCCTCGTCGTTCGCTTCGGCACCCGGTTCGGGCAGGCCGAGTACCTGGCCACGGTGTTGTTGAGCGCCGCCGTGCCGGTCGCCTTGTGGGCTTCGGGGCGCGCGAGTGCCTGGGTGTTGCTGCCCCTGTTGTCGCTCCCGTTGGCGTTGCCGCCCGCGAAGCTCGTGTTGCGCGAGCGAGGAGCCGTCTTGAACCAAGCGTTGGCAGCCACGGCTCGGTTACAGCTCGTGTTCGGCGTGCTCTTCGCGATCGGCCTGTCGCGATGAAACTCTCCATTGAACCCATTTCGTTCACCTTCAAGACCCCGGTCACGACCGCGCACGGGCGCGTGTCAGAACGGCGGGGGCTTCGCGTCTCGTTCGAGACGGCCGGCGCCGTGGGCCGAGGCGAGGCGATGCCGTGGCCGCAGCTCGGCACCGAGTCTCTCGAAGCGTGTCAACGCGCGCTCGAACAGGTGACCGTGTCAGCGCTGCCCACCTCGGTCGACGACGTCGCCCGCACGGTCGCCACGTTGAAGGAGACCCCCGCGGCGCAGAGCGCGCTCGAGGGCGCGTTGCTCGAACACCTGTCACGCCGCCGAAAGGTGTCGATCACCCGGTTGCTCGGTGAGCCGCAAACCCAGTCAATTCAAGTGAACGCGTTGATCGACGGAGAAGACGCCGAACACCTCGCCCGCGCGGCGAAAGAGGCCGTCGAGGTGGGCTTCACCACGCTCAAGGTGAAGGTGGCGGCGCGGTCGCTCAGCGCCGACGCGCAGCGCTTGTTGGCCGTTCGCCAAGCGGTCGGGCCGAACGTTCGCTTGAGAATCGACGCCAACGGCGGGTGGTCTGAAAGCACCGCCCGCGCCGCGCTCCGTGGGCTCGACGCCCTCCACCTCGAGCTGTGCGAACAGCCCGTCACCGCGGGTGACGTCGAGTCGCTGCGCCGGGTTCGCCTGGCCGTGCCGACGTGCCCCATCGCCGCCGACGAAGTGCTCCTCGTCGCCGGGTCGCACGCGCGCGTGCTCGACGCCTACCCCGTGCCCGCCGCGCAGATTCTGGTGCTCAAGCCCATGGCGCTGGGTGGGCTCTTGCCGGCGCTCGCACTCGCTCGCTCAGCCGAGGCCCAGGGCGTGGCCTGCTATGTGACGACCTCGTTCGACGGGCCCTTGGCGAGAGCCGGCGCCGTCGCCCTCGCCGGCGTGCTTCAGAGCAGTTCGCACGGGGCGACGTCTTTGGCCCATGGCGTCTCCACGGTCGAATTGTTCGCGGGCGTGGCGCCAGACCGTTTCACCCCGCGGCAGGGGGCGATTCGGCTCTTCGACGAGCCGGGGTGGGGCGTGTGAGC
>JBGAIY010000028.1:0-33172 GCA_044225205.1 Myxococcaceae bacterium | reverse complement strand
TTCGCGTTGCTCTTCTTGCGGCATTCGCAGCGCTATCGCCATGGCGTCGGCGGCTTCTCCCAAATCATACGGGTTGACAATGAGCGCTTCGGTGAGGTCGCGGGCGGCGCCGGTGAACTGGCTCAGCACCAACACGCCGAGTTCGTCGTCGTGCGCCGCCACGTATTCTTTGGCGACGAGGTTCATGCCGTCGTGCAGGCTGCTCACGTAACACAGCTCGGCCGCGCGAAAGTATTTGAAGACCGTGAGCGGCTCGTGGTGCTGGCGCAACAACACGATGGGGCGGTACGAGCCCGACGCCCACTTCGCGTTGATTTCGTTCGCCACCGCTTCGATGCGCTCGTTGAGGTCTCGGTAGCGCGGTATTTTGGTACGGCTCGGGGCGGCCAGCTGCACGAACGTGAAGCGCCCGCGAAACTCGGGGTGGCGGGCGAGCAGCTCGTCGACCGCGCCCAACCGCTCTTCGATGCCTTTGGTGTAGTCGAGCCGGTCGATGCCGATGCCCAGCAGCGCGTCGTCGGCCAGACCGAGTTCTTTTCGAATTTCGGCCCGGCATTGAGCGACGGGAGCCACGTCTGTGAGCCAGTGCACCGGCCATTCAATTGAAATGGGGTAGGCCCTGACCAACGTGCTGCGGTGGCCCTGCACCACCGCGTGCCGCTCACGGTCGATGCGGCTTTCCATGTACGCGTCGACCGAGTCGATGAAATTGTTGCAGTGCTGCTGGGTGTGAAAGCCCATGATGCTCGACCCGAGCAACCCCGAAATGAGCTCTTCGCGCCAAGGGCAAATGCCCAGCCGTTCGGCGTTCGGCCAGGGTATGTGCCAGAACGAAAGAATGGTGGCCTTCGGCAAGCGCTCCCGAATCATGCGGGGCGCCAGGGCGAAGTGGTAGTCTTGCACCAGCACAATCGGGTCGTCTGAATCGACTTCTTCACAGACGGCGTCAGCGAAGCGGCGGTTGACCTTTTCGTATTGAGCCCAGTCGCTCGAACGAAACACCGGCCGGTTGTGGGCGATGTGACAGAGCGGCCACAACCCTTCGTTCGAGAACCCGTAATAGTGGGCGTAAGCCACACCCGGCGCACCTGGTACGACTCTTCGCCCGGAGGTACCCGAACTCGGTCGTGCGCGTCGACCGTCTCCCGGTCGGCGCTGCCAGCGCCGTGCGCGACCCAAACGCCCGAGCACGCCCGCATGACCGGTTCGAGTGCGGTGACGAGCCCGCTCGCCGGGTGCAGTACCCGTACCCCGTTCGCTTCGGTACGTTCGTGAATGTAGGGTTCTCGGTTGGCGAGAATGACGACGCGCTCGTCGTGCAGGTGGTGCGAGAGCGTTGTTTTGAGTCGATCGGCGCTCCAGGGGCCACCACGCCCTTCACTTTCGCGCTCCTTTGCCAAACGGTCGACCAGACTTCGCACGTCTCGAAGCAGCGGCTGAAATTCTTGCGGCGCGTCACCGGTGAGCGCGAGGCGGAGTTCGCGCGTCCAGTCGCGGCGGGCGAGGCGCGCGGCGAGAATCGTGACCACCGACGCGGCCACCGCCAGCAAAAAGAACGCCACCAACAACATCGTTCGAGTGGTCGCTTCTCTGCGACCCAAAAAATTCAGGTCGTGCACCAGCACGAGTACCCCCGGCACCCCCGCCAGCTGCATGACGGTGACATGCACTGGCCCGCTCGACAAGTCGCTTGTCGTCACCCAGGCTCCGTCACTGTTTCGCCCCTCGGTCTTCATCAGTTCGTGAATGTGCGCGCAGGTGTATTGCGCGGGGTACGCACTCGAGGCGACCACCCCTCCGTCGCCGTCGGGGCAGACCGCCGCCCCGGCGATGCGCTCGTCGCGCGTGAGGTCTTCGACGATTTCGGCCAAGCGCTTCTCGTCACCCCACGACGCCGTCAGGCTTTTGCCCGCGGCGGCCAAGGCGAGCTGCGACCGCAGCGACAAGTCTCGTTCGAACCAAGCCCGGGTCGTTCGCGACAACACGATGTACCCCACGGTCGCGAGCAGCGCGAGGCCCCCGAGCAAGAGCATGAAGAATCGAACTCGGCGCATGTTCGGCGAATACCACGAAATGGTTGGATATGAAACAGATGCGACCTAAAACGCAATCATGAAGCTCGAAGAACTCGGGTTGGTTGGGAACTGCCAAATTTCGGCATTGGTTCGGCGCGACGGCACCGTCGTTTGGTCGTGCATGCCTCGGTTCGACTCGCCGCCCCTGTTCGGTCAATTGCTCGACGAAGCCACTGGAGGCGGCTTTCTCATCGGCCCGGCCGACGGGGCGTCGGGCGTGCAACGCTACCTGCCCAACACCAACGTGCTCGAGACCCGCTTCGAGTCTGACGAAGGGGCTTTTCGCGTGCTCGACTTCGCCCCGCGCTTCGTGCAGTTCGACCGCAGCTTTCGCCCGACCAAGCTCGTGCGCATCGTCGAACCGCTCCGCGGCACGCCCCGCATTCGCGTGGCCTGTCGACCGGTGCTCGGCTGGTCGAAGACGCCCGCCCCCCAAGAAGCCGGCTCGCACCACCTGTCGTTTCGCGGCTACGACGCCGAAGTTCGGCTGACGACCGACGCGTCGCTTTCGTATTTGAACGGAGAGCCCTTCGCGCTGACCGAACGAAAACACTTCGTGCTCGCGTGGGGGGCTCCGGTCGAAGAAGCCCTGGCGCCGCTGTGCGACCGCTTTTTGAGAGAAACCGTTCGCTACTGGCAACAGTGGGTCAAGCACTGCGACATTCCTCCGCTGTACCAAGAAGAAGTCATTCGCTCGGCGCTCGCCTTGAAGCTTCACTGCTTCGAAGACACGGGTGCCATTGTCGCCGCGCTCACCACGTCGATACCCGAAGCCCCCGGCTCGGGCCGCACGTGGGACTACCGCTATTGCTGGCTGCGCGACGCGTTCTACGCGCTCGGCGCCTTTCGGCACTTGGGGCAATTCGAAGAACGTGAACAGTTCTTGAATTTTCTGTTGAACGTGGCGGCGTCGTCTTCTGGCCTCAACCTCGCGCCGCTCTACCGTCTCGACGGTCGTTCAGACTTGGCCGAACAGACGCTCGACGCGTGGGCCGGCTTTTCGGGCAACAAGCCCGTACGGTTGGGTAACGCCGCGGCCGCTCACCAGCAGAACGACGTCTTCGGCGAAATGGTGTTGGCGCTCGCGCCCCTGTTTCTCGACGCCCGCTTTCGTGAACAGGTCACGCCCCCCGTGCTCGAGCTGGTGACGAAGCTCGCCCGAAAAGCCGTGAGCGTGGCCGGCCAACCCGATGCCGGCATTTGGGAATACCGCACCGAATGGAGGCCCCAGACGTTCAGCTCGGTCATGTGCTGGGCGGCGGCCGACCGCATGGCCCGCATCGCCCAGGTTCACCGGCCGGCCGACACCCAAGAATTCACCGCCGCCGCCGACCGCATTCGTGAGCTGCTGTTGTCGCAAGCGGTCGTGAAAGAAAAGGGCTGCTTGGCCGCCGATTTCGGGGGCACCGAGGTCGACGCCGCGCTGTTGCAAGCCGTGACGCTGCGGCTGTTGCCTCCCGATGACCCGCGCATGCACGCGACCGTCGACGTCGTGCGCGCCGAACTCGAGCACCACGGGTGGCTCAAACGGTACCGCACCGACGACGGCTTCGGCGTGCCCAAGGTGGCGTTCATGCTCTGTACGTTCTGGCTCATCGAAGCGCTCGCGACGCTGGGGCGCTTCGAAGAAGCCCGCGCGCTCATGAAGAACGTGCAGCAGGTCAATTCACCGCTCGGGCTGCTCGCCGAAGACTTCGACCCGACGACCGCCACCATGTGGGGCAACTACCCGCAGGCCTACTCGCACGTCGGGTTGATTCACGCCGCCTTCGCCGCGTCGCCCCGGTGGTCAGAATTCGCATAGTCGAAGACAGCGGCCCCCCAGTTGCCATAGACGGCTGCCGCACCTCGAGCGTTTCGAAAGCCCGTACGACATGAAGACCGCACCAGACCGTGAGTTTCACCTTTCTGCGCCGTTAGACTTCTTGCAGCACCTCTGGCAGGTGAACCACGCGCTCGAGCGCATGTCGCTGCAAATGGAGCGAACGCTCGGCGTCACCGCGCAGCAGCGCTTGTTCGTTCGCTGTCTCGGCAAATACCCCGGCATGACCGCGAGCCAATTGGCCGACGTGCTGCACCTCGACCGGGGCACGGTGTCGGTGGCGCTGCAACGGCTTGAGAAGAAGGGGTTGTTGACCCGCCGCCGCGACCGCGCCGACAACCGCCGGGTCGCGCTCGGGCTGACCGCGAAGGGCCAACGGCTCGACCGCCCCGACCCGTCGACCGTCGAACACGCCGTGTCGCGGTTGTTGACCAAATGCCCCGCCGCCGACGTGCGTGACGCGAAAGCCGTGCTTCGCCTTTTGGCCGATGAACTGAACAAGCGGCTCGAAAATGAATGACGGCGTTGCGAATGGTTGCAACACCAACTAATGAGAGCCTCTGGCGGTGCGCAGGCGCGCCCAAGGAGGCCGTGCATGTTCGTCAAACGGGTCGTGTTGTCGTGTTTCATCGCCGGTTCGGCGTGCGTGACCACCGGTACCTACAACGCCAAGGTCGCCGAGCTCACCGCCGACCGTGAGCGCCGCGACGCCGCGGCGGCCGCCCGCGAGGCCACGCTGCAGGGTCAGCTCAAAGACCTCGAGGCGCGCAAGCACGACCTCGACGCACGGCTGGCCCGAATGACCGCCGAGCGCGACGAGCTGCGCAAAGGGCTCGACGACAACACGGCGCTGGTCGACGAGCTCAAAAAGCGCCTCGAGAAGCTCGGGCAGAACGTCGAGAAGTTGACCAGCGAGCGCGGCCAGCTGACCGGAGCGCTCGACGACGCGAAGCAGCGACTCGACGAGCTGCGCAAGCAAAAAGCCAACGCCGAGGCGCTGGCCGCGACGTTTCGCAAGCTCGTCGACACCCTGCGGTCGATGATCGACGCGGGCAAGCTCAAGGTCGTCATTCGCGAGGGCCGCATGCTCATTGCGCTGCCCAACGACGTGCTGTTCGACACCGGGCGAATCGCCGTGAAGCCTGAAGCGCAGGCCGCCCTCACCGAGGTGGCGCACGTGCTGTCGACCATTGCCGACCGGCACTTTCTGGTCGCCGGCCACACCGACAACGTGCCCATTCACACCGACCGCTTCGCCTCGAATTGGGAGCTGTCGGTCGGGCGCGCCGTCGAGGTGACGAAGTACCTCGTGGCGCAGGGCATGCAGCCGCAGAACCTCGCCGCCGCGGGCTACGGCGAATTCGACCCCGTCGCCGCCAACGACACGCCGGAATCGCGCGGGCTCAACCGTCGCATCGAAATCGTGTTGCAGCCGAACCTGGGCGAGCTGCCGGCCGTCGAGAGCCTGTTGAACTCGGCGGGGCGCTAAACTCCAGTTCAGGTCGGCGCCGACGGGCCCGGGCGGTCAGAACACCGACATGCTCGTCTTGGTCGTCAACAGCTCGAGCGCCATGGTGCCGGCAAGCGAGTTGCCGCGCGCGCTCAGGCCCGGCGACCACACGGCCACCGAATAGTGCCCGGGCAGCACCGCCACCACGCCTCCACCGACGCCGCTCTTGGCCGGCAGACCCACGCGGTACGCGTAGTCGCCGGCTTCGTCGTAGACGCCGCACGTCAACATGACCGCGTTGATGCGCTTGGCTTGGCGCGCGGTCGACAACACCCGGCCGTCGAACCCCTGGCCCCCGTTGGCCAAGAACAGGCAGGCCCGGGCGAGCTCGTCACAGCACAGGCGCAGCGCGCACAACTCGAAATACGCGTCGAGCACGACGTCGGCGTCGTGGGTCAGGTTGCCGAACGACTTCAAGAAGTGCGCGAGCGCGCGGTTGCGGTGGCCCGTGGCCCGTTCCCCTTGGGCGACTTCGGGGTCGCTCGTCACCGGGTGGCCGACCGCGTGCTCGAACCATTCGTACACGGCGCGCAGCGAACCGGCTTCGAGCGCCATGTCGAGCGTGACCAACGCCCCGGCGTTGATGAACGGGTTTCGCGGCACGCCGCGCTCGAGTTCGAGCTGAATGAGTGAATTGAACGCGGTGCCCGACGGCTCGCGGCCGACGCGCTGCCACACGTCGTCACCCCGACGGTGCATCGCCACGGTCAGCGGCGCCAGCTTCGAAATGCTCTGAATCGAGAACGGCACGTGCGAAGCCCCGACGGCGAAAACCCGACCGTCGACGGTGTGCAATGACATGCCGAACTGTTCGAGCGGCACGCGGGCCAATGGCGGCACGTAGTCGACGACCCGGCCTTGGCCGAGCAACGGCTTCACCTCGTCGGCGATTTCTTCGAGCACCTGTTGGTAGTTCATGCAGAAACGTCACATGCCGCGAAACAGGGGTGGTGCACAACCGTCGCAATGTTCGTGAACGGGGTCGGGTGGGGTGTTACGCGGCAAGCCGCTCACCGGAGAAAACACATGTCACGTTCGACCAGGCTTTGGGGTGCACTCGTCACCGCAGCGTTCAGCTCATTCGCGTGGGCTGTTCCAGCCACGCCCGGCCCCGCCAAGAAGTTTTTGCCCTTTCAGGCGACCGAGAAGACCCTGCCCAACGGGCTCAAGGTCATCGTGGTGCCCACCGGCTTCCCGAACTTGGTGTCGGTGCAAATACCGGTGCAGACCGGGTCTCGAAACGAAGTCGAACCCGGCAAGTCGGGCTTCGCGCATTTCTTCGAGCACATGATGTTTCGGGGCACGAAGAATTATTCGCCAGAAGCGTTCGACGCGGTGATGGCCAAGGCCGGGGCCCGGCACAACGCCTTCACGACCGACGACTTCACGAACTACCATTCGACGTTCGCGGCGGCCGACCTCGAAGAGGTGCTGAAAGCCGAAGGCGACCGGTTTCAAAACCTGTCGTACGAGGTCGAGGCTTTCAAGACCGAGTCTCGGGCCGTGTTGGGCGAATACAACAAGAGCGCCGCCAACCCGTACCTCAAGTTGTTCGAAGTGATGCACGACCACGCCTTCACCACGCACCCCTACAAGCACACGACGCTCGGGTTTCTCAAAGACATTGAAGACATGCCGAACCAGTTCGAGTACTCGAAGCAGTTCTTCGACCGCTGGTACCGGCCCGAAAACACCGCCGTCGTCATCGCCGGCGACGTGCAGCCCGACAAGGCCATTGCGCTCGTCACCAAATACTTCGGGTCGTGGAAGCGCGGGTCGTTCAAGGCCTCCATTCCACAAGAGCCTTTTGCGAAGGCACCGGTGTACGCGCATGTGCCGTGGGCCACGCAGACCTTGCCGTTGGTCGCGGTGGGGTTTCACGGGCCCGCGTTCTCTGAAACCGGCAAAGACTTCGCCGCGGTCGACCTGAACTTCGACTTGCTGTTCGGCGAAACGTCTGACCTGTACCGTCGACTGGTCGAACAAGAACAAATCGTCGACCAGCTGCAACCCAGCGTGAACCTCACCGTCGACCCGTCGCTCGTCACCGTCATCGCCCGAGTGAAGAAGGCGAGCGACGTCGTGAAAGTGCGCGACGCGATTTTAGAAACGTTCGCCCGCGCGAAACGTGAGGCGGTCACCTCGCAGCGGCTCGCCGACGGCCGCTCGGCGACGCGCAATGGGCTCTTGCGCTCGCTCGACAACACCCAGGCCATCGCCGCGTCGGTCGCCAGCTACGCCCGGTTTCGCCGCTCGTTCGACACGTTGAACAATTTCTACGGTGTCTATGAGTCACTGACGCCGGCCGACCTGTTGGCCGCGAGCCAGAAATACTTCGTCGACAACGAGTTGGTCGTGACGACGCTGTCTCAAGAGAAGCTGGCCGACGACGTCGCCACGCTCCCGAGCCTCGCGAGCTTCGCCCCCGCCGCGACAACCGCCGCTGGCAGCGAGCTGACCGTCATCGACCAGCGCTCGCCGTTGCCGCTGCTCAACGTGGCGCTCTCGTTCAACGTGGGTTCGGCGGGCGACCCGGTGGGCAAAGAAGGGCTCGCCGCGCTCACCGCCAGCATGGTGGCCGGCGCCGGTTCGAAGGCGATGCCCATTGACGAAATCAACCGTGCGTTTTTCCCCCTCGCGGCGAGCTTCACGGCGGCGGCCGACAAAGAAGTCACCACGTTCAGCGGCACCGTGAGCGCCGACGGCTGGCAGCGCTTCGCCGACGTGGCGCTGCCCATGCTGCTCGAGCCCGGCTTTCGGCCCGAAGACTTTCAGCGCCTCAAAGAGCAGCAGCTCAACCAGTTGGTCAGCGACCTGCGCTCGAACAACGAAGAAGAACTCGGCCGCGAACGGCTGTCGGCGTGGGTCTATTCGGGCACGCGGTACGGGTACCCGTCGCTCGGTACCGTCGCCGGGCTCAAGGCCGTGACGCTCGACGACGTGAAAGCGTTCGCCGCCAAGCACTACACGCGCGCGAACCTCGTGGTGGGCCTCGCCGGAGCCACCACCGACGAGCTCGTCGCGAAGCTGCGCGCCCGACTGGCGCAGTTGCCCGCCGGCGCCGCCGAAGCCGCCACCGCGAAGCCCGTGGGTCGCAAGGCGAAGGGGCTCGAAGTCGAATTGGTGAAGAAAGACACCCGTTCCACCGCGATTTCGTTCGGCTTTCCCACCGAGGTGACGCGGTCGCACCCCGACTTCGCCGCGCTGAACGTGGCGCGCGCTTGGCTCGGCGAACACCGCTCGTCGATGGCGCGGCTCTACCAGCGCATTCGCGAAGTGCGAGGCATGAACTACGGCGACTACGCGTACATCGAGGCGTTCCCCCGGGCGGGCTCCGGCTTTTTCCTCCCACGGGCGTGCCGCGCAGAGCGCAGTTGTTCGAAGTGTGGGTGCGCCCGGTCGCCCCCGAAAACGCGCACTTCGCCCTGCGCATTGCGCTCACCGAGCTCAACGGGCTCATTCAAAACGGCCTCACGAAAGAACAGTTCGAGAGCACGCGCGACTACTTGATGAAGAACGTCTATTTGCTCACCGCCAAGCAGAGCCAGCAGCTCGGCTACGCGCTCGACTCGAAGTTCTATGGCATGGGCGACTACACGCAGACCATGCGAGACGCCCTGGCCAAGCTTACGGTCGACGACGTGAACCGCGCCATTCGCAAGCACCTGTCGACCCAGTCGGTGTCGGTGGTGATGGTCGTCAAAGACGCCGAGGGGCTCAAGAAGAAGCTCGTCGCCGACGAATTTTCGCCCATCGTCTATGACGCCCAGAAGCCGGCCGAGTTGCTCGACGAAGACAAGCGCATCGGGTCGATGAAGCTGAACCTGACCGCCGACTCGGTGAAAATCACGCCGGTCGAAGAGGTGTTCGCCAAAGCGCCATGAAAATCACCACGTGGAACGTGAATGGCTTGCGCGCGCGCGAGGGCCAGGTCGCCGAGTGGGTGTGGCGTGAAAAGCCCGACGTGCTGTGTCTGCAAGAAATCAAGGCGACCCACGCGCAGGTGCCCCCGAGCTTGCTCTCGCTCGACGGGTACTACCCGTACTGGCACGGCAACGCGGGGGGCTATTCGGGCGTGAGCCTCCACGTTCGGCACGGGTTTGCACCGAAGCACCCGGTGTTTTCACACCCCTCGTTCGACCTCGAGGGCCGCGTCGTGACCGCCGCCTTGGGCACCCTCGAACTGGTGTCGATGTACGTGCCGAACGGCGGCAAAGACTTCGCGGCGAAGCTCACGTTTCTCGAGGCCATGGTGGGGTACGTCGAAGGCCTTCACGCGCAGGGCCGCCACGTGGTGCTCTGCGGAGACTTGAACGTGGCGCTCACCCGCCGCGACGTGCACCCCACCTTGGTCGACGAAGAAAAATACGGTCAAACGCCACGCGAACGAGAGCTGCTCGGCCGCGTCATCGACAGCGGCCTGGTCGACCTGCTCCGGCATTTCGCGCCCGACGACGAGGGCCTGTTCACCTGGTGGGCCCCGTGGCGAAATTCGCGCGAACGCAACGTCGGTTGGCGGCTCGACTACGTGCTCGCGTCAAAGGCGTTGGCCGCGAAGGCCACGTCGTGCCGGTGCGACCACGACTTCGGGTCGAGCGACCACGCGCCGGTGACCGCCACGTTCGAGGGCGCGCTGTTCGACCCGGCGCAGGTGCTCGAAGGCCGAGCGCAGCCCGCCCCCGCACCCGAGAGCGAAAAGGCCCCGAAAGCCAAAGCGCCGCAGCTCGACCTGTTCTCGTGAGCGGGCCGACCGGTGTCAGGCGCGGGGCGGCGACGACGGCCGTGGCGGGAGCACGCGGTCGCGCGCCTTCTTCGGGTCGAGCGTGAAGTAGAAGCTCGCCCCTTGCCCCAGCGCGGCTTCGGCCCAGACCCGGCCACCGTGCCGACGAATGATGCGCTGAACAATGGCGAGCCCAATGCCCGTGCCCTCGAAGTCTTTCGACGAATGCATGCGCTGAAAGGGCTGAAAGAGCCGCTTCGCTTGGGCGGGGTCGAAGCCCGCGCCGTTGTCGCGAATGAAGTACACCTGCTCGCGGTCGACGGTTTTTTCGCCGAGCTCGATGCGGGGGTGGGGTTGGTGCTGGGTGAACTTCCACGCGTTGCGCACCAGGTTTTCGAGTGCAATGCGCAGCAGGGCGGGGTCGGCTTCGACGTGGGCTTCGCGCAGTGACACCACTTCGACTTGGCGGTCAGGCTCGTTGTTTCGCAGCTCGCCCACAATGGCGTCGGCCACCTCGGCCAAGTCGACGTCGACCAGGTGCATGGTCGTGCGCTCGAGCTTCGACAGCTTGAGCAGGTCTGAAATGAGCGCGTTCATGTGGTGCGCCGCGCGCTTCATGCGGTGCAGCATGTCTTTGGCCGGCTCGTCGAGGCGCTCGCCGTAGTCTTCGAGCAACGCCTGGCTGAAGCCCTCGAGCGGCCTCAGCGGTGCCCGCAAGTCATGCGACACCGAATAGTTGAACGCTTCGAGCTCGGCCAAGGTCTTCTTGTGGGCCTCGATTTCACTGGCGAGCGCGCATTTGCTCAAGAACAGCTCGACGAACACCCTGACCTTGCCGCGCAAGATTTCGGTGTTCACCGGCTTGAAGAGAAAGTCGACCGCGCCCGCGCCGTACCCGCTCAATTCACTTTCGAGGGTCTCGCTCATCGACGTGACGAAGACGATGGGCACCTCGCTCGTCTCGGCCGACGCCCGCGCCCGCCTCGCCACTTCGTAACCGTCGAGCCCCGGCATTTGCACGTCGAGCAACATCACCGCGTAGGCCCGGTGGCGCAGCATGCTCAGGGCCTGTTCGCCCGACGAGGCCCGGTCGAGGTGGTACCCCAACCCCGACAGCTGAGCCTCGAGCACCACCAGGTTCATGGCGACGTCGTCGACCAGCAAAATGGCCGGGGGCTCAGACATGTCGAGGCTCCCTGGGTTCGAGTGTGCGACAGACGCGAGCGCATTCACCCACACCCCGCCCCAGGGCGCCACCGGGTCACCAGAGCCCTGTCGGTTGACGCGTCGGCCTTCGGTCGAAGATGACCCGGGCACGGGCGAAGACCGCTGGGGCTTCGTGCAAAGTCGCGGCCTTGGCCGTCGCCCGCCGAATGCATGCACGAGACGAACAGATGGAGCGCGCGGCGGCGTCGAACATGGCTTCGGAGCGTTCGCTGCTGGCTGCGGGCCTGGGCTTGGTCGATCGCTTCATCGACCGGCCCGAGTCATTGTCGCTGCTCGAACTCACCGGTCGCCGGTACTGGCTCGCCGCGTGGATGTTCGTGCCCCCGCTCTTCTTGCCGACCGCGGCCCTCTATGCCTTCGTCGGGGCCACGACGCAGAGCGTGGTGTTGGCCGCTTGGCTGTGCTGCGCGCCGGCCATTGTCCTCGGGGGGCGGCGCCTGTCGACGGCGTTTCTCACCCACATCACCGCCGCGCTCCATTTGGCGCTCTTCGTGTACATGGGCCTCGGGAGCCCACCGGCCGACATTTTCGCGGTCGCGTACATGGCGCTCGTGCCGCTGTCGGTGTCACTCTCGTTGCCCGCGGCCCCGAGTTTCGTGTGGGGGCTCATTACCGCGGGGTGCGCCGGCGTCGTCGCCGTCGCGTACTTCACCGGCTTCTCGGTGAGTGCGCGCTACGCCCACCAAGACGAGCTGCGCTGGGTCATGGCGCTGCTCTACGTGCCCGCGTGCACGGCCATGGGCTTTCTGTTTCTCGTGCAGCGTCGGCTGGTCGCCGACGAGGCCGCCAAGTCGGGGAGGGTGCAAGCGGCTTTCTTGGCGAGCATGAGCCACGAACTGCGCACGCCGATGAACGGTGTTTTCGGCATGACCCAATTGCTGCTTCAAACGCCGCTGTCGGCCGAGCAACGAGAGCATCTGCAGGCGCTGCGAACCAGTTCAGAAATGATGGTCTCGTTGCTGAACGACGTGCTCGACTTCAGCAAAATCGAATCGGGCAAAATGGGCGTCGAACAGATCGCCTTCTCGCCCCGAATGTGCGCGACCGAAGCGGTGGCGCTCTTTCAAGGAGCCGCGCTCGCCAAAGGCCTGCAGCTCGACCTGACCGTCGAGCCGTCGGTGCCAGAAGCCGGCCTCTCAGACCCGACCCGCCTCGGCCAGGTCTTGGGCAACCTCATTTCAAACGCGATCAAATTCACGGCGCAGGGCTCGGTGCGGGTGAAACTCACGTGGGCGGCCGGCGTCTTGGCCCTCGACGTCACCGACACCGGCATCGGCATCGCTCCCGAAGCGCTCCCGCAGCTCTTCACGCCGTTTCACCAAGTCGAGTCGAGCATCACCCGGCGATTCGGGGGCACCGGGTTGGGGTTGGCCATCAGTGCTCGGCTCGTCGAATTCATGGGCGGGCACATTCGGGTCTCCTCGACGCCGAACGTGGGCAGCACCTTCACCGCGACCATCGCGCTCCCCGCGGTCGACCCGAAGACGCTCGCCTCGAGCCGCGAGGTCGAGCCATTTTGGGGCCACAGCCGGCGCGTGCTCGTGGTCGACGACAACCCCGTGAATCTCGCGGTCGCTCGGGGGCTCCTCACCAAGCTCGGGTTCAGCGTGATGACCGCTTCGACTGGGGCCCAGGCCATCGAGTTCGCTCGGCAACACCGCTACGACCTCGTGTTGATGGACTACCACATGCCCGAGATGGACGGCCTGACCGCGACCCGCCTGTTGAGGGCATCACCCGATTGCCCGCCCATGACCATTGTCGCGCTCACCGCGTCGGCCATGAAAGAAGACGCCGACGCCTGCCTCGCCGCCGGCATGAACGACTTTTTGACCAAGCCGTTGAAGAACGACCAGCTCATCGAAGTGCTGCGTCGCCACCTCACGTAGCGCGCCGGCGCTGGCCGGTCGCTCCCTGGCCTGTCAGAACGCGGCCCGTGACCCGTCAAACCTCAACGCATGAGATTCGGGCTGCTCCGGTGTTCAGTATGGAGTACGACGCCACGGTGCCGGTCATGACTTCACTCCGCCTCTTTTTTCGCTTCATCGTGGCGCTGACGTGGCTGTCGGCGGCGGCGTTCGCGGGCGAACCACGCCCCAAAGACTTGTTGCTCGAACCGGTGCCTCCGGCCCCGCGCCAGCTGGCCTCGTGGCCCGACGCCGTCGACGTGTGGCGCGCGAATTCAACCGACTTGCGGGTGGCGGCGGCCGAGGTGCTGCGGGCCGAAGGTCGGCATCGCGTGGCGTTGGCCCCGTTGCTGCCGTCGGTGACCGCCTCGGGCCTCTCTTCGTTCAGCTTGTTGCCCGCGCCCGCCGGCAGTGACGCCACGACGTCGGCCCTCTTCGGGGCGGCGCCCTACCAAATGGGCACGCTCGTCGCGCAGCTCGCCCTCATCGACGCCCGCTCGTGGAACGCGCTCGCCCAAGCGCTCGACGCGCAGCACGTGGCCGAGTGGTCGCTGGCCGACGCGCGGCGCGTGTTGTTGCTCAACTTGGCGCAGTCGCTGTTGGCGGTCGTCACCGCCGAACGGGTCGCCGAACTGAACCGGGTGGCCTTGGCCGACGCGCTCGACCGGCTCGCGCTCGCCGAACGCTCGAACCGCGCCGGAGCCAACACCGACATCGACCTCGGGCGGCTGCGTCAAGATTCAGAAATTTCAAAGGCCGCCGTCGTCATGGGAGACGAAGCGCTCCGCCAAGCCCGCGAAGCGTTGGGCGTGGCCCTGGGAGTCGACGAGGCGACCGGTGTGCGCCCCGACTTTCAGCTCAACGGGCTCGCCGAGCAGCTCGCCGCCTGTCACCCGGTCGCCACCCTGGAGGGCCGACCCGACCAACTCGCCGCCGCCGCCCGGGTCGAGGTGGCCCACCGCCAAGTGCTCGACGCGAAAGCACAATTTTTGCCCACCCTGTCGGTGCGCACGACGGCGCAGGCCTTCGTTTTTCCCGGGCAGGGCGTCTTCCCCATTTGGAATTTGCAGGCCGTGCTGACCGTACCCCTGTGGGACGGCGGCGGTCGGTACGGGGTGCTCAAAGACGCGCACGCGCAAGAAGCCCAAGCCGTCGCCCGCGAGCAAAGCACGCAACGGCAAGGCCGGGTCGACGTCGAACGCGCCAAGCGCGGCATCGAGGTCGCCGAACGGGCGCGGGCGCTGGCCGCCGCGGCCGCCGAACAAGCCGTGAAGAATGAACAGCTCACCCGCCGCGCGTTCGACGCCGGTCTCGGCACCAGCCTCGAATTGGTGACCGCCGCCTCGTCGCTTCGCCAACAGCAACTCACGCTCGCCCTGCGCGACTACGAAGTCATTCGTGCTCGCGTCGTGGCCCTCTTTGCCCTCGCCGACTGCCCGCTATGAAACGTTCTTTGGTCGCCACCGTGTCGGTCGCGCTGCTCGCACTCACCGCGGGGGGCTGTGCCTCGAAGGCGAATGACGCCGGCGCGGGCCCGGCGGTTCCTCCCTCGGGGGTCGTCGCTCCGCCCCTCGTCAAGAAGCGCCTCGAGACGTCGAACGACTACCTCGCCACGCTCACCTCGCGCCGGGCCGTGGCGCTGTACCCGCAGGTCTCGGGCTACATTCGCGCCATCGTCGTGAAGCCCGGCGCCACCGTGAAGGCGGGAGCGCTGCTCATTCAAATTGACGCGCAGGCCGACCAAGCCGCGATGGAGAACTTGGCCGCCACGCGTGAGTCGTTGGTCGCGTCGGCGCAGTTCGCGAAAGACCGACAGGCCCGCTCGAAAATGTTGCGCACCGACGGCATCGTCAGCCAACAAGACGTCGACCAAGCCCAAGTGCAAGCCGACCAGGCCGAGGCGAGCGTTCGCGCGACCGACGCGCTCATGGCTTCGCAGCGGGCGAGGTTGGCGTATTTCACCATCGTCGCTCCGTTCGAAGGCGTGGTCGGCAACATACCGGTGAAGGTGGGTGACTTCGTCAGCCCCGGCACCCTGCTGACCTCGGTCACGCAAGACGCCGGCCTCGAAGCCGAAGTGTCGGTGCCGATCGAGCGAGTCGCCTCGCTCGGCCCGGCCAGCCGGGTTCGGTTGCTCGGCCCCCACGACGGCGCGCCCCTGGGTGAAAGCCCGGTCGTGTTCGTCTCTCCGCGGGCCGACCCGTCGACGCAGTTGGTGCTCATCAAAGCGGCGTTCGAGCCGTTGCCGTCTTTGCGGGCCGACCAAATCGTCAAGGCGCGGGTGGTGTGGCAGTCGTACGAGGGCCTCGCGGTGCCGTCGGTCGCCGTCGTGCGGCAAGCCGGCCAGACTTTCGTCTACGTCGTCGAGCCGGCCGACGGTGGCCCGCCCACGGCCCGTCGCTGCCCGGTCTCGTTGGGTGACCTGCGCGACAACGAATACGCGGTCGTTTCGGGCCTGACCGAAGGCCAGCGGGTGGTCATTTCGGGTGTTCAACAAATCGGAGACGGCAGCCCTGTCGAACTCCTCGCGGGCAAGTGAGGCTTTCGTGACCGCGTCATTCTTCATTCACCGCCCCGTTTTCTCGAGCGTCTGTGCCTTGCTCATCGTGCTCGCCGGGGCGCTCGCGATACCTCGGTTGCCGGTCTCGCAGTACCCGAGCCTCGCGCTGCCCCAGGTGAACGTGTCGTCGGTGTACACGGGCGCTTCGGCGCAAGTCGTCGAATCGGCGGTCACGACGCCGCTCGAACAGGCCATCAACGGCGTCGAGGGCATGAAGTACATCACCTCGAGCAGTGGCAGCGACGGCTCGTCGAACATTTCGGTGACGTTCGAACCGTCGCGCAACATCGACGTGGCGGCGGTCGACGTGCAGAACCGCGTGCAGACGGCGTCGGGCTTGTTGCCGGGCGAGGTTCGGCAGAACGGCATCGCCATCACCAAGACCGCGGGCAGCTTCGTGCTGGCGGTCGCGCTCTTCGACGAGAGCGGCCAGTACGACGCTCAGTTCATTTCGAACTACGCCGACATTTACATGCGCGACGCGCTCAAGCGGGTCAAAGGCGTCGGCAACGTCGACGTGTTCGGCGCCCGCCGGTTTTCGATGCGGGTGTGGCTCGACCCCGCGAAGTTGGCGAGCCGTCAGTTGACGCCGCTCGACGTGGTGAACGCGCTCAGAGAGCAGAACCTGCAAGTGGCCGCGGGGCAGCTCGGGCGCCCGCCCGAACCCGACGGGCAGCAATTTCAGCTCAACGTCGTGGCGCGCGGGCGCATTTCAGAGCCCCGCGAATTCGAAGACGTGGTGCTTCGGTCGAACGGCAGCGGCCTCGTGCGCATTCGCGACGTCGCGCGGGTCGAGTTGGGCGCCGAAGACTACGCGCAGGTGCTGCAATACAACGGGCGCAACACGTCGGGCCTGGGCGTCACCCAACTGCCGAACGCCAATGGGCTCGACGTCGCGAACGCGGTGAAAGCCGAGCTGGGCCGGCTGTCGAGCGAATTTCCCCGGGGGCTTCGCTACGAAGTCGCGTTCGACAGCACGTTGGCGGTGAAACAGTCGATTCGCGAAGTGCTGCAGACGTTGGCCGAAGCCATGGTGTTGGTCGTGCTGGTGATTCTGGTGTTCTTGCAGGGCTTTCGCGCCACGCTCATACCCACCGTGGTGATACCGGTCTCGCTCGTGGGCACCTTCGCGTTCGTGAAGGTCATGGGCTTTTCGATCAACACGTTGACCCTGTTCGGCCTGACGTTGGCCACGGGCTTGGTGGTCGACGACGCCATCGTCGTCATCGAGAACATTGCCCGCCACCTCGAGTCGTCGCGCACGGTGAAGCCGCTCGACGCGGCCGTGAAGGGGCTGGGCGAAGTGTTCGCGCCCGTCATCGCCATTTCGCTCGTGTTGGTGGCGGTGTTCGTGCCGGTCTCCTTCTTCCCCGGCAGCACGGGCATCATTTACCAGCAGTTCGCGCTCACCATTGCGTTCTCGGTCGCCATTTCGACCTTCGTCTCGGTGACGTTGACGCCGGCGCTCGCGGCGCTCTTGTTGAGGCACGTCGCGCACGACAAGTGGGCCGGCTTTCGTCTGGTCGACCGGGCGCTCGACGCGTTGCAAAACGGGTACGGCCGGGTGTTGTCGGCTTTGCTCGAGCGGGCGGTGGTCGGGTTGGTGTTGTTCGTCGGTTGCATCGCCGCGACGTGGGCGTTGTACCAGCGAGTGCCGTCGGGGTTCATACCCGACGAAGACCAGGGCTGGTTCATCGTCGCCATCAGTGGGCCCGACGGCACGTCGCTGCAACGCACGAGCACCGTGCTGCGCCAAGTCGACCGCGTGCTGCGCGACCAAAGCGAAATCGAATCGGTGTTCGCGGTCGGCGGCTTCAGCTTCGCCGGCAGCGGGCCCAACCGCGGCATGATGTTCATCAACATGAAGCCGTGGGCGAAGCGGCCGGGCCCCGAGCACTCGGTGGGCGCCGTCATCGACCGGTTGCGCGAGCCGTTTTCACACCTGACCGACGCGGTCGTCATCCCGTTTCCGCCTCCGTCGGTCGAAGGCGTGGGCAGCTTGGGGGGCTTTCAGCTCGAGCTTGAAGACCGCTCGCTGCAAGCGACGCTGCCCGAGCTCGCCGCGGCCACCCAGACGGTCGTCGCTCGGGTGCAAGGCACGCCCGAAATCGGCGGCGTGTTCAGCTCGTTCACGGCCGACGACCCCCAAATCGTCGTCGACGTGAATCGCGAAAAGGCAAAGGCGCTCAACATTGGGCTCGACCAGGTCTTCGGCACGTTGCAGGTGGCGTTGGGCTCGCAGTACGTCAACGACTTCGACTTCGCCAACCGCGCGTACCGCGTCTTCGTGCAGGCCGAACCCGAGGCGCGCGACAGCCCCGACGACATCGGCGCGTTGTACGTGCGGTCGAACGCCGGCGCCATGGTGCCGCTCGACTCGCTGGTCACCGTGAAGTCGGCCACGTCGGCCCAGGTCATCAGCCACTTCAATTTGTTTCGTTCGGTCGAAATCAGCGGCTCGGCCGCGCCGGGGTTCAGCTCGGGCCAAGCCATCGCCGCCATGCAGCGGGCGACCCAAGGGGCCCTGCCTTCGGGCTTCGGCGTCGAATGGTCAGGCCTGTCGATGGAAGAGATCGAGTCGGGCGGCCAGACCGGCGTCATTTTCGTGCTCGGGTTGCTCTTCGTCTTTCTCGTGCTGGCCGCGCAGTACGAGAGCTTCGTGTTGCCCTTCGTGGTCGTGCTGTCGGTGCCCCTCGCGTTGTTGGGGGCGTTGGGGGCTCAGACGTTGCGGAGCTTGCCGAACGACGTGTTTTGCCAAGTCGGCATGGTGATGCTCGTGGGGCTCTCGAGCAAGAATGCGATTCTCATTGTCGAATTGGCGCGGCGCCTGCGTGAAGAAGGCCAGAGCGCCGTCGCGGCGGTGCGGCAGGCGTGCGCGCTCCGGCTGCGCCCCATTTTAATGACGTCGATCGCGTTCTTGTTGGGCGTGGTGCCGCTCATGTTTTCGACCGGGGCGGGCTCGGCCGCGCGCAGCTCGCTCGGCACCGCGGTCTTCGGAGGCATGCTCGTGTCGACCGTGCTCAACCTGTTCTTCACCCCCGTGCTCTTCGTCAGCGTCGACTGGGTTCGCTCGCTCGGTCGCCAGACCCCCGCGTCGCCGGCCGACCAGCTGAAAGCCGAGTGAACTGATGTTACGCTGAGGTCACCCGGCCGGCCTGAAAGACGCGCTCCCGTTGCCAGAACGTCGAGCGGTGGGCGTCGGGCATCGTCAGAAGCCCTCGAAATACCGAGACGTATTTCTGCGGGTTCTGTTTGGGGCTCCTGCGGTTCGTGATTTGGGCTCGCGCTGAGCGGGTGGGTGCAACCCGACGGGCCCTTTCAGCCGGTGACGTTTGGGTCGCAACTTGAGACACTTCGTCGGTGCCCGCCGGAGTGACCGACCCCGCCCTGCCGCCCGTGCCCGGGCCGGTCGCCGCGACCAGCGGCCGGAGTCTCGGTCGGGTCGCGTTGCTCGCCAAGTCGATGCTCGCGGGCGCGGTGGCCACGGCCAGCGACTTGGGTACGTTCATGCTGCTGGCGCACGTCGTTGGGGTGCCGGCCCGTTGGGCGAACATGGCGGGCCTCGTGGTGGGAGCCGTCATCAACTTCGTCGGCAACCGGCACTTCGCGTTTCGCGCTCAGCGCGGGAGCGTGACGAGGCAAGCCCAGTGGTACGTGGCGGTCACGGTCGTGGCCCTCGGGCTCAACGCCGCGCTCTTTCACTTCGCGGTCGACTGGCTGCCTACGTGGCCGTCGTGGCTCGTGCGCCTGATCGTCAGCAACGGCATTTACCTGGCCTTCATTTTCCCCATGTTCAAGCGGCGCGTATTTCGGGCCGACTGAACGTCACCCGCGGGGCTGCCACGAGCGGGCGCTCGAGGTGGTGGCCGCCGGGGCGTTCGCTTTTTCTTCGGCGTCGGCTTTCTGTTTCAGCCGGTCGACGTAGTGGGGCATGCGGTGCGAGTCGACCCCCGACGGCGGGTGCTCGCGGTCGGCCGGGTCGAGCAACAGCGTCTGGTCGGCCACCACGTGTTCGAAGTCGGGCGTCGGCGGCAAGCTGCGAACGACGTCGGTGTGGTGTTGAAAAGCCCGGGTCACCGCGCCGAGCGTGCGGTCGTACGCTTTGACGAACGCGTCGTTGCCGACTTTCGGAGAACCGAACGTGATGACCGCGGCGATTTGGCTCGCCATGGTGGTGCGCGACGAATTGGCCGGGTTCTGCACCGAGGTGGCGGCGGCCGCGAGCGTGGTCTCGGCGGCGCCCAGGCTGTGGCCGGTGAAAACGAACTTCGTGCCCGGCTTGGCGGCTTCGTTCTGCAGCACGCTCAACAGCGACGGGTTGCCGGCTTTCGCCAACCGCTCGCCGTTGCGACCGTGGGGGTCGGGGTCCCAAATTTCGTCGCGGCCGTCGCGAAACCCGCGGTGTACCTCGGCGCCTTCGAAGCGCTTGAAGTCTTGCACTTCACTGCCGGTGAGCTTCTGGTCTTCTTCTTTGTTGGTGGCCTTGGCGTCAGAGACGATGTCGCTTCGTTCTTGGGTGCCCCGAAACGACACGACCACGAACTGGCCTTTGCGCGCGACGAAAGCCTGGGTGTCGGTCTTTTGGTCGAACCCGTAGAGTTTGATGTCTTCGAACCCCAGCTGGGTCAACGCCGCGCGCACCTTGCCGCCGTCTTTTTCGTAGGCGAGGTTCGCGAGCAGCGCCGCGGCGTAGTCGGTGCGGGCCTGCTTCTTCGGGTCGGTCGGGTCGAACTCCACCGTCGAGGGCATGACGACCGGCGGCAAGCTGGGTTCGGCCGCCCCCGTGCGAGTCGAAGAAAAGCCGGGCAGTGAAATGCCGAACGCCATGGGGGTCTCCGGAGCGACGAGAGGGTTCGGAGTTATGGCGCACCTCGGGCCCGACTTGCAAAGCCCCCCCTTTTTTGAAGTGACCGACGCAACCTTTCGCCCCGGCGGGTTTTTTGGGGCCAGCGTTCGTTCTCATTCTTTGAAAATTCTTGCCCGGGCCGGGCCCTCTGGCAGGGTTGGGCCCCTCTTCAACCAGGAGTTCTCTGATGTCGAAGTCTGCACTGTCGGTTGCGTTGGTCGGAGTCTTGCTGGCGGCCTGCGGTGACGCCGGCCCGTCTGCTGGTGAAACCGCGTACACCGCGAACTGCGCCAGCTGCCACGCGACCAAGGCCGTCGGCAGCTTGGGCCCGAACATCACGTTTTCGACGACCGCCGGCATCGGCTCGTGGTCGCAAGCCGACTTCACGAAGTCGGTGCGCACCGGCGTCAACAAAGACGGCCGCACCCTGTGCGAGCAGATGACGCGGTATTCGACCACCGCCTTGTCTGACGACAAGCTCAACGCGATTTATGCGTATTTGTCGACGTTGAAGAACGACACCGCGAACAAGGGCTCGTATTGCCCCTGACCAACGTTCTGTTGGGTCGAAGTCACAGCCGAACGTAGGTGTCGACGACTCCAGCCGAATTGCCGAGCTGCAAGGTGTCTGGTGAACCAGCTTTGACACAGCTGCTGTATTCGTACGTCGAACCGTTCTCCAACCTCACCGTCAGCTTGCCGCCGCTGACGTTCCACGTGGCGGTCGTCGTCAACGGCGCAAATGAACGCATCGATGAGCAGTCGCAGCCAGTGCGCCCGGCCGGCGCAACGGCGCACGAGTCTTGGTTGCCACTGACGATGCCTGAGCACGACATTTGCGACGTGGTCAGGCATTGCGACGGGAGATTCGCCACCAGCAGATGGTCTGATGAGCTCGTCTCAATGAATTGCGTCTCGGTGATTTCGATTCGCGAACGGCTGTGGCCCGAGAAACTCACGACCGTCGAATCGGCGCAAAAAGACCCGAACGGGTTTGAGGCAGAAGCGCAGCGCGCAGTGCGAACCCAGGTCCCCCTCAAGTCGCCGACGCACGAAGCAAACGCAAGGCAACCGCCGTACATGTCTTCGATGAGTGGGGCGCCGCCGTCATCGAGCGTCGTTGACCCTGCGTCACCCATTCGTTGGCCAGCGTCGACCTTCACACCCGAGTCGAACGCGCCACCCGCGTCACTGGCGGCGCCGCCGTCGGCGACCGACGGCACTCCGCACGCACTCTCCATGGCAAAGACACAGACAACCCAAAGTCGACGCATCGGCAACGCTTAGCAACGACGTCCATCGGCTGTCTTTCGTGAAAGAACAGGTCGGCCGCTCGCGCGCGCTTTCCGAAAACCAAGGCAGCGGAGACCGATTCGAACCCATGCATCAGGGCTCCAGCAACCGTTGCCCGTTCGACCTGGCGACGCCGCCTGCGACGGGTGAGAACGCGCGCCGCGCCCGAACCCGCGACACCCCGCCGCATGCACCCAGCGCCTGCGCCTTCGCCGCTGCGCCGCTTTTCAACGCTCGCTCGGCTCGCGGTCGCCGGTGGCTCGGGCGTACACCGCGTGCGTCGCTTCGGCCGTCGCGGCCCAGGTGAATGCGCTCGCGTGGGCGAGTGCGCGCGCGCTCCACTGCGCTCGAAGGGCGGGCGCTTCGAACAGCGCTTCGAGCTGGTCGGCCAAGCCCCGCGCGTCATCGGGAGCCACCGCCAGGGCCCCGTCGCCACACACTTCGGGCAGCGAGCCCGCCGTCGACACGATCGTCGGCACCCCCAGCCGCATGGCCTCGAGCGGCGGCAGCCCGAACCCCTCATACCGTGAGGGAAACACGAACACGCTCGCGCGCTTCATGAGCGCGTAGAAGACCGGGTCGGCCAAGTAGCCGAGCGGCCGCACGTCGACGCCGCGTTCACGCAGCGCTTGAAGTCGCCGCTCGACCGCATTCGAGCCGAACCAGCGCTGCCCCGCGAGCACCAGCGTCACCCGCCGCCCGCCGTCGAAGAGCCGCTCGACCGCGTCGAGCACGAGCTGAACGTTTTTTCGAACGTCGAGCGAGCCCGCGTACAGCACGAAGGGCGTTTCACCCAGGCCCTGCGCGTCGAGCCATTGTTCGGTGACCCGGTCGGGCCGGTGCCGAAGCACGTGGTCGACGCCGTGGTGCACCACGGTGAGCTTCTCGGGGGCCACGTCGAACCGGCCGAGCACGCTCTGGCGCGTCACTTCGCTCACGCAGACGACTTGGTCGGCCACGGTCAGGCTGCGGGTCAACCACGCTTGGAACTGCCAGCGAAACGCGCGCGAGACCGTGTCGGGCAGCAACAGCGGCACCAGGTCGTGAACGGTGAGCACGAACGGCACGCCCGGCACCCGCGCGAGCGGCAAATTGAAATTGGCGACCGCGTGGTACAGCCCAGGGGCCCGGCCGCGGAGCCGCTCGCTCAACGGCCCCAGCGCCCACATCGTGCGTGACCAGCGCCCGCGCGGCACCTCGCCGCTGCGCGCGGCCCCCCACCGCTCGACCGCGCAGAAAGGGCCCAGCGCCCCGGCCAATTCTCGCGCGTACAAGTTGATGCCAGTGACCGGCTCGTCCCACAGGGTGGCGTCGAGCGCCACTGGCCGCTCCAGTGCCGTTGCCAAGCCGAACCCGCGTACCGCGAAACGCCCGACGAGACAATTTGCTTGGGCCCAAGCCAGCCCGGCAGGGGTACGGTGACCCCGCGGGCCACCCGGCCTGCACACCCAGGGGGGTTGTCATGTTGAATCAAAGAGAAGTTCAAGAAATCGAACGAGCAAACGCGTCGGGCAAAAAGCCGGTCGTCTTCGTGCACGGGTTGTGGCTTCTGCCCAGCAGTTGGGACCTGTGGCGTGCCCACTTCGAAGAGCACGGCTACGTCGGCCTGGCTCCAGGTTGGCCCGACGACCCCGCCACCGTCGAAGAGGCCCGCCAACACCCCGAAGTCTTCGCCCGCAAGTCGCTGCACCAAATTGGCAGTCACTACGCCGACGCCATTGGCAAACTCAAAGAAAAGCCAGCGATTGTCGGTCATTCGTTCGGCGGCATGCTGACCCAAATGCTCGCCGGCCAAGGCCTGTCGAAAGTGTCGGTCGCCGTCGACCCCGCGCCGTTTCGCGGCGTGTTGCCCCTGCCGTTTTCGTCGCTCAAGAGCGCCTCGGCCGTCATCGCCAACCCCGCGAACTACAACCGCGCCGTCGCTCTGACGTTCGAGCAATTCAGCTACGCCTGGGCGAACACGTTGCCCGAAGCCGAGGCCAGGGCGCTCTACGACCAGTTTCACGTCGCCGGGTCTGCGGTGCCGCTCTTTCAGGCCGCCACCGCCAACCTCAACCCGTGGACGGAAGACAAGGTCGACACCAAGAACCCCAACCGCGGCCCGCTGCTGCTGCTGTCGGGAGAAAAAGACAACACCGTGCCCTGGGCCATTGTCAGCGCCGAATACGAGCGTCAGAAACGCAACCCGGGCATCACCGAAATCGTCTCGGTGCCCAACCGCGGCCACTCCCTCACCATTGACAGTGGCTGGCGCGAAGTCGCCGACCTGGCGCTCGGCTTCGCGAAGCAACACCTGCCACCCAAGCCATAACCGCTTGAAATTCGAGTGGGTCTGGCCGTCGAGGCCCAGCGGGTTGCCCATGGGGTGAAATGTAAGGCAAGGTGGTTTGGTGATTGAACGTCGCACAGCCCCGCGGGTCGCCGTTCGCCTGTTGGTGCAGCACCAGGCCGACGTCGGCGAGAGTTTCGACATCGACTACGCGACCGACTTGTCGCGCAACGGGCTGTTCATCGCCACGCAGAAAGCGCTGGTGCCCGACACGACGTTGCACGTGCAGTTCGCGCCGAAGCGCGACTCGCGTCTGGTGAGTGCGTTTTGCCGAGTCACCCGGGTCACCAAGACGGGCGTCGGTGCTGAATTCGTGGGCCTCGACGCCGAGGCACAACACCTCATTGATTCGGCCATTGCGGCGAACGGTGGGCGGCTCGAGCTGGCCAGGTTGTAAAAGCCGAACCCGAGTATACGGGCGGCGTGCGACTGTTCTTTTTGACCTTGGCGGTGGGCTTTTGTGCTTCTGGCTGGGCGGCCGAGCCCGCGGCTGCGCGAGCGTCGGCTGCGGTGGCGGCCAAGGGCGATGACCCGGCGACGACGCTGGGCCGCATTCGCGACGCGGCATTGAAGAGCGACTGGGCGCTGCGTCGGCTCGCTGAATTGACCGACAAGGTGGGCCCGCGCTTGTCGGGTTCGGTGCAAGCGCAAGCGGCTGTTGCCTTGACGGCCAACGCGCTCAAGGCGGCGGGGCTGCGGGTGTCGCTGCAGCCCGTGGTGGTGCCGCACTGGGTGCGGGGTGAAGAGCGCGGTGAAGTCGTCGACTACCCGGGGCGCCCGGCCGGAGTCACCCAGCGGCTGAGCCTGACGGCGCTGGGCGGCTCGTCGCCCACCGGCCCCGAGGGCCTCACCGCACCCGTGCTCGTCGTGCGCAGCTTGGCCGAGCTCGAACGGCGCGCCGCCGAAGCCAAAGGCAAAATCGTGTTGGTCAGCGTGCCGTTCGACCAAAACCTCGCCGACAACGGTGAGGCCGGCAAAGCGTATTCACAGGGCACCGAAGCGCGCTTCAAGGCTCCGGCGGCGAGCGCGGCGGTCGGCGCCGCGGCGTCGCTGGTGCGCTCGGTCGGCGGGGCCGACTTTCGCTTGCCCCACACCGGCTTCACCCGGCCCGGGCTCGACGGCGGAGCCACCGCGATACCGGCCGCGGCGCTCACCACCGAAGACGCGCTGTTGCTCGAGCGGCTCGCGGCCGAAGGGCCAGTGGTGGTGAAGCTGACGCTGACGCCCCAAACGTTGCCCGACGTCGAGAGCAGCAACGTCATCGCCGAATTGCCCGGCCGAGCGCGGCATTGGGGGCGGTGCAGCTGCTCAAGTCACTCGGCCTGGCGCCGCGGCGCACCATTCGCGCGGTCGCATTCATGAACGAAGAAAACGGCGTTCGCGGCGGGGCGGCGTACGCGCAGGCGCTCGGCGGCCAGTTCGGCACGCACGTCGCCGCCATCGAAGCCGACAGCGGGGCGGGCCGGCCATTGGGCCTGCTCGCCTTCGTCACCCCTGAATCGGTGAAGCGGCTCGACCCCATCGTCGCCGCGCTCCGGCCCTTGGGTGCCACGGTCGTCAAACGCGTCGACTCGGCCGTGGGCGCCGACATTTCGGCGCTCGAAGAACAAGGGGTGCCCGGCCTCGAGCCCCTGCTCGACGGTCGCACGTATTTTCACTACCACCACACGCCCGCCGACACCTTCGACAAGGTCGACCCCGAGTGGCTGCGCCGCCAAGTCGCCGTGCTCGCGGTCATGGCCTACGCCCTCGCCGACGAAGCCGAGCCGCTGCCCCGCGTCGCGCCGAAACCTGGGCCGCATTGAGCCCAGCGCGAGCGCGTCTCGCGACTGAAACGGTCTGTTGCCGGCGAAAGGCCGCTCAGGTTTGCCGAACTTCGGGAGCGCACGCGCCGGGCTTGCGCCGAAAAGCCCTCGCTTCGAGCGCCGGCGAGAGGTCGGCCTCGACCCAACGTGCCCAGAAACCCACGGGCACCGCCTCAAGAGAATCGAATTTGTTCGCGTTGCGCCTGGAGCGACAAATGCACCCGGTGGCCCGAAGTCACCACCCGAGGAGCGACGATTGATTCCAGCAAAACAAGACCCTCGGTGGAGAGACTTCGTGACCGGCGCGACGGAGATGCAGTTTTCGCTGCTCGCGACGCGAATTCTCTACACCCGAGTCAAATTGATGTGCGCGAAGAAAGACGACGCGTCGGTGAAAGCCGCCATCGACATCGCCTTTGACTACTTTTCAAAAAACGAAGTCGCCGCGGGCGGTGACTTGAAGCGGGTCTTCCCATGAAAAAGACGACAGCCAACAGCTTGATGACGGTCGAGGCGGCGGCCGCGCTGATTCGGTCGGGTCGGCCCATGACCATCGCCGGCAGCGAAGCGTTGCTCAAGCAACTGCCCCGCGGGAGGTGGATCGGCGGCACCATACCCTACTTCATGAGTAAAGACGGCGGCTTGCTCACGCACCACCAGGTGTTCGTGAGCGAATTGCCGCCCTGCGCGCTCGAAGGAGTGACCCGGAGCTACGACTTGGCGGCGCTGCCCAACCTGCCGCGCGACGGCGCCCAAGGGGGCTGCACGTTCGTGATCTTGCCGGCCTTCAGCGCGGTGCACGTGGCGTTCGGCCGCGACGGCATGACCTGGCCGGGCCTCTTCGACCGGCCGGTGGTCGGCTGGGTGTCGGGGCTCGACTTGAAAGACGCAGGTCAGGTCAAGCCCGGCGTCATCGACGGGTTCACCGGCGAGTTCTTCAACGACCGCGCCGTGGCGTTGCACGTGAAGCTCGAACCGGGCACCGTGGCGCGCGTCGACATCGTCAACATTTTCGAACCTGGCGACGGCGACGAAATCACCTTCGAGCGCGACGGCTTCGAGGTCAAAGACTGCTTGGTGAACGGGCAGAAGCAGAACTTCGCCCGGTACATCGCCGAGAAAAAGCTCGACACCAAAATGCCGCTCGTCGCCAACTATTCGGGGGCGCTCATGAACGTGAGCGTGCAGACCGCCGACGCGGCGACCGGCACGGTCTCGCTGTACGCGCCCGTGTTTCCCGGCATGGGGTACCGCTTCGCCAAGCCAGTGCCCGACTACGCTCACGCGTTTCAGGGCCGCCTCGACGCGTTGCGCGTTTCTCCCGACTTCAGCTGCAACTGCATTCTCAATTACCTGTACGGCGGTCTCGAAGGGCGGTGACCTCGTCGGGCCCATCACGTTCGGCGAAATCGCCTACATGCTGCTCAACCAAACCCTCGTGCACCTCACGTTCGACCGGGCCTGAACCAGCCGCCGCCCGTCGCGCCGCCGCCCTGCTGCCTCGTGCAGTGGGGCGGTGTCGTTTTGCGCGGCGCCACACCCTTGACGACATTGGGTTTTCGCGGGGGCAGGGCACGAGGTCACCGAAGACTCGCGGCTCCTGGCAGACCCGAGGCGACCCCGCGCCGGGTCTGGGTTCTCAAGTGGTTGGGGGTTGATCCTCCATGGCGCACGGCTTGCTCATTCGATCAGCAAGCTCCGTCATGGAGCCAATGCTCCATTTCGGGGCGAGCGGTCGAAAGTGGTTTGTTCCGTGCACGAACTCCCGTCGGCAGACACGTTGACCAAGCTGGTGAACAGCGTCACCACGACCATGATCAAGGTCAAGTTCTCGCAGACCGACCCCGCCGCCGCCAAAGCGGGGTTTCGGCGAGCGGTGCTCGTCATACCCGGCAGCCAACCGGTGTCGGTCGAACTCTCGTGCGATGAAGAGAGCGGCCACAAGCTGGTACACAAGTTCTTCGGAGTCGATTCGATTCACGACAAGCGCGACCTGCTCGACGACGCGTTGAGCGAATTGGCGAACATCACCGCGGGCCAAGTGAAGCGCGCCATGTCAATCGACCAGGCGCTCGGCCTGCCGCAGGTGTTCGACGGCGGCACCACCGCGCCGCCCTCAGGCAACCGCGTCACCCTGAGAGCCGACATCGACGACATTCACCTCGACGTTCAAATCACCACCAAACCGCCAGCGACCCCCTGACGAGCGGAGACGAAGCCCATGCCCCGAGTTCTGACCGTTGATGACAGCCGCGCCATTCGAACCATTGTCGGCAAGCAGTTGGCCGAAATGGGCTTCGAATTCGATGAAGCCGAAGACGGCGTTCTGGGTTTGGCCAAGCTCGACGAAGTGCACTACGACTTGGTCATTCTCGACATCACCATGCCCAACCTCGACGGCCCGGGCATGCTCGCGAAAATGCGCGAGGCCGGCAACAAGACACCCGTCATCATGCTCACGTCTGAATCGAAGCGCAGCATCATGGTCGACGTGATGAAGAGCGGCATCGAAGACTACATTTTGAAGCCGTTCAAACCCGAAGAACTCAAGGCGAAGGTGCTGAAGGTGCTGCGCGCTCCGCCCGCGGGCGGTGGCCAGCCCGAAGCCGCCGCGCCCGCCGCCGGTCGCCCCGAAGCGTCGGGCCGACAATTCGTCGACATCTTCGTCATCGACGACATGGAAAACGTTCACAAGAAACTCAAGACCATGATTCCTCCGCATGTGAGCGTTGCGTCGGCGGCCTCGGCCGCAGGGGCGCTCTCGGCGTGCCGCGAAAAGGTCTTTCGGGTCATCTTTCTCGACACCGACATACCCGACGTGAACTCGGCCGCGCTGATGAACCAGCTGCGCACGCTGCAGCAACACACCGCGTTCGTCGCGCTCGCCATTCGCACCAATTCTGACAAGCAGCACCAAGACCTGTTGGCGCTCGGTTACGACGATGTGCTGTTCAAACCGTTCGACAAAGACAGCATCGACGACTTCTTGATTCGGTTCTTCAACGACCAAGACCTCGTGTCGGTCGACGAGAACGTCATCAAGGTCGGCAAGTTCACCGGCAAAGAAGACCGGCTCGACCGCTACTTTCAGCGAGTCTCGAGCCTCATCGAAGACCAGATGGAAAAGCTGGCCGCGGCGTGCTTCGACGACTTCATCGTCGACATTTCGAACACCCCGGTGAAGAGCGACCGCACGCCCCGCTTCGTGCTGCACCTCAAGGCCGAGGCCGTCAGACGCGGCATGTCGATGAAGGTGGTCGCCACCGACGAGGTGCGAAAGATTCTCCAAGCTTTCGACGAGACGTCGAAGCTCCCCATCGCTCCGAGCGTGGCCGAAGCTCAGAGCGCAGCCGCCGCGGCCTAACTTCAACGCGAGGTTGCCACTGCCATGTCAGACGTCGGCGCGAAGTTGTCAGAACAGGTCTCGACGTTTCTGGCCAAGCGGCTCGAAGAAAAGTCGCTCATTCTGCCCGCGCCCCCGGTGGTGTTGACGAAGCTGTTGCCCATGCTCCGCAGCCCCAACTACACGCCCAAAGAAGCCTCGTCGGTCATCGAACTCGACGCGGTGCTCGCGGCGCGCATCATTCGCTCGGCCAACACGGTGCAGAACGCCGGCGTCGAACGGGTGAAGAACCTCCACCAGGCCCTCACCCGGCTCGGCCAAGAGAAGCTCAAGTCGATTCTCGTCGAGTACTCGGCGAAGCGGCTGTTCGAGTCGCGCAACGACCAAATCGCCGACGCGACCCGCGGCTTGTGGAACCATTCGCTCGCCGTCGCCATGTTGTCTCGCGACGTCGCCGCCTTGTGCGGCGCCGAAGACGTCGAAGGCGCGTACTTGGCGGGCTTGCTGCACGACGTCGGCAAGCCGGTCGTCGCCGCCTTCTTGCTCGAAGCCGAAAAGACGGTTTCGGGCACCCGCACCAACGTGTGGATCGAGCCCGACGTCTTCGTCGAAGTCATCAACCAGGTGCACCGCCCGATTGGCGTGGCGATGTCGCAAAAGTGGCTCTTGCCCGACGCCATTGCCGCCGTCATCAAAGACTGCACCGAGTACAACAACGACGACCGCCTCTCTCACGCGAACTGCGTGCGCTTCTCGAACGCGCTCGCCAAAAGAGAAAACGTCTACGTCGGCACGGTCGACCAGGCCGACGCCGAAGCGCTCATCATGATCGGTCGGTCGTTGCTCGGCATTGACGACAACGTGCTGAGCCGTTTGACCGTGGGTCTGATCGAGCGGGTGCAAAAAGCCGCCTCCGCCTGACACCCACTACCGCTGGGGGTCTGCCAGCGCTGGGTTCGTGACAAACTCGTCGTCGGTCAGCGTTTTCAAGAAGGCGACGAGGTCGGCTTTGTCTTGCGCGCTCAACGCGATGTCGTTCACCACGGCTTCTTTGAAGGGGCTCGCCCGCCCGTCTCCGGCGTTCGGCCCCGTTTCGATGACGCGGCCGTGGTCACCGTAGAAGTCGAGCACGTCTTCGAGCGTCGCCACCGACCCGTCGTGCATGTACGGCGCCGTGAGCTCGACGTTTCGCAGGCTCGGAGCGCGAAAGCGGCCCATGTCGGTCGCCACGCCCGTGAATTCGAAGATGCCTCGGTTCGGCACGGGGAAAGCGCCGGTACCGCCGAGGTTGAACAGCCCCGTGTTGTGAAACCGCGGGTCGGGCGGGGGCCCCCCTTGGTACTGCAGCACGTCTGAAAAGTTGAAGTTGCCGTGGCACCGAAAGCACTGAGCCGGGCCGAAGAACAGGTTCGAGCCGCGCGTTTCGGCCGCGCTCAACGGCGGGCCCCGCCCTTTCAGCGCGCGGTCGGAGCGGCTGTTGCCCGACAGCAGGGTTCGCTCGAACGCGGCGATGCTGCGAATGACGTTCGGCCAGCTCACGACCCGGTCTTGGCCGGGGTACGCCGCCGCGAAGCGGGCCTGGTACGCGCCGTCGGCCTTCAGCCGCGCCAGCACCTCGGCCCGGTTCTTGGCGTTGACGCCCATTTCGACGGGGTCGACGCCGAACAACGGTACCGCCATTTGCTCTTCGAGCGTGCGCGGGTTCGGGTTCTGCCACGTCAAGGTCGCGTGAAAGGCCACGTTGCCCAGGGCCTGGGCGTTGCGGGTGCCCGCTTCGTTCGTCGAGCCGCGTGAAACGGGCAACCCGTCGCTGAAGGCCTTCGCTTGGGGGTGGCAGGTGGCGCACGAAGTCGTGCCGTTGCCCGAGAGCCGCTTTTCGTAGAACAACGACCTCCCCAGCTCGACCTTCGCTGCCGACATGGGGTTGTCTTGGGGCACGGTCGGCGCGACGAGCGTGTCGGGCAGCGCCCACGCCCAGCTCGACGGCGCGGGGTTCAGCACCGGCGCCCACGGCTGGTGTTGCGCGCTCAAGGCGGTGAGGTCTTTGAGTGAATGGTGGGCGAGGCCGAGCTGAGCGGCGAGTGCGTCGAACACCCCGTCGCTGGGGTCACCCACCGCGAAGGCGTCGCTGAACACGTCGGGCGGCGGTGGGCCCAGGTGGGCCGCCTCGAGCTGGGTCGTCACGTAGCGGTGAGCGGCGTCGAGCAGGGCGCTCGACAGGTCGGGCGTGGGCCCCCCGAAGGCCTCGCTCGGTGCACCGGCCAGGGCGTGCGCCAGCGCGGCCTCGGTCAGTGGAGTGAGGTTCGTTCGGCCCGCCACCCTGGCCCAACCGTGCAGCACCAAGTCGTTTTCGGCTCCGTCGACCGTCACGACGGGCCCCAGCAGCGTACCCTCGGTGCAGTGCGCCGATACGGTGGCGAAAGCGACCGGCGACCCCACCGCGACCAGACCGGCCAACACCGAGGCCGCCACGCCCGCATCGTCACCCGGGCCCGCGTCTGGGGGGCGGTGCACCCCCGAATCGACGCCCAAGTCGGTGTCGGGCCCCGCGTCGGCCGTCGCCGCAAGGCCTCCGTCGGGTGGCAGCGGTGTGGTCACACACCCACCCACCGCCCAAGCGAAAGCGAGCCAACCCACCAAGCGACCGAGTGTCACGAAATGAAAGACGCCAACTCGGCCGAAGAAGGCTCAGGCCCCTGCTTCAAGTGATTCTGTGGTGTTCGGCGCTTCGAACCGTCAACCCTCGGTGACCGACACCGAGAACGCGACACCGGCGTCGTCGAAAGCGACGCGCGAGAGCGGCTCTTTGGCGAGCGGCTGTGCGTCGTGGGGCAACGACAAGCGGTGCTCGCCTTCGAGGCAGCCCTTCATGTTGCCGCCGATTTGGTTGGTCAGCTCGAAGAGCACCTCTTTGGCTTCTTGGTCGGTGGTTTGCGCGACGGGCTGTTGGTACCAGTCGGCGGCCATTTGCTTCGCCAGGGCGCTGGGTATTTCGAGAACGACCACGCCGTTGAACGAGCCTCGAATTTCGACGCCGACGCGCATGGCGTCGGGCGGGCAAACGGCGTCGGTGCGTTCGAGCGAGACGCGGTTGAGCATTTCGCTCCACACGCCGCGGGTCACATTCTCAATCAAGTCAGCATCAGGAACCATGACGTCACCCCTTCGCCTGGTACACGACGGTCTGGCCCACGCGCACCGGCTGGTACCCGTCGTCTATGTTGAGCGTTGTTTCGGCCCCGCCGAGCAGCACGTAGCCGCCGGGCGCCAACACGCGTCGCAACCGCGTCAGAATCGACCGCTTCGTCTCGAGGTCGAAATAAATGAGCACGTTGCGAATGAAAATGATGTCGAGCATGCCCAGCGGGGCGAACGGGTCACGCAGGTTGAATTCTGAAAACTTCACCATGTCGCGCACGTGCTGTTTGATCTGCCAGTCCATGCCTTTGCGGTCGAAGTAGGTGGTGAGCATTCGCGCGGGCAGCCCCCGGTTGACTTCGAGCTGCTTGAAGGTGCCGGCGCGCGCTTTGTCGAGCACCGACGCGTTGATGTCGGTGGCGGCGATGTCAATCGACCAGTCGCTCAGCCGCGGCACGTGGTCGAGCACGGTCATGGCCACGCTGTACGGTTCTTGCCCGGTCGAGGCGGCCGCGCACCAAATGCGCAGTCGCTTGGTCGCCGCGCGGGCCTTGACCATGGCCGGCAAGATGGTGGTTTTGAGCGCCTCGAACGGGT
>JBGAIY010000604.1:0-3935 GCA_044225205.1 Myxococcaceae bacterium | reverse complement strand
CAAACTCGGTCAGGCCGCGGCCGCGCTCGACACCTACGCCCGGGCCGCCAAGGTCGAGCCGAGCGATGGGGCCACCCTGCAGGGGTCGCTCGAAGTACTCGCGCAGCTCGGCCGGCTGCCCGAGGCCCGCGAGCGGCTCGAAGCCCACGTTCAGGCCTTTGGGCCCAAGCTTTCGACCGCGCCGCGCGCGGCGCTCGTGCTGCAGCTGGCGCAGCTCGAGTGGCAGTTGGGCGGAGCGGCTGCGGCCCAGACGGTGGCCGAGAGCGTGCTCGGGCTCGAGCCCCACAACGTCGAGGCCCTTCGCTTGTTGATTGTCGTGTGCGACGCCCAGTCGTCGTTCGAGAAGGGGGCGCTGTACCGAAAGCGGCTCGCCGCGCTGCTCACGGGGGCGCCTCGCCACGACCTCTTGGTCGAGTTGGGCCGCTTGCTTCGCGAGAAGCTCGAAAGCCCGCTGCGGGCGGTCGACCCGTTGCTCGACGCGCTCAAGACCACGCCCAATTCGCTCGTCGCGCTGCAGCAATTGTACGCGGCGTATTCGGGCCTCAACGACCCGCGAAAAACCGCGCAGGTGCTGCAGCAGGTCGTCGCCCACCCCGAACTCCCCGACGCCCAGCGGCGCCGTGACGCACTCGCGCTGGCCGACCTGCTGGGCGGTACGTTGGCCGACACCGACCGGGCCGCCTCGGTGCTCGAGTCGATTCTCGACCTCGCCCCCGACTTCATCGAAGCCCTGCAGGCGCTCGAGACGTTGCTCGCCCGCCTCAAGTCGTGGTCGCGCCTGGCCAACGCCTACGAGCGCATCATCGACCGGCTGGGCACCAACGACGACACGGCCGGTCAGCGGGCCGCGCTGTGGCGTGCGCTGGGTGAATTGCGACTGCGGCGACTCGCCGACCCTGGGGCCGCTTTGGCCGCGCTCGAGACCGGCGCGAAATTGGCCCCCTTTGACGGGCCGACCCAAGAAGCCTTCGCCGACCTCGCCCTCACCTTGCCCGAGCGCGCACCGGCTGCCCTCGAAGCGGCGTTGCGGGCACTGCCGTCGAGCGCCAGCGTCGCGAAGGTCTGCGCGGCGGCGACGTTGTGCGCCCAGCAAACGAACGACCTCGACACGGCGTGGCTCGCGGCCCGTGCGGCGCAGCTCTCGCGCGTACTGAACCCCGCGCAGGAACAGGTGCTCGCGCGGCTCGATGCGTCGGTCGTGACGCCGCCCGTGCTCGCGAAAGCGGTGACTCCGAAGCTGTGGCGCGAACGCTTGCTCCACCCGTCGGCCCGTGGCGGCGTCGCCGACGTCATGGCCGTCGTCTTCGAGGCGTGGGCGCCCGAGTACGCGCCCAGCCTGGGCGACTTCAAGCTCCACCCGAAGAAGCACCTCATCGACCCGAAAGCGAATGCCCCCCCGGCCGTGGCCGAGCTGATTCAAGTCGCCAACCGGCTCGGTCTCGCGGCGCCCGCGGTCTATTCGCCGTACTTGGCGCCCCAGCCGTCTGTTCGGCGCGAAGCCCACCCCGACGACCTGATCGGCGTTCGAGTGCTGCCGACGGCGCCACCGAGCGTCGTGGTCGGCGCGGCGGCGTGCGAAGATCGAGATCGAACCGGGCTGCTCGCGCTCTATGGGGCGAGTCTTTCGACGCTGTACCCCGAGGTGGCACTCGCTTTGGCGCTGCCGGCCGAGCCGCTCGAAACGCTCTTCGAGGCCGCCCTGACGTTGGGCCACCCCGAGTTCGTTTCGAAAGCGAACCCCGCGTTGCTCAAGGCTGAGCGCAAACGGCTCGACAAGACCCTGACCGCGGCCACCCGCCAGGCGCTGACCGGCACGGTGTCGAAGTACCTCAAAGGAGCGAAGCCCGGCGATTTCAAGCGCTACCTCGATGGGGCGTTCAAGACGCCACCGCGCGCCGCCTTGCTGCTCTCGGGAGACCTCGCCGCGGTGCGCACGCGCGCGCTCCCCGCGGGGCCCGCCACCGAGGGGGCCTGGCGAGACCTCTTGCAGTTCGCGCTGGGCGGCGACCTGCGGGTGCTTCGGCTGGCGACCGGCTCACGCGTGGTGGCGACGAGCGGCCAAGTTCATTGAGCGCGCACCGGCAGGCCCCACCCCCGAAAACCGCGCAACCGGAGGTAGTTGGCGAAGTCGCGAGCGAACGCCCGCGGGGTCAGCCCCACGGCTCGGGTGAATGCCTCGTCGAAGTCGCGGCCTTCTCGCATGGCCGCGACCGTGCGGGTGACCGCGCCGTCACCGTACCGGCGCAGCAAAAACACGACCGCGTGGTGCGACAGCCCATACACCTGCGTGAAGTGCTCTTTTGACAGCGCCTCGCCGTCTTCGAACACGTCGAGCGCGGGGTGTTCGCTCTGCCAGGCCGCCAAGTCTTCGAGCGACGAGAAGCGATAGCCCTGTCGCGCGGTGACGGTGGCGAGCCCTTCTCGAAACCACAGCGGCACGTGCAGCCGTTCCCACGTCGCGGGGGTGGCGCTTTGCTGAAAGAGCACGCAGTGGGTCAGCTCGTGGGTGAGCCATTCGACGAGGTCGTTGTCGTTGGGCGGCCGGGGCCACGTTCTTGGCGACTGGAGATACACCGTGTCGTAGGTCGACCACGCGCGGAGCCAACCGTACCCCCGCCGGCCCGTCACCACCTCGAGCCCTTCGTGCGACGGCAGCGCGGCCAGCGTCACCGGCGCCACGAGCGTGCCCCACCGCTTCAACGCGGGCGTCGCCTTGTCGACCGCGTCGCTCAGCCGGCGCTCGAGCCCGGCGTCGTCGTTCGACCACTTCACCGTGACCGCCACGTCATCGACCCGCAGGGTGCGGGCGTTCGTCACGGCGAGCAACGGGTTCACGCAGCCGCACGCCAACACCAGCGTCAGCACCAAGGGGCGCGCGGTCATACGGCCTCCAAGAGGTCGAGCACGGTGCGGCCCACGTCGGCCACCGTGGCGATGGAGATCTTCTCATTCACCGCGTCGTCAGCCGCGCAAAGCACCGAGACTGGGTTGGTCGTGTGGCTGCGCACCGACAGGTCTTCGACGTTGCCATGGTCGCTGCAGACCAACACCACCGCGTCGGCCGGCCGTTGAGCCATGACGGCGCGGGCGAACGCGTCGAACGTGCTCAGCGCCGCCACCGCCGCCGCCCGGTCTTGTGCGTGGCCGGCTTCGTCGGCCAGGTAGTGCTCGAAGAGCGTGAAGTCGGCTTGCAGCGACCAAAAGATCGTGGCGGCCTCTTCGGCCGTTCGCTGGGGCACCACCACCTGGCGTCGGGCCGCCGCCGAGCCGTCGATGTCGTGGGTCAAGCCCCGGCCGGCCCTCGCGTCGTCGAACGTCTTGAGCGGCACGCCCGCCGCGGCGAAGGCGAGGGTGCTGGCCGAGGCTTTGAGCTTTTTGATGACCTTGGGCGCAATGACGATGTGCGGCGCACCCCCATCGACTCGGTCGTGCGGCAAGTCGAGCAGCCGCAAATACTCGCGCGGGTACGAGTTCGCGAAGGCCGCCGTTCGCCCCGCGGCGACCAGGCGCTTCACAATCGATTCGCGCTCGAGCAGCCCCCTCAACTCGGCGTTGGGGTACCCCAACACGTGTCGGCCAATTCGGCGGGGGGCCGGGCTCGCCGTGAAAATGGCGGTTTGGTTCGACGCCGACTGGGGCCGCCCCGGTACGCCGAACGTGGTGTCGGTGATGAAACGCCGCACACCCGGGGGCAGTACGGTGCCCGAACCGTCAGCAAACTGTGACAGCAGGTATTCGCCGGTGCAGAGTGGGTTGACCTGCGGGTCTTTGACCCCCATGCCCACCCCGTCGGTGAAGAGTACCGCTGCTCGCACGAACCCCACTGTAGCCTCCCACGCGAATGCCCGAGAGATTCTGCATGCCGCACCGTTTCACGAGGCCTGACCGATGAGTCTGTGGGGCTGGTTGCAAATTCTCGCCGCGGCGTCGGCCAT
>JBGAIY010000603.1:0-3936 GCA_044225205.1 Myxococcaceae bacterium | reverse complement strand
CCGCGCGAGGTCGGGGTCGCGGGCGTCGTGCACGACCCTGGGCTCGCACCGGCGTGGCAGGAGCGCGAAGTGTACGCCTACGCCACCCGAGAAACGCTGGCGTGGCTCGGTGAAGCGCCGGTGCTGCACGAGCTGCGGGTGACGTTTCGAACCCCGCCGGCCGACGTCGCCGCGGCCCAGCGCGAAGCCGAGGCCCTGGCGGCGCGGCTGTCGGCGCCGGGGGCGTCGCCCCAGGAGCTGCGCGGGCCGCCGCCGCGCCAACACCCGCATCAACGCCAAATGATGACGGTGCTGACGCTGCTCATCACCTTCGCGGCGCTCGCGCTGGTGCTCAGCTCGGTGCTGGTGGCGACGTCGCTCTCGGCCATGTTGGCCAGGCAGGTTCGTGAAATCGGCGTCATGAAGACGCTGGGCGCCCAAACGAGCCAGCTCGCGGCCCTGTACGCGGTGCTGGTGCTGGCGGTCGGCCTTGGGTCGGTGCTCGCGTCGCTGCCGTTGGCGTGGGTCGGCACGCAAGCGTTCGCTTCGTCGGTCTCGAAGATGTTGAACTTCACGCTGACGTCGCGGGCGGTGCCGTGGTGGGTCGGCGCGGTGCAGGTGTCGGCGGGGCTGTTGGTGCCGCTGGCGTTCGCGGCGTGGCCCATTTCGCGGGCGATTCGCATTTCGGTGCGTGACGCGCTCGATTCGCACGGCGGCGCCCGGGTGCCCCGCGCGGTGAGCACGTGGTGGCCGGTGCCGGTGAGAAACGTGCTGCGAACCCCCGGGCGCTTCGCGTTGACGACCGGCCTGCTGGCCACTGCCGGAGCGCTGTTCATGACCTCGCTCGCGGTGTCTCGCGCCTGGCAAGCGAACCTCGACTCCATGTACCAAACCCGTCACTACGACGTCGAAGTGCGGTTCAACCACCCCGAACGGCCCGAGGTGGCCGCGGGGCTCAACAGCGTGCCCGGCGTGCAGACGGTCGAGGCGTGGGGCGCGGCGCCGGCCGCGTTCGCGCACGAGGGCCACTTCGACGTCGTTCGAACCTACCCCGACCGTGGGCACGGCAGTTTGTGGGTTTTCGGGGTGCCTCCCGCGACCGGGCTCATCGCGTTTCCACTCGTCGAGGGCCGGTGGCTCGAGGCGGCCGACGAGCACGGCGTGGTGTTGAACCACGTGGCGCGGGTGCAGGCGGGAGGGGCCCACGTCGGCGACGAAGTGACGTTGTCATTCGACGGCGTGCGCTCGAAGTGGCACGTCGTCGGCGTGGTCGAAGAAATCGGGTCGGGCGCGGTGGCGTACACGACTGAGACCAGCTTCGCCGCGGTGACGGGCTCGGGTGACAACCGGCGGCTGCTGAGGGTCGCGAGCAGCGCCGACAGTGCGGCCGCGCGCACCGAGGTGGTTCGCCGCATCGAAGCCCGGTTGGCGGCCGAGGCGGTGAGCGTCGAGTGGGTCGTGCCGTTCACCGAGCTGCGCACGGCCATCGCCGACCACATTGCGATTTTGATTCAGGCGTTGCTGGCCCTGGCGACGATTTTGGCGGTCGTCGGCATGTTGGGCCTGACCTCGGCCGTGGGGGTCAGCGTGCTCGAACGGTCGCGCGAAATCGGCGTGCTCAAGGCGATGGGGGCGACACCGGCGCGCATCAGGCGACTGTTGTTGACCGAGAGCGGGGTCGTCGCGGCGGTGAGCTGGGTGGTGGCGGTGGTGGCTTCGTTGCCGCTCACGTGGGCGGTCGACTCGCTCGTCGGTACGCTGGGTTTTCTCGCGCCGCTGCCCTTCGTTTTGTCGTGGCCGGCCATGGGAGGCTGGGGCGCGCTCTTGGTGGTGGGCACCTTGGGAGCGACGTTGCCACCGGTGCGGCGAGCGACGGCGATGACGGTGCGAGAGGCGCTCGTCGAGACCTGAGCCGGGCCCGATTTTTTGAAGGTCGCCCCTCAAAAAAAGCCCGCCGCCGGTTGCGCGCCCGGCCGCAGGTCGATATCGGCCGAGGGCCCCACCCATTTGGAGGCCGCCATGTCGGTATGCAACAGTTCAGCCGCCTTCTTCATGTTCTGTCTGCTGGGGGCCGCGCCTGTGGCGTTGGCCGACCCGCCCCAAGAGTTGCCGGGCGCGCAAGACCCGGTGGTGGTGAGTCGGTACAAGGGGTCGGTGCTGCACAACGCATCGCATGAGCGCTACGCGGCGCTGCGAATACCCTTGGGGCCGGGCAAGTACACCGACAGCGGCGGGTTCGCTTTCGAGAAGTCGGTCACCGTCGAGGGCAGCATCGACGCGTACTACTACGTTCAAGCGCCCGACGTGCAGCCGCTCGAAGTCATTCGCAACTACGAGAAGGCGCTCGTGAATGCCGGGTTCGCACCGCTGTACGGGTGTGAACCGAGCGCGTGCGCGAAAGCCAACTTGCCCGAGGGCTACCGACGCGAATTTCTGGCGAAGCGCCCGTGGGCCGACCTGCGCATCAACCCTGGCGGTGGCTCGTCACCTCGAGAACTGCACCACTGGAGCGGCAAAGCCACGCGCAACGGCGCCGAGGTCTACGTCATCGTCTGGGTGACCGAACCGACCTCGGTGTGGAACGCGTGCACCGCGACGGTGGTCGTCGTCGAGCCGCACCCCATGTTGCAAGACCAAGTCACCGCGACGCTCGACCAACTCGAGCGCGGCCTGAACACCGAGGGCAAAATCGCGGTGCCCGGCGTGTACTTCGACACGGGCAAAACCGAGCTGAAGGCGACGTCGAAGCCGCAGCTCGACGAAATGGCGAAGCTCATGAAGGCGAAGCCGGGGCTGAAGGTGTTCATCGTCGGCCACACCGACAACGTGGGCTCGGTCGACGCCAACGTGAAACTCTCGCAAGGCCGGGCCGAGGCGGTGGTGGCGGCGCTCGTCACCCAATACGGAGTCGACCCGAAGCGGCTGTCGGCTCGGGGCGTGGCGAATTTTTCTCCCGTGGCGAGCAATGCCGACGCCGCGGGCCAAGCCCGAAACCGCCGAGTCGAAATCGTCGCGCAGTGAACTTGGCCCAGGTGGTGAAAGCCACCGTGTCGTTGTCGCCGTGCCGAATTCACGAATAGGCAGGAGTACTGACGATTCTTGAAACCCGCGCCCGGCGGCGACCAAGTGCGTCACCACGTTCTCGAGCGATTGGCGCTGGTCGGGCAGAGCAAGGCGAGCGTCATCAGAGCCCCCGCGCTCTCAAGGCGAGTCGCCACTTCTTTCGGTGAACCACAAGCCCACCCAGCACGCGCGGCCGGCCCGCTGGCGAGCTTCAACGGTTCCCACTCCGACGCTCAGCTCCGGTGCACTGGGGTTTAGGCACCCAGCCGCGCGTACCATTCACCGAGCGAGGGCGCGTGTTCACGAATGAAGTTCGGCTTGGCCTGCTCGACCATGAACAGCTGGCTCGCGACCGCGGTGTCGGCCAACGACGGCGCCTGGCCCAGAACGAACGGCTGGGTCTTCAGCTTCGCGACGATCGGCGAGAGCAACTTCAACGTGCCGGCCAGCAGTTCGGCTTCTTGCTTGCGCCACTGGTCGATGGCGCCAGGCCCGTACCGGCGCTCTTTGATGAGCCGAAACAGGGCCCTCGCTTCGGCGCCCTGGTCTTGGCCGATTCGGTCTTCGAGGCCTGGGCAGGCGTAGCGAAACGCGGTTTCTTGAAACACTTCGTCGGCCCACTGTTCGACGACGAACGACAGGGGGTCGGCGCACAGCGGCGGGCCGCCCTTCGTCTCGAGGTACGCGACGATGCGCGAGCTGTCAGAAACGACGGTCGGGCCGTCGACCAACACGGGCACGTACATCGCTCCGGTGAGAGCCACGAGCTCGGCGCGCTGGGTGTACGGCACGTTGACGATGTCGCAGGTCAGCGACTTCAGCTTGAGGCCCATGCGCACCTTCGCGGCGAACGGGCTGTACGAAAATTGGAGCAAGCGCATGGGTGCGACTTTG
>JBGAIY010000602.1:0-4322 GCA_044225205.1 Myxococcaceae bacterium | reverse complement strand
CCCTGGCCGTGGGCGGCGTCGGCGCGGCCGCACTCGCCGCCGCGCTCGCGGTTGGGGTGTTCGCTCCCCTCACCTACCAAGTCGAAGGCACCCACGACGGCAACTGGGTTCGCGCCACCGAAGTGCCCGCGACCATTCGGTTTTCAGAAGGCACGGTCTTCGAGTTGGCTCCGGGAGGCAGTGCCGAGGTCACCTCGGCCGATTCGCGCGGGGCCGTCGTGAGGGTGTCGTCGGGCGTGTTGGCCGCACGCGTGGTGCACCAGCGCCGCGCACGCTGGTCGGTTCAGGCCGGGCCCTACACCGTGCAGGTCACCGGCACGCGCTTCACCACCCGGCACTTCGCCGACAAAGAAGTCGAAGTCGAGCTCTTCGAAGGGGCGGTCACCATCACCGGCCCCGGCTTGGGCGACCCGTTGAAGCTGAAGCCGGGGCAACGGTTTCGCGCGCTGCTCGAAGCCACCGGAGCCCACGTCGAAGTCAGCCCGCTCGCCACCCCCACCGTCGACGACCGGGGCGAGGCGCCCAGCGCGGCCGAAGGGCCCGCCCCAGAACCCGAGCCCGACGTCGAGCCGCCGGTTCAAGGCGGGCAGCGCCCCCACGACTCGGGTGCCCCGAACGCGACTCCGACGAAGCGGGCACCGTCGCGAACGACCAAACGTGCCCCGTCACCGACGGCCCCCGCCTTCGACCCACCCCAAGGGCCCACGCCCGCGGCCACACCCGCGGTGTTCAAGAGCTGGCGAGAGCGCATTGCCCAGGGAGAGTTCAGACAAGTGGTGAACGAGGCTCGCGAATTCGGCATCGACGAAACACTGCAGCAGCACGGGGTCGACGACGTTTTTGCTCTCGGAGAAGCCGCGCGCTACCTCGGTGACAGCGCGCTGGCCACCCGAAGCCTCGGCGTCGTTCGCCAGCGGTTTTCGCACACCCACCAGGCAACCCACGCGGCGCTGTTGCTGGGTCGAGTCGCCGAGCAGCAAGGCCAGTGGGCGCAAGCCAACCACTGGTACGAGGTGTGCGAAAGCGAAGGCGTGCCGTCGCTTACGCCCGAGGCCGTCGGCCGCCGCATTCTCGTGCTGCAGAACTTGGGGCTGGTCGACCAAGCCAAGGCCGCCGCGTCGCGCTACCTGTCGCTCGACCCCTCGGGGCCGTGGGCCGAAGTCGCCCGCAGAATGCGCGAATGAAGGTTCTGACGTCGTTGCTCATTTGCGCCAGCTTGCCCGCGCTCGCCGCCCAACGCGTCGTCGTCGTGGTGGCGCGCCCGTCAGACGCCGCCGAAATGACGGTGCGGCTCAAAGCCGAGCTTGAAACCGCTGGTTTCGAGGTCGTCGAGGCGGCCTCCGCAGTCTCGACGGGGCTCGAAGCGGCCGCACGCCAGGCCGACGCCACCGCGGCCATTGCGTACGACCCCTCCGAGCGCCGCGCCGTCAACCTGTGGGTCGCCGACCAGGGCTCGGGCCAGGCGGCCTCGCGCTCACTCGAGCTGACGCCAGGGGCGACTCCGTCGCTGCTCGCTCGGCGGGTCGTCGACTTGTTGCAAGCGACGCTGCTCGACTTGGCAACGCCCGGGCTCGCCCCACCGCCGCCACCTCCCGCCCGAATCGAAGTGCACCTCGGCGGCGCCGTGGGCTGGCAAAGCACGTTCGACGCAGCCCTCGCGGCGGTCGTCGGGGTCGAAGGCCGGGTGAGCGGGCCTTGGTGGGTGGGCGCCCATCTCTGGGGGCCGACGGTGCTCGGTGCGCTCCGCGGCTCGGTCGGCGCGACGACCCAGCAAGCCAACGCCTGGGCTTCGCTCGGTCTTCACTGGTCGCCCGGCAGCTGGGCCGAACTGGCGGCCGCCGTCGGCGCGGGCGGGCAGTTCTTCTCGGCCCGAGGCACCGCCGCCGGAGACTCAGCCGGCAGCGCCTGGACGTGGACGATCAACGCCGAGGCGGCGCTCAACGCGTGGTTCAGCGCACACGTCGGAGTACGCGCTGGCGTGGGCGCCGCAGTCGCCCCCCAACCCGTGCGCGTGCTGGTCACCGGCAGCGAAGTCGCCCGCGCCGCTACGCCGTTGGTCGCCGGCCACGTCGCGCTCGTGGCGCTGGCCAAGCAGGCGGGAGCCGCCAACCTGCTGCCGACGCGGGCGAAGATGTCGACCTGGCGCTCCAGCCAGACGAATGGAGTCGGTGCTGAAGACCCTCGCACGGGCCAATCGCCGCTCGCGGCCGTTCACTGCTCGCCGAAGCACGCGTGGACCCTGCTGGAGGCGCCGTCGGAACATCGTCGATCCTCGCGATGATGAAGACCACGAGCTGAAGCCGGCCGACCTTGCTCGCCATAATCTCCAAGCGCTCGCCGGGCTTGGTACGCGCGCGACGCCTGGTGGCTATGTGCAGCTACCGACTTTGGCCAACGAGAAGCCGATGAATTCATTGCCGACGTGCTCGAGCCTCGCTTCGGTACGACGACAACAGCTTCGAGACGGCCGCCGCCCACTGGGAGCTCGCCTGCGCCTACCTCGAAGGGGCCCAAGGCCTCCCGCTCGACCTCCGGCTCGCCGCCTCACACCTCGAGAAAGCATTCGAGACGCACCGAACCCCCGAAGCGATTCGCCAGGGGGCGCAAGGCGATTTCTCGACCGACGAATTGCTGGCACGACTCTCGGAGCCCGCGCGAGCCGTTCTCAAAGATGGGCTGACCGGCAACAACTTCAATCGCGCGCAACGGCTCCTCGACCAGTTGCGGCACCTCGAGCAACTCGGGCACGTGCCGACCGTCGTCGTTGGTGGTGTGCAACGAAGTCTCCGTCGAACCATCGCCGAGCTCTGCCCACCACCCACGCCCGAAACGGTCGGAGGCAGCGACCCGCTCAACGACGAAATCGACTTTCTCGAGCAGACGCTGGCCGCGACCCAAGCCGCGCTCACCGCCCTGACCGCCGAGCGTGAACGTCGAAAATAGTCACGTTGGGTGGTCTCTCCGACGCTCAACCCGCCCGCGCGCGCAGCGTTCGTTCAGTGAGACGCGTCGACGCATTCGGGCACCGAGGTGTCGAGTCGTGACGGGTCGACCCAGCCGAAGGTGATGGCGCTCGCCCCAACCGTGGTCGGGTACTCGGTCAACGCCCCGGGAGCGTTGCCCGCCAAGCGAGCGCCCCACGACACCCCCACCCATCGCCCATTGCCGTACGCAAACACGTCGGGAAACCGGCTGGTCGAGGTCGACCAGCTCGCGCCGTCGGTCGTCTGCGCATAGCCGCCGGTCGGTACGACCAACGTGCCGTCGCCCGAGCCGGGGGCGCCGAGGTACTTGCCCGCGTAGTCGAACGAGCACGAATGCCAGCTCGCAGCCGAGTCGGTCGAGACGAGACAGACCGAATCGAAACCACTGCCGTTGTACGCCGACCCCACCGCGACGAAGACGCCGTTGGCGAAGCCGACCTTGCCCAGGTCGAGCGTGGTGGGCGTTTGGGCAGCCCAACTGAGGCCCGCGTTGGTGCTGACCCACACCTTGCCGCTGTCACCGACCGCCACGAACTTGCCCTCGCCGAAAACGATGTCGCGCACCGAGCCACCCAAACCCGGCGACCCGCCTTTCCACGTGCGGGCGCCATCGGTCGAACGCATGTGGGCCCCGTTGCCGCCGGCCGCGACCCAAACGCCGTCGCCGTACGCGACACCGCCCACCCAGTTCGTGCACGCCACGGGGTACGGGTCACCGGCGCACGCGTCGGTCGGCATTCGGTTCTCTTCCCAGTGCAGGCCGTCGGTCGAGATCATCACCATCGAATTCTGGCTGCCTCCGACCGCGACAAAGACGCCGTCGCCGTAGCCGACGTTGCGCAGCAAGTCGGGCGTGTGGTCGTTCGCCTGGGTGGGGTTGGCGCACTCGGCCCAGGTGACGCCGTCAGAACTGCGCGAACGGCGCCCCCAGTTGCCCACCGCCACGAAGAGCGGCACTCGCCCCGCGTCGGCGCTGAACCCACCCGCGTCACGGGTGCCGGCGTCAGACGCGTGACCAGCGTCGCGCCCGAACCCGCCGTCGACGTCGGGCCCGGCGTCGGCCGGGGCGTGACCGGCGTCGAGACCACCACCGCTGGTACCTGCGTCGGTGACGGCGGTGCCCGAATCGAACACCGCACCCGCGTCGACGACCGCCGAACCCGCGTCACCAGGGCCCGCGTCGCCCTGGCCTGCCCCGGCATCGAAGCCGAGGCCCGTGCCCGCATCAGCCGACGGGCCCCCGGCGTGCCCACCGTCACCGTCGAGCGTCACCAGCATCGCGGCGGTGCCGTCGCACGCGCTCATCAGGCCGCAAGTCACCAGCACCAGCCAGGTCGG
>JBGAIY010000601.1:2827-3939 GCA_044225205.1 Myxococcaceae bacterium | reverse complement strand
CTTCACCGTCGAAGTGCTCGACCAGTACCCCGCCGACGACCCCGACGCGCCGACCTGTTTGACCGACGTCGTGTTCGTTTCAGACACCAAGCCGTTGAACGGGCCGTACCTCACCTCGAAGCTCAAGTACGACAAGTCGATTGCCGGAGTGATGGGGGTGTGGTTCGCGGGCTACGACGCCACGCCCGACCGTTTCTTGGCCTTCAACTTCGACGGCACGTTTCGGTATTCGTTCGAGCCCTATGACACCGGGCGCGCCAAAGAAAAAGTCATCGACGGCACGTACGACGTCACGTCTTCGCGAATCGTCTTTCAGACGGGGGGCAAGCGGTACGTGGCGAAGTACGCGAAAGACCCCGGCAAGAAAGGCCTGAGCCTCACCTTCGACGGAGAGTTGCCCGAAGACCTGAAGCAGAACTTTCGCAGCGTGCCGTAGCTTTAAGCGTGCGCGGCTTTCTTGCGCAGCAGTCGCCCCGCGAAGTTCGTGAAGAAGTCGACGATTTCGCGTTGGGCGGTTTGGTAGTCGCTCGCGTCGCGAAATTCTGATTCGAGAAAGACGCCCCCGCACGCCTCGCAGGTGTCGTAGTCGAGCGGGTGCGAACGTTCGCCACCTTCGACTTGCACGAGGTCGACCTGGCAGTCGGGGCATTGGCCACTGAGCGCTTCGGCGTTCACTTTGCCGCCCAGCGTTTCGAGCCCTGGCAAGTTGTGGTGGAGCAGGGTGCGATTCAAGTCGGCGACGTCGACCCAGAGCCCGCCACACTCACCGCACTTGCGAAGCGTCTGATCGTCAGAGACCAAATCGACCATTTCGACGCCGCAGCCGGGGCAATTCATGTTGGCCATTCACTCCTGAAAAGTGGAACTCGCCCAAAAGCGTAGGGCTTTCGCTTCGGTTCACGCAAGAGCGCCCAGTGTAGGTCTAGGTCTGCCCCGCGACCGAACCTGGCGTTTGGCGGTCAGCGCTCTTTGATGCGCTTCACGTTGGCGCCCAGCGCTCGCAACTTCTTCTCGAGCCGCTCATACCCACGGTCGAGGTGGTACACGCGGGAGACGGTCGTCTTGCCTTCGGCGTGCAGGCCCGCCAACACCAACGACGCCGAAGCCCGTAG
>JBGAIY010000601.1:0-2802 GCA_044225205.1 Myxococcaceae bacterium | reverse complement strand
ACGCCTCGCACCACCGCGGTGTGCCCGTCGACCGTGACGTCGGCACCCATGCGCCGCAGCTCGGCCACGTGCATGTAACGGTTCTCGAAAATGTTCTCGGTGATGACGCTGGTGCCTTCGGCGGTCGCCAGCAGGGCCATGAGCTGGGCCTGCATGTCGGTGGGAAAACCGGGGTGCTCTTGGGTCTTCAGGTCGACGGGCTTCACGCGGGCGGGAGCGACCAAGCGAATGCCGTCGCCTTCGCTGGTGACCGTGCAGCCCGCGGCCCGGAGCTTCGAAATGACGGCCTCGAGGTGTTCGGGCACCGCCCGCCGAACGAGCACGTCGCCTCCGGTAATCGCGGCGGCGACCAGCAGCGTACCCGTCTCGATGCGGTCGGGTATGATCGCGTGATCGACCGGCCTCAATTCGTCGACGCCGTCGATGGTGATGACGTCGCTGCCCGCGCCTGAAATGCGCGCGCCCATTTTGTTGAGCACGTTCGCCAGTTCTTCGACTTCGGGCTCTTTCGCGGCGTTCTCGAGAATCGTGCGGCCCTTCGCGAGCACGGCGGCCATCATCACGTTTTCGGTACCGGTGACGGTAATCAGGTCGAAGGTGACGGTGCCGCCCTTGAGCCGCTTGGCGCGCGCTTCGACGTAGCCCTCGCTCAGTTCGATTTCGGCGCCGAGCGCTTCGAGGCCTTTGAGGTGTTGGTCGATCGGCCGGGCGCCGATGGCGCAGCCCCCGGGCATCGACACGCGGGCGCGCCCGTAACGGGCGACGAGCGGCCCGAGCACCAAGACCGACGCGCGCATGGTCTTCACCAAGTCGTACGGCGCCTCGGGGTTGACCTTGGTCGGCACATGAATGTGCACGACGTCTTTCTTTTTGCCGCTGAGCCGTTCGGTTTCGCACCCCATTTCGTCGAGCACCTTGAACATGGTGTTGACGTCGACCAAGCCGGGCACGTTGCGAAACAGGTGGTCTCCCGGCGCGAGCAGCGCCGACGCAATGATCGGCAACGCCGCGTTTTTCGCCCCCGAAGCAAACGTCTCGCCCTTCAGTGGCCCATTTCCTTCGACGACAATCGCATCCATCGGGTACGTCAGCCTTTCGCGGTGCGACCAAAGACCATGCGGTCGCGCCGCTCGAGATCGGGCTCGACCCGAACGTCGAGCAAGCCCGCCTGTGTCAAGAGCGCCGCGGTGGCCGGCCCTTGGTCTTCACCAATTTCAAGTGCAAGCAGCCCGCCAGGCTTGAGCCTCGGGGTCACCTGGGCGGCGATTCGCCTGATCAGATCGAGGCCGTCGGCGCCTCCGTCGAGCGCGGTGACGGGTTCTTGCTGCACTTCTTTCTGCAACGTGGCGATTTCTCCGCTCTTCACGTACGGCGGGTTCGAGACGACGACGTCGAACGTGGCGCCTTCGGGCACCGCGGCGAACAGGTCTCCCTCGAAGAACGTCATGCGAGAACCCACGTTCAACGCTTCGGCGTTCGCCTTGGCGACCTCGAGCGCTCCGGGGCTGAGGTCGGCCGCCCACACCGACGCCTGCGGTCGCTCGGCCGCGATGCTGACCCCAATGCAGCCCGAGCCCGTGCACAGGTCGAGCACGCGCGACGGAGCGTCTTTGGGCAGCTGGCGCAACACGGCTTCGACCAGCAACTCGGTCTCGGGCCTCGGTATGAGCACCCGGGGGTCGACGGCGAACGGGCGCCCATAAAACTCTCGCTGACCCATGAGGTACTGGGTGGGTTCGTGCGCCAGTCGTCGCTGAATGAGCGCGCGGTACTGCGCCAATTCGTCTTTCTGCAAGGGCCGGTCGAGGTCGACGTAGAGCTTGACGCGGTTGACCCGCAGCAAGTGCGCCAAGAGCAGCTCGGCGGTGAGCCGCGGCGAGTCGATGGCCTGCTTTTCGAAGTGACCGCGCGTCCACTCCAGCACGCGTCTCACCGTCCACTGGTCTTGGGGCGCTGGGGGGGCTTGCTGGTCGCTCACAAAGGCGCTCCCGTCTGCTGCGCTTTGAGGGCTTCGGCACGAAAGTACGTGCGCAAGGCCGACATCACGTCGTCGATGTCACCGGCCATGACCGACGGCAGGTTGTGCCGGGTGAGCCCGATGCGGTGATCGGTCAACCGGTCTTGGGGAAAGTTGTAGGTACGAATTTTTTCTGAACGGTCGCCGGTGCCGACCTGGCCTTTTCGGAGCGCCTCTCGTTCGGTGCGCAGCTTTTCTTGTTCAATTTCATACAGCCGCGCCCGCAGCATTTTCATGGCCATGGCGCGGTTCTTGATTTGGCTTTTTTCTTGTTGGCACTTCACCACGATGCCGGTGGGCTTGTGCGTCAAGCGCACGGCCGAGTCGGTGGTGTTGACGCTTTGCCCGCCGGCGCCCGTCGAACGCATCACGTCCATCTGAATGTCGGCTTCTTTGACCTGCACGTCGACTTCTTCGGCCTCGGGCATCACGGCGACCGAAATGGTCGACGTGTGAATGCGGCCCTGGGTCTCGGTGGCGGGCACCCGCTGTACCCGGTGCACGCCCGACTCGTATTTCATGGTCGAATACACGGCGTCGCCGGCGAGGGCGATGGTCGCGTCTTTGATGCCCCCGACGTTGCCGGGCGAAATGTCGACGATGTCGGCCCGCCAGCCCCGGCGGCCGGCGTAGCGCAGGTACATTTGCATCACTTCTTCGGCGAAGAGGGCGGCCTCGTCGCCTCCGGCGGCGGCCCGAATTTCAATGATGACGTCTTTGTCGTCATTGGGGTCTTTGGGCAGCAGCAGCACCTTGAGTTCTTCTTCGAGCGCGGCTTGCTTGAC
>JBGAIY010000027.1:26346-33164 GCA_044225205.1 Myxococcaceae bacterium | reverse complement strand
CGTCGCGCTCGAAATCGTTCGCCGGCTGCTCGCCCGGGTGGGGCCGGGTGACGCGCGGCCGCGTTGAGCTGGGGTCGCCAGGCCAGCTGCGGTACAGTGTCGCTCATGCCTCGCCAGGCGGCCGTCTTGGCCGCGCTCACGTCTGGTCGTGAAACCTGGCCCGACTGGTCATTCGACGAGGCCGCTTTTCGCGCCTACCTCACCGAGCGACCGACGTTTCAGCCCGCGCACGCCCCCGACCTGTTGCTGTGCTTCTTGTGCCTTTCGGGGCATTCGGCGGCGCTCCGCACCTTCGACCGAGACCACTTCGAGCCGCTGCGCAGCGTGCTCTCGGCCATCGACGGCGCGCCGGTCGGTGACGTCATGCAAGAGCTGCGGCTCAAGCTGTTGGCCGAACGCCGGCTCGGCCAGTACCAGGGCCGGGGCACCTTGCAGGGGTGGCTGCGCCGGGCCGCGGTCAACACCGCGTCACACGTGCTCGAGCCCGTTCGGCGAGAAGAACGACTCGAATTCGCGTCGGCGCAAATCATCGTGCCCGACCCTGAATTGACGTTGCTCAAAAAAGCCCACCGAGACGCGTTTCGGGCGGCCTTCGTCGAGGCGCTCAAGCGGCTGACGGTGCGCGAGCGCACGGTGCTGCGGCTCAACGCGCTGTCGGGCCTCAGCATCGACGCGCTGGGGCAAATGTATGGAGTGCACCGCGCGACCGCCGCCCGCTGGGTGCACCAAGCCAAAGAGAACGTGGTCAACACGACCCGGGCGTTGCTCGCCGAAAACATCAAAGAATCGGCGCTGGTCATGTCGTCGTTCATGCGCCTGTTGCGCAGCGAACTCGACGTCAGCTTGCGCAAGCACCTCGACGACGGCTCGCCGAGCGACGAGAACCTCGTCGACTGACGTGAACGTTCGGGTCAGAGCCGGTGGGCCGAAAGCCACTGCCGGGTGAGCGCGAGGCGCGCGGCGACTTCGCCGTCGGCCGCTTCGAGGTCGTGTTCGGCGGCCTCGGCCAAAGCCCGGGCCACGGCGGGGGCCGTGGGCCAGCGGGCGCACGCCGCGGCGAACCGGAGCCGCCACAGGGCCGACGGGCTGGGGTCGACCGCGTTCGCGCTGACCTGCGCGAGGAGCGCCGAGGCCGCGGTGTCGGCCTCCGCGAGTCGACCCAAGGCCACGAGCGCTTCGACGGCCCCCACCAGCGCTTCGACCGGGTGGGCCAGTTCGAGCGCGTGGTACTCGCCGACCGCGGTGCCGAACGCCGCCAGCGCGTCGCGCGGGCGCCCTGCCAACAACAGGGTGCGGCCGAGCGCGGTGCGCACTTCAGGCACGAGGGGGTTGTTCTGCGAAGCCCCCAGCGCAATTGACAGGGCCTCACGGTGAAGCTGCTCGGCTTCGGTGAAGCGACCCAGCGCCGCGAGGGCCGCGCCCTTCGCCGACATCGCGTCGGCGGTCTGTACGTGCGTCGGCCCCAACGACTCGAGCCGCAGCGCCACCCCCTGCTCGGCGTACGAAAGCGCCAAGGCGGGTTGGTTCAGTTCGAGGTACAGGTTCGCCAAATTGACGTAAGCGTGCGCGTTGGCGGGGTGCCGTGCGCCTTGGCGCTCCGACACCAGAGCCAGCGCCCGCTGGTACTGAGCCAAGGCCTCAGACGTGCGGTGCAAGGTCTGCAGCGCGAGGGCCCCGTTGGTCACCGCCGAGGCCCGCATTTCTTGAACGTCGCCCTCTTCGTGCTCGGTCACTTCGAGTTGGCGACGGTAGGCCTCGAGCGCCTCGACCGTGCGGCCCCGTTCGAGGTTGATGTTGCCGACCACGGCGTGCAGTTTCGCGGCGTACCACGCGTTGCCCTTGATGCGCGCCAGCACCGCTTCGGCCAGCGAACAAAACGTCAGCATCTCGTCGAGCGGCGCGCCGAACTCGTCGAGCGCTTGCGCCACGAAGAGCAGCGCTTCGAACCGGGTGCGGTCGTCGCCGCTCACTTCGGCGAAGGCGATCGCGTCGAGCGACCATTCGCGCAAATGCTCGAACTGGCCCAAGTTGCCGTTGACCCGAATGAGCCACTTGAGCGCGGCCCCTTGCAGCAACGGGTACTGCACGGCGTTCGCTCCGGCGACGACCTGCTCGACCAAGGGCTGGGCTTCGTGAAACCTCCCCAGCGCGAACAGCGACACCGCTTCGCGCAGGGTGTGTTCGAGCGCTTCGACCTTCTGTATCGCGTCGGCGGTTTTGGGCAACGGCATGCGCCGCTCGAGCGCGGTCACGTCGGCGCATTGAGACAAGTCGGTGAGCGCCTCGAGCGCTTTCGACGTGCCGGCCACGTTGTGCGCGTCGGTCTTGGTCAGGGCCTCGCTCAGCGAGCGAAGCTCGTCGAGACGCGCGGTCAGGCACCGCATGCGCAGCGTCAACACCGTGTCGGGCTGGTCGCCGCGAACCCAGGTCGCTTCGCACGTCTGCGTGTATTGCTCGACCCACGCCCGCCCGTAGGCGTCGAGCCCGGCTTGGAGCGAGCGCCACACGTCTTTGGCGTACGGCACGTCGAGGCTCGCGAACGTGCGGGCGAGCGTCGCCCGGCGCTCCGCCGACCAGACCGCGTCGACCTTCGCTTGACCTCCGAGGCACCGTTGCCCCTGACGGTGTACGAGCCAGGCGCCGGTCGCCACCGCCGCCAGCACCCCGGCGGCCAAGGCGAGTCGCCCCAGCGCCCGGCGACGCTGCCGCCCCGGGTCGCGACGCAGCTCGGCGACCAGCGCCGACATCGACGAGAAGCGCGCCTCGGGGGCCACGCGCAGCCCGCGCACCACGACGTCGTGCAGCCATTCGGGCACGCGCGACCCGGCCGGCCTCGCCGGCACCGCTCCGGCGCGAACCGCCTCCACGAAATCGGTGCCCTTCGCGGGGTCGGCCGCGAACGGCGGTCGACCGTACAGCGCCCGGTAGAGCGACACGCAAAAGCTGAACTGGTCGCTCTGGGCGTTGGCCGGGCCACCACCCAATTGCTCGGGCGCCATGTAGGCCAGGGTGCCGAGCACGACGTCGACCTGGGTCATTGGGCTGTGGAGCAGCGCCCCGGCGTTGGGCACGGGCGACGCCTCGGCGGTTTCGGCCGCGCGGGCCAGCCCAAAGTCGGCCACGCGAACCCTCCCGTCGTTGCCGATGAGCACGTTGTCGGGCTTGAAGTCGCGGTGCACGAGGCCCGCGTCGTGGGCCGCGGCCAGCCCGGCGCCGGCCTCGGCGAACACCGTCGCGACCGCGCGCCACGACCGGGGCTCTTGCCCGAGCCATTCGGTGAGCGAGCGGCCGTCGACGTATTCCATGGCCAGAAACAGACGGCCTTCGAAGTGGCCGACGTCGAACACCGACACCACGTTCGGGTGCGGCGACTTCGCCATGGCCTGGGCTTCGCGGAGCAGCCTCGCCTGCCACGCCCCGTCGTCGCCCGCCGCACGGGGCTTCACCAACTTGAGCGCGACCTTGCGGCCGAGTTCGGGGTCGACGGCGAGGTACACGTCGCCCATGCCCCCGGCGCCCAGCACGCCGAGCACCACGTACCGGCCGAGGCGGCTGCCCCGCGCCAACACGAGCGGCTTCAGCGCGTCAGGCGGCGGCGGCCCCACTTCGACGGTGCGCTCATCGGGCGGGAGCGCCACGGGTCAAAGACTCCTGCGAACGAGCGAGCTGCGCGAAGTGGTGCACCAACCGCTCGAAGAGCGCCGACCATTCGGCCTCGACCGCGCGCAGCTTCGGGGCTTGGGTCTTCAACGCGGCGACGTCTTTGCCTTCTGCCGACAGGGCCTCGCCCTCGACCTCGAGCCAGCGCAGGTACGCGTCGCTCGTCAATTCGGGGTGAAACTGAAATGCGTACGACGGCCCCAAGCGAAAGGCCTGCTGGGTGTACCGGTCGGTCGACGCGAGCAAGGTGGCGTTCGGCACGTTGCGCCAGGTGTCGTGGTGCCAGTGCACCACGTTCGGCTTGGGCCCGACGCCGCGAATGACGGGGTCGGCCAGGGCGTCGTTCGTCCACCGAATGGGGGCGACTCCGAGTTCGAAGCCGTTCTTGCCCACGAACACCTCGCCGCCCGCGGCCAACGCCATGAGCTGCGCCCCCAAGCACAGGCCCAGGCACGGCTTGCCCGCCCCGAGCCGCTCGACGAGCACCGCCAATTCGTCTCGCAGAAATGGGTGTTGGGCGTCATCGCTGGTGCTCATGGAGCCTCCCAGCACCACCAACAGCTCGGCCGACACGTCGTCGTGGTAGGCGACGCCGCGAAAACGATTCACCACCGCGAACCCAGCGGCTCGCAGGGCCGGCTCGAGCAACCCCAAGTCTTCGTGTGTTTCGTGTTGGTAGACGACGGCACGCATGGCTCGCACCATCGCACAGGTGGCGCACCGAAGGGCGACGCCGCGCACCGGTCGGCGGCCAGCCATGCGCGCCAACCCTCGACCCCGTTTCAGCGTCGCCCCCGGCGATGCTATGCGTTCGCGAAAGGTACTCGAAGGCTGAGGGGGTTTCGTGTTCGCACATCGACGCTGGTTCGGCTTCGTGGTTGGCGCTGCGCTCTCAACCTCAGGCTGCGCGGGCAGCCCGTCACCGGCTGACGCGGGCTCGATGCTCGATGCAAGCACCACCGAAGTCGACGCCGGCACCGATGCCGGGGCTTCGAGCACCGACGCCGGCTCGCCATCGAACGGTGACTGTGATTTTCGGGGAGCTCCCGTGCACGTGCTGACGAAACTCCCTTCAGGGAGTCACGTGTTTCGGGTCTACCCAGAAGGCCCGCACGACCAACAGTGGGTTCATTTGGTCAACCACGGTCAAGAGGTGTTCGCCGATGACTTCTTCTTGGACGGCACGCACATGGTCATCGTCTCCGGGCCCAAATGGTATCGGTTTCAGGTGCCCTCGGGGGCCAGCGCTGGGGGCGACGTCGACATTGGCGCCCCCCTCAACGCAGACGACTTTCCCCCTGTTGAATACTTCGTCGGCGCCGGCCCCTTCGTGGCGAGCAGCTCCGGGGGCACGATTTACGAAATGAACCCCGGGCAGAATACCTGGCGACCCCTGGGCAACTTCTCGTCGCCCTGCGCCCAATGCGGCGTCAAGCGCGACTTTTTGTCAGGAGGGGCGCAGGGCGACATCGTGCGCGCGCTGGCGTCATGCAACACCGACCCCAACGCCGCGATGGAGGCCACCTACGCCACCAGCACCGACGGCGGCGTGACGTCGCAATGCGCGATTCAGAGCGAGTCGTCACTCTCGGGCATCTCCGACACCATTGTGGGTGTCGGCCCGAACGGCGTCGCCATTTCGGGTAACAAGCTGTACGTGGGCGGCGTCTTGAAGCGCAACCTGCGCTGGTGCGTCAGCTCGGGTGTCTTCGGCGCGGTCGGCGGCGTTCGGTCGGTTCAATAGCCTTTTTCATCGGCCGCGCGTCGAAGTCGTGTTGACCCGAGCATGGGCGACGCCACTTCCGCCCCGAGTGGGTTTCGCGACCACACGCGAGTCTGGGCCTGACTGAAGACACCCGCCGGGTGTGCGATGATTGAACAGTTCTGCCCTGCGGCCGAAAAATCTCGAAATTTCGAAAATGGCATCGCGCGCGCTCCGGTGGTCGTTCATCGTCTTCACGGCGGCCTGGTGGGCCGCGTGTCAGCGCCCAGCGCCGGCGCTCGAAGACGTGACGGCGTTTCGCGCGAGCCAACGCGGCGCCCTCGCCAACCGGGTCGGGGTGGGCGTCGTGGGGGCGCTCCACGAGACGCCCGTGGTGACGACGTTCGACGACGCGCAGCCCGCGGTGCGCACGGCCCGCCAGGGGTGGCCGGGGTTGGCGCTGAAATACGAGAGCGGCACCAGCGACCTCCGCTTTGGGCGCGCGAGCAGAACGGCCGGCGGCGCTTCGGCCCAGTACGCGGCCCAGTCGGGCGTGGCGACCCTGGTGCTCACGCGCGGCGCGCGGGGCCTCAAAGAAGACCTCGTGTTGTTTCGCCCTCTGGCCGACTCGCTGCGCTTGGAGTGGCGGCTCGAGACCGACCCCGGCCTCGAGGCCCGCCTCGAACCGAGCGGGGCCATCGGCGTGTACGGCGAGCCCGGCGTGATGCGGTACGAATTGCCCGCGCCGGTGTTGCACGACGCGCACGGCACCGAAACACGCGACGGCCTGAAGTACGAGCTGCACGGCGACCGGCTCGCCTTGGTGGCGACGGGGCTCGGGCGCTGGGCGTACCCGGTCGACCTCGACCCGACCGTCGTCGTCACGCTCTCTTCTGAATTCGCGCGCGACGGCAACTTCGAGAGCGGGGTCAGTGGTGACAACAACGCGCTGACCCGCGCGGTGCCGGCGTCAGGCCTCGGCACGTGGTCATCGGGCCCCGTGGTGTCGTCTCGCGCGGGCCACGCCGTCGTCGCCGCGAGCGGCAACCTCTACGCGCTGGGAGGCACCACCGCGACGACCGCGTTGAACGACGTTCAGTATTCGGTCGTCGATTCAGCGACCAAAATACCGGGCGGCTGGGTGACGACCACGCCGTTCAGCACCCCGCGCAGCGAACACGTCGCGGTCTCGGCCAACGGGTACCTCTACGTCATGGGCGGCAAGAACCAAGCGGGCACGTTGCTGGCCGACGTGCAATTCGCGCGCATCGCCCCGAATGGCACGGTGGGCGCGTGGGCCACGACGACACCGCTGCCGACGGTGCGCTCGAACAGCACCGCCCTCGTGGCGCACGGGTACGTGTACGTCATGGGCGGCACGAACAGCACCGTGTTGCTGAACGACACCGTGTACGCTCCCATCAACCCCGACGGCACGCTCGGGCCGTGGGTCTCG
>JBGAIY010000027.1:0-26303 GCA_044225205.1 Myxococcaceae bacterium | reverse complement strand
CACGCGAGCGCGCTGGTGAATGACTGCGTGTACGTCGCCGGAGGCACGGGAGGGGCGAGCGACCTTTCGACCGTGCAGGTCGCCCACCTCACCGCCACGGGGGCGCTCACGACGTGGGCCGGCACCACCGACCTGCCCTCGGCGCGGAGGGCCTTCACCCTGACCGCGACGAATGGAGCCCTGTTCATGGTGGGCGGCGTCGTCGGCGGGGCCGAGAGCAGCGAGGTGCACATGGCGGTCACCCATGCCGACTGCTCGCTCGGGCCCTGGTCGGTGCTGAGCGTCTCGCCGCTGAACCGGGCGAACCACGCGGCCGCGGCGTTGAACGGGTACGTCTACGTCGTCGGCGGTGCCCAAGGGCCGAGCGTCTTGGGTGACACGAGCTTCGCCGCGACGATACCGAACGGGAGCCTCACCACCCGCTGGGGCTCGTGGGCGGCCGCGCCGTCATTCACCACAGGGCGCTGGGGCCACGCCACGGTCGCGGTCAACGGCTACTTGTACATTCTCGCCGGGGTGAACTCGGCGTCGGCCTTGCTGAACGACGTGCAGTTCGCGCCCATTTTGCCGAACGGCACCTTGGGCGCATGGGCCGCGACGACCAGCTTGCCGTTCGGGCGGCAGCTCCTCACCGCGGTCGCGCACGACGGGTACTTGTACGTCTTGGGCGGCAACTCTTCGAATTCGAGCGTGATGTACGCGAAGCTCAACGCCGACGGCACCTTGGGTGCATGGGCGTCAACGACTTCGCTCGTGCCCGGCCGGTTCGCGCACGCGTCGACCGTCGCCAATGGGCGGCTGTACGTGTACGGCGGTTCGACCCCCGCTTCGGTGCTGCTCAACGACGTGCAATTCGCGCCGTTCAACCCCGACGGCACCTTGGGCGCCTGGGTGACGACGACGAGCTTCGCGAACCCACGCTTCTATTTGTCGGGCGCGGTGGGTGGCGGGCTGGCGATGTACTCGAATTTTCTCGACGACGTGCAGTACGCGGCCATCAACGCCGACGGCACGCTGGGCAATTTCGCGCTCACCACCGCCATGCCCGCCCAACGCGCGTACCACGGCACCCTCGCCTACAACGGCTCGCTGTACGTCGCCGGCGGCTACCGGGGCGGCTTTCTGAGCGAAGCCTACGCCGCGCCATTCAACAACGACGGCACCATCGGCGCGTGGAGCCCCGTCACTGCGCTGCCGACGACCCGCGCGTACGTGGTGCTCGCCCCATACCAAGGCTTCGTCTACGAAACCGGTGGCTACGCGGGCACGACGTACGCCGACGCGTATGGGGTGGCGCTCCAGGGTGGCCCGCTCGCGGTGGGCACGTATTCGCGTCTGTACGACTTCGGCACCGACGTCTCGGTCGATTCGATTTCGCTCAGCGGCAACGCGGCCAACCGCGGGGTCGTGGCGCTGAGTTACCGCGTTTCGGCGAATGACGGTGGCGCGTTCGGCCCGGTGGTGACGGCTGCCACCGACGCGACCGTGAATTCAACGGTGCCCCTCGTTGGAGCCACCGGTCGGTACTTGTCGGTGCAGGTGACGCTCGACGACACCCGGTCGGCTTCGGTGACGGCCAGCGGCAACAGCCAACGCGACCTCACCGACCTCGCCGTGGCGTACCGGTTTCAACTGGGCACGACGTGCACGACGGCGACCGACTGCGTGAGCGGCCACTGCGTCGACGGCGTGTGTTGTGACACCGCCTGCGCGGGAGGCTGCGACGTGTGCAACGCTTCAGCGACGCGGGGCACTTGCACCGTCGTGGCCGTCGGCTCGGCCGGGGTGCCTTCGTGCGCGCCTTACGTCTGTTCGGGCGCCGCGACCTGCCCCGCGGGTTGCACGAGTGGCGCCCAGTGCGTCAGCGGCGACTATTGCAGCGGCGCCAGCTGCGTACCGAAGTTGAACGGTGGCGCTTCGTGCGGTGCCGACACCGAGTGTTCGAGCGCTCACTGCGTCGACGGGGTGTGCTGCGACACCAGCTGTGCCGGCCCGTGCGACGCCTGCAACGTGCCCGCGGCCGTCGGCACCTGCACGCCCGTGGCCCTTGGGTCGGCCGGGGCGCCGTCGTGCGCACCGTACGTGTGCACCGGAGCGGCCACCTGCGCGACGAACTGCAGCACCAACGCCCAGTGCGCCAGCGGGTACATGTGCTCGGGCGGCGCGTGCGTGGTGCAACTGGGTACCGGGGCGGCGTGCGCGGCGCCAGCGCAGTGTGCGTCGGGCCACTGTGTCGATGGCGTGTGTTGTGACGCGGCGTGCGGTGGCCCGTGTGACGCGTGCGACGTGCCCGGCTCGGTCGGCACCTGCGCGTTCTCGCCAGCGGGCAGCGTCGGCACCCCCTCGTGCGCCCCGTTCGCGTGCACGGGCAACCAAGCCGTCTGCCCGACGTCATGCCTGGTCGATGGCGACTGCACCACCGGGCAGTACTGCGCGCAGGGGCTGTGCCAAGGCAAGCAGGGCACTGGCACCTCGTGCACCGCGAACCACGAGTGCACCTCGGGGCAGTGTGTCGACGGTGTGTGCTGCAATTCGGCGTGCGCTGGCGCATGCGACGCCTGTGACGTGGCCGGTTCGGTCGGCACCTGCACCGCGCGAGCGGTGGGCAGCCCCGGCGTGCCCAGTTGCGCGCCCTTCGTGTGCGCCGGCAACACCGCCACCGACTGCCCGACGACTTGCGCTGGCGACGAAGGCTGCGCGGTGGGCCAGTACTGCTTGGGCGCAGCGTGCGTGCCGAAACAAGTCAACGGTCGAGCGTGCACGTCGTCGACTGCCTGCACGAGCGGGCACTGCGTCGACGGGTTCTGCTGCGATTCAGCGTGCGACGCGACGTGCGACTCGTGCAACGTGGTGGGCAACGAGGGCACCTGTTCGGTCACGCCCGTCGGAAGCGCGGGCAACCCGTCGTGCGCCCCCTACGTGTGCGGCGGCAAAGCCACGGGGTGCGCCACGTCGTGCGACGACGATTCGCAGTGCGCCAGCCCGAGCGTCTGTACCCACCATGAGTGCTTGCCGGTGGCCGTTCGGTACAACGTCGCGTGCGGGTGCAACACGGCCGGCCCCGCCGACGTGGCGGCGTTGCTGCTCGCGCTCGCTGCGCTCACGAGGCGGCGGCCGCGCTACTGACACTCGATAGGAACTTCGTCGAACATCTGCGGCCCGAGTGACGTGTCGTCGAAAACGTTGCCGCTCTCTTCGACCGCGCCGCAGTTGCCCGCGTTCCAATAACTGTTGAGTGACCCGAGGCTGTTGAGCACCCACACGCGGTTGTCTCGAATGGTGTGACCACCCGAGCAGGTCACGCCCGCTTGGCCCCAGACCATGAGGCCCAAGTTCACGTAGATGCCGTCGTTCTTGTTTTGGTAGATGCGGTTGCGGTCGATGCTGATGTTCGACCCACCGGCGATGCCGGCGCCCACGTTGACCACGTCGACGATGGTGTTGTCGTGAGCGCTGACGTTGCCGCCCCCCACGTCACCGAGCACGAAGCCACTGCCCGACGTGCTCGTTTTGTGACCCCCGCGAAGTCGGTTGTAGGCCACTTCGGTACGGTCGCTGAGCAACCCCGGAGACTGAAAGAGGTTGATGTGGTCTTCCACTCCGTCGGTCGTGTCGCCGTGAAGCACGCCGTAGCGAGTGCCCGGCATCGCGTCAGAGATATTGCACACAATGCGGCTCGCGGCGGTGCCACCGGTCACCCCGTTCATCTGAATCATTTGCCCACGAGGGAGCGGCCCTCGAACGTTGTAAACGTAGTTGTGCGTCATGGTGATGGGGTGACGCGAGCTGGTCGCGTAGACGCCCGACGAAACGCCGTGAATCACGTTTCGCTCAATGGTGATGCGCTCGGCGTTGTTGATGGCGACGCCCTGCGTATCGGGGTCTCCAGGCTGGCCGCAGGGCCCAATTTCACTGTCGCGAATGACCACGTCATTCACGCCGTCAACGACGATGCATGACCCGCTGGTCGTCGTGACGTGCACGTTCTCGATGACTTGACCCGAGATGGCCGTGATTCGACCGACGACCGTCTTGCCCGCGATCGTCACCGGCGTCGGGTTCGCCGTGGCCGCGCTGCCCGCGTCATTCGCGCTGCCCGCGTCATTCGCGCTGCCCGCGTCATTCGCGCTGCCCGCGTCATTCGCCTTGCCCGCGTCACTCGCGTTGCCCGCGTCACTCGCGTTGCCCGCGTCACTCGCATTGCCCGCGTCACTCGCGTTGCCCGCGTCACTCGCGTTGCCCGCGTCACTCGCGTTGCCCGCGTCACTCGCGGTGCCTGCGTCATTGACGCGGTCGGGGCCGGCGTCGGCCGGCGTGCTCGCGTCTGAGCCGTGGCCGGAGTCGAGTTTGGTGGCTGCGTCTCGCAATTCATCACTGTTCAGCGCGACCGTGCCCGCGCAACCTGCGAACAGGGCAAACGTCAAGACCGCGAACGCCACTCGGTTCATGTCGCCATCGTGCGTTGCGCGAGGTGCGAATGCCGCCGACCGACGTCACGCCGGTCTTCTCCCTGCACACAAATGGTGGCAAAACCACCTTTCCCATGAACGACGCCGAGCCGACGAAACGACCGACGACTGCCGCCGTGTTTGCGGCGCTCTTGCCCTTCTTGGGCGGGCCACTGGGCTTGGTGATTTTCGCGCTGGCGGTCAACCGAGGAGAAGGCGGTGTCTTCGAGAACCTGGCCGAAGCGTGGGCCGAGGGCGGCTTCGCCATGTACCTCGTGTTGCTGGCAGGAGCCGTCATCACCCTGTTGAGCGCCGTGGCGGTCTTCTTTGGAGTTCAGCGCGGGTCTCCGTTCGTCGGCATCGGGGCGCCGCTCGCCGCTGGCATCGTGGCCGCGGGCGCGGTTGGCACCTATTGGGGTGTGACCCAAGCCGCGCGCGCGGTGGCGCACGCGTCTCCGGCCGACCGGGCGCCCATCATGGCCGCCGCGACAGGCGAAGCGTTGAGCTCCGGGGCCTTCGGCCATTCGGGAGCCGCGGGCCTCTTGTTCGGTTTGGCCTTGGCTTGCCTGCTGGGCGTCGCGGTGCAGCAAGGAGCCGCGCGCAAGATGTTGTTCTTCACCGCGGCCGCGTTCGGTGTGCTCGCGCTGATCGACGCCGCCAGCCTGTATCGCCTGTCGTCGGTCAGAAGCGCGATGCAAGCGGTCGCCCACATCAACCCCGCCGACCGCCTCGCGATTCTCATGGGCAGTACCGAAGAAATCGAAGCGAGCCGGTGGGTGTTTCTGGGCTTGGTCGGCGCGCTGTTGGTGGTGCTGGCCGTCGGCGCGGTCGTGGCGAAGGGGGCTCCGCGGGCCATGGCGCTGTTGCCGCTCTTCGGCCTCGCCGGGCTCGCCGGTCAAGGCGCGCAACTGGCGGCGCAAAGCCTGTCGGAGCGCACGGCGACCGAAGTGACGCCTCCGGCCAGCGCGGCCAAGGGCCTTGTCGAGCTCGACGGGTACGACATGGGCGCTGACCCGACGTGGTGCCTCAAGGGCGATGAGCTGGTTTCGTGCGCCGACACCGAAGGCGACCGCGTTTCACCTGAAGAGCTCCGTGAAACCCTGGCCAGCATTGCTGCGCAGTGGCGAGACCTGCACGAAGCCGCGGGCGAAGCCAACGCTCGAGTCACGCTCCACCTGCCGTTCGGCGTGTACCCCAAAGCGGGCGCCGCCCCGTTGTGGCAAGCGGTCGACGCCGCGAGCGCCGCCCACTCGAACCTCGCCCTGGTCGGTGAACGCGCGGTCAAACCCGTGAACGTCGCGAGCGAGCTGCGGGTGCTGGCTCCCTACCTGTTGTCGCTCTCGAGAACGGCCTACGTCGACCTCGCGTTCGAGCAAGAACAATGCGCCAAGGGCTGCGACTTCGCCACGGTGAAGGGTGACGAGCTGCACGTCGGCACCGAGACCTGGCGGGCCGAAAAGCCGGTGTACCCCTTCGACGACTTGACCGAAGTGACGCTGCTCAAAGCCGACCGAACCATGGCCCCACTGCAATTGATGAACTTGGCGCTCGCGGCGGCAGCCCACGAGCGGCGCTTGACCGTGGTGTTGCCCGGCGCGCGCCCAGACGATGACGGCCCCACCGAGGCCGAAGACCGAGACGAAGAGACCGCCATCGACGACGAGAACGCCGAAGCCGAAGACGACCTGCCCGCGAAAGAGCTCATTCGAAACGCGGTCAAGTCGCACTCCGACGAGGTGAAGGTCTGTTACGAAACCGCGCTCAAAAAAGCGCCGACCCTCGCAGGCCGAGTCGTCTTGACGTGGGTCGTCGACCGCAAAGGGGTCGCCCGCAACATCGAAATCACAGAGAACGGGCTGGGCCGCTCCAAGGTCGCCGAATGCATTGCCGGCCGGCTGAAGAAGTGGGCGTTTCCCAAGTCGGTGGGTGACGAGTTGGTCACGGTGTCGTACCCGTGGGTGTTCAAAACGGCGAACTGAGCCGGGCCTGTTGAAATGATTCAGGTCGAAGAACACCACGAACCCGTGCCGAGCGACGCCGAGCCCATGGGCGCTTCGGTATCTGGCCTGCGCCTGTCGACGCCCGCCTCCGTCGACCTGGGGCGCGTCTTGGCGCTGTTGGCCAAGCCCAGCAACATGCCGCGCTTTCACCCGCTGATCACCAAAGTGCATGAAGCCCCCGCCCGCGTCGACGGCACCCGCGTGATTCACGACTTCGAAATCGACGAGCGAATCGCCTTCGGCTTCTTCACCGTGCCCAACCATTACCGAGGTCGAGTCGTCACCGATTCACGCACCCCCGACCAGCTGAGGCTGTCAGGGTGGTCGAAGCCCGCCGTGCGAATCGAAGCGCTCCACCAGCACCACGACGGGCGCTACGTCGAGACGCTCTGGTTTTCGACTCCGCGGCTGCTGGGGGGCTTCATCACCAAGCAGCTCATCGCCGCCCATTCCACGCTCCTCGACTCACTGATCGCCTGTGTCGCCGCGAACCGCGATCAGCCCCAAGCCTGACCCTCCGGCCGACCTACATTGCCCGCCAAAGTGCGCATGACGCTCAGCGGCATGTAAACTCTTGAAACATCAGATTTCTGGAGCACTCCAGCGCCACTGTCTGAATTGAAGACAGCCCATGAAACGGCTCGGTCACGGGCGACAGCCGAGCAGACCGATCGCGCCTTGCGGCTGCGGCAAGCCTCCGATTTCACGAGAGGTGGCCGAATGAACGAGAATCAAAAACCCGTGAGAAATTGGCCCGATACGAGCACTTCTGACGGCTTCACACTTTAGGTGATTGCCATGGCTGACCTGACCGCGACTTCTGGTTCACGCAACACCACCCTGACCGGTGCGAACGCCGACGCCCGCGTGGAGCCCCGAAGCGACGCCCCACCCGCACCCGCGCCCGCGCCCGCCGCCGCGCCAGCCACCCCCAAGGTGTGGCAGCCAATCAGCCGGCAAATCGACGACAACCACACCGTCACCCTGAGCGGCCAAGCGACGCTCGACCAGCAGCGCAACATCAAGTCGGCCGAAGCGACGGCGGCGCTCAAGACGCTGCTCGGCAACGCGACCATCGACACGTCGGCCGGCATCGTCATTTCGAACACCGACCACAAGCTCACGCCCCAGCAATTCAAGGCGTCGGTGCAAGCGGTGTTGGGGCCGGGCGCCAAATTCGCGGTGAGCGGCAAGTACACCATGAAGCCGGGCGAGGTAAGCCACGAGATCGCCAACAGCTTCACCGTGGTGCACGACTCGCTCACCGTCGACGGGCATGGGCAGCTCGTGCTCAAGAACGGCAAGGCGTCGGGTGAAGTGGCCGCGCAGGTGACCAAGCTGCTCGGGCCCAACACCATTGTCGCGGGCAACGTGGTTCGCTTCAAAGACAACGAGTTTCAGAGCGCCGACCTCAACCGCAAGCTCACCCACAAGTTCGGCTCGGGCGCGTCGTTGGCCACGACGCTCAAAGCCAGCATCGACCGCGAAGGCGCCATTTCTGCCGAGACGACCGCCGCGTATTGCGCGCTCGTGGGCAACACGACCATCAACACGTCGGCGGGCCTCACCATCACCAACAACTCGCTGAGCAAGGTGCAGTTCAGCAACGCCATCAAGCGCGTGTTCGGGCCGCAAGCGCAGCTCGACGCGAACGGCGCCTTCACCTGGGCCAAAGACAAAGACGGCAAGGTCAGCAAGACCGCGGTCGCGAACTTCAAAGCGGTGCACGAGACGACTCAACTGAGCGCCGGCGGCACGCTGCAGCTCAAAGACGGCGTGGCCTCGGGCGACGCGAATGCGAAGTTGGTCGCGCAATTCGGCACCGGCGCGACCCTCACGTCTGACAACAAGGTCACCTTCAAGGGCAACAAAATCACTTCGGCCCAGTTCAACGAGTCGCTCAAGAAGAAGTACGGCGAAACCGACTCGGTGGGCGCGTCGGTCGGAGCGACCTTCACCAACGGCAAGCTCGACACGCTCGCGGTGGGGCTCGAGGCGTTCAAGCAGCTCAAGCAGCTCGAAGGCGGAGGCCACATCGACGTCTCGTCGAAAGGCAACGTCGTCATCAAAGACGGCTCGGTTCAGTCGGCCGAAGTCGAGGCGCTGTTGTCGGCCGTCGCCCAAGACCAAGTCAAAATCGGCGCGGGCGGCAAGCTGCAGTACGCCAGCGGCAAACCGAACATCGAAGAATTCAGCGCGTCGCTGGGCAAAGCGTGGGGCACCACCAGCGCCACCGCCTCGGGCCAACTGCGCTTCGTCGACGGCAAGCCGCAGACGACCGAGAAGCTGTCGGCGCTCTTCGGCGGAGCCGACCTGAAGGGCGGCGCCGACATCACCATCGCCGGGGCCGATTCGGTCAAAGCGAACCTGAAGCTCACCAAGTTGCGTGAAGGCTCGAAGCTCGACGTGACCGGCGGCTTCAGCCGGGCCAACGGCGCGACCACGGTCTCGGCGCAGACGAACCTCGTCAAGACCGGTGAAGACATCAGCGCGGCCGTCGGCGGCGTCATCAGCGTCAAAGACGGTGAACGCGCGGCCCAGCTCAAGGCCCAGCTGAACGCGGGTGTGCTGCACGGCGTGCTCGGCGTGGGGCTGACCGAGGGCGCGAAGCTCTACAAGCCCACCGCCCAAGACCCGGGCCGCCTGGCCGCCACGAAAGACGGCTCGGCGTGGTCGGAGCGCTCGGTGGCGTTCGACTATTCGGCGTCGGCCGGGGTCAGCGCTCCCATTCAAGTCGGCGCGGCGAGCGTGTCGCTCGGGTTCAAAGGCGAAGGCGCGAAGAGCCGTGAAGCGCACCTGCTGACCTTGCACCCGTCAGAAAAAGAAGCGTTGGCCGAGGGCCCGGTGAATGTCATTCGCCCGCCCGACTCGGTGACCGCCATTCAGGCGATGAAGCCGTTCGAGCAGTATTCAGACTCGGGCATGCAGTCGATCGGCATGACCGGCAACGTGTCGGTCGGCTACGGCGTGGGCGCCGCCAGCGTCTCGGTCGGTGGTCAGGTCTACTACCAGGTGACCGGCAACCTCTCGCGCGACATCGAAAAGCTCGACGGCAACCTCGTGCGCGTTCGCTTTCGCCAAAAAGAGGGCAAGAACGACGTCAAGGCGTTCAGCGCGAGCGTCGGCCTCAAGGGCTCGAAGCTGGGCGACGGCGCGGTCGCCAGTGCCGTGGCGCCGCTCGTCGAAAACGTGGCGCAAATCGGGTTCAAAGCGTCGCTCGACAAGACGAGTTCTGAAGCGAGCGTGTTCGACGTCACCGTCGACCTGTCGACCGAGCGCGGCCGCGCGGCGATGGAAAACATGCTCAAGAACGACTTGAGCGAAGCCCAGTACTGGGCGCGTTTCAAAAACAGCGGAGTGAAGTTGAACTCGGCCGTCACGACCACGTTGCAGGCGCGCACCAAAGACACCCAGCTCAACTTGGCCGGGCTCGACGCCGAACACATGACGCGGTGGCTCGAGAAGACCAAGACCGAGCTGACGCCCGACTCGTACGCATTCACCGAAGCGGTCGACTTCACCGCGAAGTCGAACCACCTGTTCCCCTGGCAGGCGACGCGCATGAGCGATGTGCGCTTCTTGCACCACACCGAAGTCGAAGGCGGCGGCCCGACCGAGCTGCCTCCGCTCGACGCGGCGCCCAAAGGGGGCGGGCTCAAGATGCGCCTCGACCCGCCCGGCCCCGCGCCGACGCTGGCGAACACGACGGCGCTGTTGGGCGTTCGGGTGCGCATCAACGACGCGAAGTCTTCGCTGCGCGACGTGAGCGACACGCTCGGTTCGGCCATCAACGTGATGAACGCGGTCGGCTACGAGCCCGACGCCTACCGACGCATGGCCGACTTTCGCGACGCCGTGAACGCCGGCATCGCCCCGGCCCGCAAGCCGTTGGCCTTGGGCGTGTTCGGCGACAAGCGCTTCGGCGACACCACGCTCGACCTCGAGGGCTACGTCGGGCCGAAGGGGCTGCAAAACATGTTCGTCAACGCCGACGGTTCGGCGAGAACCCGCGCCGACTTCGAGCGCGCGTACCTCGACGCCGCGGCCTTGACCGGCGACGGCTCGGTCGGCACCGACGGCGGCCTCAAGGCGGCCATCGAGAAGAAGCTGCACGCGAGTCTGGTGGCCAAAGACGGTGGCGGCTATTCGGTCATGAAGAACGGCGCGGCCATTGGCTCCCTGTCGACCGAAGACTGGGCGAAGCTGCGCAAGTCGGTCGACGAGTTCTCGCCTCCGGGGCACGGGCGCGACGGCAACAACACCTGGTACCAAGAATTGGGTCACAAGGTCGGCACGTGGCAGGGCAAGGCGCCCCGGGCCCTGTTCGACCTCGACGCCCGCAAGTGGGACGACGTCAACGAGACCCGCGCCCGCGCCACGCAGTTCGGCAACGCCATGCAGCAAGCCGCCGCGCTGCGCGCTGAAAACACGCCGGTCGCCGGCCGTGAACCGGGCCCGCTGTTCAACAAGCCCGAGGCCTACTTCGACCAACTGAACGAGCTGTTCAAGAAGACGGTGCTCAACGACGGCGACCACCAGACCGCGGCGCTCTCGGTGCTGACGCTGGCCGGCCGAGACGGCATCTACGCCCGCGCCGGTTTCACCGTGCCCAAAGAGACCTCCGGCCAAATGCTCGACGCGGCCCGAACGTCGATTCGCAAGTTCGGCGCGGCGTCGTTGATGGCCGGGCTGCAACCCACGGTCAATGGCCAGGGCCAATTCGAATTCGCCGCCGGCGCTGACCCCGCGGCCACCAACAAGGTGGCGCAGGCGCTGTTCGGCGACAAGGTGAAGCTCAGCACCGCCAACGGCCGAACCACCGTCGCCACCACCGAGCCGGCCGAAACCGAGCACGCCCAGACGCTGGCGACCCTGCTCGCAGCGGGTCGCAACGACGACGGCAGCCTGAAGGTGCCGGCGAATTGGTCGGCCGAGCGCGCAAACGATGCCCTCCGCCAAGTGCTCGGGGCGCCCACCACGGTCGCCGACGGGCGCATCGTGTTCGACAACCGTGGCTACAAGGGCATCAGCATTTCTGACGCGCTCTCCGTGTTCGGCCCCGAGGCGTTCGGCGCTCGCACGGCGGGTAAGGCGCCGGCCGCGTTCGCCCTCGCGAGCCCGGTTGAAACCGACCCGGCGGAACCAGTACCTTCACCCAGTTCATGGTCGCCAAGCACAAGGGCCGCGATTCGGCCTGGGGCGATTCGTTCGACGACATGGCCATCATGCGCACCCGCCGAGGTGACTTGGCGGCGGCCGAAAAGCCGGCGGGGTCGGCGACCTGGCTGTTGCCGAGCAAATAGCGGCAAGCACGGAGAGGCAACATGGCAATGAAGAACGTATTCGTTGTCGCTGTTGCCGTCGGAGGTATCAGTTGCAGCGCCACGGGTGGAATTGACGGAGGCGCTCTCGTGACGACGATAGCGGACTGCAACCCTGTCGATGCCTCATCGGACTTTTGTTCATCAAATCGAGGCAGTCGTTGCTCGATTAAACAGTTCATATCGAAATATCAATCCTGCACGGTCGATAGCGACTGCGTGCTTGTGCGATACGAAGCCGGCAACTGCATTGGTATCGCCGTGTGTGACCCGCTCTCAGTGAACTCGAACTCTCTCGAGGCGGCCCGCTCTTACGTTGAAGCCGAGATAGGCCGCTTTTGTCAGGACGCAGGGTGCATTGAAGAGCCGTCGTGCCCTGCGCTTTCTTTCGAGGCTCGGTGCATTCATTCTGCTTGTCGTTCGGTAATACAACCCGGCGACAGTCAGTAGTCCTGCGAAGACCCAGGGCGGCCAACGCAGTCGAACCATTCGAAAGCACGAGCGTTTTGACGCATGCGACCTGAGAGCAGCCCCACTGTCCTCGGGCATGCGCCGAGGCCTGTTGACGACTTCGTGTTTCGTTCTTTTGGGGGCCTGCACCGGTGCCGTGGGTGACATGCCCGGGTTCGTCAGCGGCGGCAGTCGAGAAGATGCCTCGTTCGATGCCGGCAACTCGTTCGACGCGGGCAACTCATTCGACGCGGGCAACTCGTTCGACGCCGGCAACTCATTCGACGCGGGCAACTCGTTCGACGCGGGCAACTCATTCGACGCAGGCAACTCATTCGACGCGGGCGTCACCTGCAGTCGCGTACTGTGCAGCGGGCATGGCAGCTGCGCGCTTGGTCCAACCGGCCCCACGTGCGCGTGCGAACCCGGGTACCACCCGGTCGGCTCGGCCTGTCTGTCAGACACCTCAGACCTGAGTGCGCTTGGCGCGATCGTCGCCACCATGACACCCGGTGTCTGGCGCGAAGTGCCCAACACGCACATGCAAGACGTCTTTCTGACGCGGGCGCAGACCGACGCCATCGACCCCGGCATTTGGGAAGAGACCGGCCCGGCCGGCGTGCTCGACCTGTGGTGCTCGTCGGCGTTCGACGGGCGACGTTGGTACTTCGGAGACTGTGGCGGGCACAACGGCTACGCCGGCAATGAGCTGTACGCGTTCGACCTCGCCACCTTGAAGTGGGCGCGCCTGTATGACCCAAGCCCGCTGTCAAACGCGCCGTTCGTCGACCCGGTGCCGGTGTGGGGCCCGGCCGCCGCCCACCAGTACGACGGCTTCGTCTATTCGGCCGCGGCCCACGCGCTGTTCGTCTTCTGGCCTTTCGCCGGAGCGGGCTCCTCGGCCGTGCACAGTTGGAAGTACGACCTCACCGAGCCAGACCCTGCGCGGGCCTGGCAACCGTTCGACTCACCTTCGCAAGCCATGCCCTCCGGCCGGTGGGACCAGCCGTACTACAAGACCGCGGTCGACCCCGACGGCGGCGCGATCATCATCTACGGCGGAGCCAACACGTCGAGCGGCGTCGCCGCGTTCGACCCCGTGACGCTCACCTACACCCGCAACGGCGGCTACTGGGACCAAACGGCCGCCTCGATGTCAGTGGCCGACATCGACCCTGTTCGCCGGCGCATGTTTTCAATCAACTTCTTCGATGCGCAACCGGGCGTGCTGTCGATTGACATCGACGCGACGCCGGTCGCTCAGAACCAGGCCACGCTCGGCGGCGCGGTGCCGGCTGGCATCGGCATGTACTCGTGCTTCATTCACCACGCGGCGAGTGGCTTGTTGTGGGCCTGGCCCGGCCAGCGAGACACCTACACCTTCGACCCCGACACCGCGCAGTGGAAGCACTTCGCCAACGCCAGCGGCCCGGCGCCAACGGTGACTGCGCAGAACAACGGCCCGTTGCAGAAGTGCGTCTACATCCCCGAGCTCGACGTACTGGCCGGCTACAACAACCACACCGAGGGCGTGTGGCTCTACCGCTTGCCCAACTGACCAATCGCACCGCCAGCGGCAAATTGACCCGGGCCCGAGCTGATCAGCGCGCGTGGGCGAGGCGCGTCGCCCCGCGTTTTTTTCAGAAACTGCAAAGAACTCGAACGACGAAACTGTTCGAACTGGCGAGAGAAAACACGGTGTCACCACTCACTTCATTGGGGGCAACATCAACAACAACTTCGTCATCTGGGCCGGCTCCATCGCCGCGAACCGCGTGGGCACGAGCCTCGAGGTACCGCTCGCGCACAAGCCGCAAGAGCACCTGACCCGAGTCGGCAACATCGACGCGCTCGTACCGCACGTTTCGAAGGTGTCGCGCGACGTGTTCGAAGACGCGAAAGGCGAACTGTTCGTTCGCACCAAGACCTTGCGCCTGGGCCACCAGCCTTCGTACTCGTGGTCAGACGTCGGGGCGGTGACGCCGAAAGTCGTACCGCACGCCGAATAACCCCCGCTTCACGCGCGGGAGTTCACGGCACCGACACCGCGGGCACGCCGCGGCTGGGAGTCGAGGTGTGCCGGTCAATGAGGTACGGAAACCGGCACCGAAACGTGGTGCCATGGCCCGAGTCGTTCACCTTGGCCGACACTTCGCCTTGGTGGGCGTCGACGATGCGCTTGACCACGGCGAGGCCCAACCCCGTGCCCGTGGCCTTGGTCGTGAAGAACGGCTGAAACATTTTCTCGGCGGCGCGCGGGGTCAAACCGACGCCGTCGTCGCGCACGTCAATGACGAGCCACGACTGGCTGTTCACGACTTCGATGAACGCGCTCACGTTGACCGTGCCGCCCTTGGGCATGGCTTGCACCGCGTTCACGAGCAAGTTGACGAGCGCCTGGCGAACGAAGTGCGCGTCGATGGGAAAGAGCGGCAGCGGCTTGGGGTATTCGGTCACGACGCGCACCGCCGGGGTGTTGACGGCCTTGGTCGCCGCGTCGATGGCGCTGTCAATGACGGGCTCGATGGCGATGGGCTTTTTCGTGAGCTCGTACGGCCGGGCGAAGTCGAGCAGGTCGGCGACGATGCGGTTGAGCCGGTCGGCTTCTTCTCCGACCATGGTGAGCAGCATTTCGGCGTCACCGGTGGGCCTCAGCAACCGCTTGAGCGTGGTGAGTGAATTGAAAATGACGCCCAGGGGGTTGCGCACTTCGTGGGCCATGACCGCGGCCAATTCACCCAAGGCCGCCAAGCGCTCGTGGCGCACGAGTTCGGCTTGGGTGCGGGCGAGCTGGTCGTAGCTGCGCTTCAAGTCGATGTAGAGCTGCGAGGCCTCGTCGTAGAGCCGCGCGCGTTCGAGCAGCGACGCCATTTGCACGCCCAGCACCTCGGCGCCGCGCAACTCGGTGTCTGAATACGGCGTGTTGATCGATCGGGCGAGCGTCAGCATGCCGACGGGGTGACTCTCGATGAAGAGCGGCACGATGGCGATGTGCTCGAACCCGGCCGACCGCAGCTCGGCGGTCTCGGCGACGGCCTGGGCCGACGGCGCCGGCCCGAATTCGAGCGGAGGCCCCATGGGCAGGCGAAAGCGGCGAAAGCGCTCACTCAATTGGGCGTGCCCTGACGGGCCGTAGACTTCGCCGATCAGCACGAAGTCTCCGCTCTCGGGCTCGTACCGGTGCAGCGCGGCGGCCTGCGACTGGGTCGACCGACACACCGAGCGCAGCGCGCGGGCGGCCACGTCACTCGCGTCGGCGCGCGGGCCGAGCGCGGCGAGTTGGTACACGAGCTCGAGCTCAGCGCCTTGGCGGGCGTTGCGTTCGGCCAAGTCGAGCACTTCGAGCGCGCTGCCCAGCTGGGCACCGAACAGCTCGAGCGGCGTCACCTCGCTCGGCTCGAACGCGTCGTGCAACAACACCACCGCCCCGGCCGATTGCTTGCTGTGCAGCGGCAACACCATCGCCTGCGCGGGAAACGATTCGCCCGGGGCCGTGGCCCGGGCCGCGGCGACGGCGGGCGAGGTCTGCGCCCGAGAAGTGAGCCACTCGTCGAGCGCGCGACCGGCGTCACGCACCCACAGCGCCCCCGGCGACGTGGCGCTCGACTCGAGCCAAAGGCCCCACGGGCTCTTGGGGCTCACCGTTTCGTGTCGCACCGCATTCAACACCGGCGTGTCGCTCAGCCACCGAAAACGCAACCCGAGCGTCTGCCGTTCGACGAACGCCACCCACAGCCCATTGGCTTCGAGGCCCGTCGCCGCCGCGGCGATGACGTCGTCGGCCGTCTGCGCAGCGCGAACGGCGGCATTGAAGGGCGCGAGCAGCTGAACCACCGAGGTGGCGAACGAGGTGCCCTCTTCTTTCAAGACCGACACGAGAACCCCCAAACACTCCGAGGCCCGAAATTACAGCAACGGTGCGCACCCACGTCGCAAATTTCAACGCGGGCCGTGGGCGCAGGCGTGGAGGCTCAAGAAAACAGGCGGTTTCGGGAGCGGGCCGGCTCTCAGCCGCTCAGAATGTGGTGAAAAAGCAGACGCTGCCCACAACTGTGCGAGGCGTGCGGCCGACAATGGCGCATGAGGCGGTCTCTCACCCTCGCAGTGGCCGTGGTGCTGGCGGGTCACGCCCCGGCGGCGTGGGCGAAAGCGTGCACCGAATTGCCGGTGCTCTTCGTGGTGCAAGACAAGTCAGGCTCGATGGACTTCGACCCAGACGGCAACACCGCCACCGCGGCCAGCCCGTCGAAGTGGTCGGCGGCCCAGTCGGTGGTGCCCGCGCTGGCGACCCAATTCGCCAACCGGTTTCGCTTCGGCACCATGATGTACCCGACCGACACCAGCCGCTTCAATTGCACGACTGGCACGGTGGTGACGCCCGTGTCGGCCGACGCCAGCGCGGTCGGCCGCGCGTATGCGAACAACCAACCGGGCGGAGGCACCTCGACCGCGCAGTCGCTGCTCGCCGCCAAAGACTATTTGCTCGCGCAGCACTTCACGACGCCGGCCTACGTGCTGCTCATTACCGACGGCCTGCCCAACTGCAACACGGCGCTCAACGTCAACACCTGCAGCTTCACGACGCCCACCTGCCCCAACAATTCGTGCAACCTCGGGGCGAAAGACTGCCTCGACGACCAGGCCACGGTCGCGGCGGCGAGCGCGCTCCAAGCGGCGAACATTCAAGTCTTCGTCGTGGGCTTCGACCCGACCTTGACGACCGGCAACAACCTCTCGGTGCTCAACGCGGTGGCCTCGGCCGGAGGCACCGGGCACGCCTACACCGCCACCAACAAGGCCCAGCTCGCGTCGACGCTGAACCAAATCGCCCTCAACACCGCCACCTGCTGCAAAGACGTCTGCACCACGGGGGCGAAGCAATGCTCGGCGGAGGGCAACGCCCAGGCCTGCCAATTCGACGCCGCGCTCGGCTGCACGGTGTGGGTTGAGACCGCGTGCACGGCGTCGCAGAGCTGCGACCAGGGCAGCTGCAGCAACACCTGCCAAAACCAGTGCAGCGAAGGAGCGACCCGCTGCTCGGCGAACGGCGGCGCGGCCGAACAGTGCACCAAAGCCGCGAACGGCTGCACCGCGTGGTCGAACGCCGACACCTGCGATGCGGCCAACGGCGAAGCCTGTTCTGAAGGCCAATGCCGGGTCGCGCCGTGCACCGACCAATGTGCCGACGGAGAACGGCGCTGCACCGACACCGGCCAGCCGCAGCGCTGCGTGAAAGCGACCGCGTGCCTGGTGTGGCAAGACACGGGCGCGTGCGGAGACGCCGCGACCTGCGTCAGCGGTGTGTGCCGCACCTACTGCAGCGGAGAAACCCGCTCGTGTTCGCCGGGCAACATTTGCAGCAAGCAACCCGAAGGCTCGGTCTGCCTGCCCACGCCCGGTGGAGACGCCGGTGTGGTGGCGGCCCGCGACGCGGGTGTGGGCGGGGGCGACATCACCGCCACGGCCATGGGCTGCAGCTGCCAAAGCGGTGACGCGTCAGGCCCGCTGCTGTTCTGGGGCGTGCTGGTGCTGATGTGGGCGGGGTTCGGCCGCGCTCGAGTGGCTCGCCCGGTGCGCGTGAAGATCAGGTGGGTGGCGACCCGCCGCCGCACCTCGACCCGCGGCGATTGACCAAGTTTGGCTGTTGCGCTCGCGGGCGCACCAATTGCACCCTTCGCTGCCCATGGAGGTTGCACCAGCCATAGGCGTCGCATTGACCAAGCTCCAAGCTGCGATGAGCGACGGCACGTTGGCAACGGCGGTCGACCGCATCGTCAGCCACTGGGCCGCGAGCCCTGAGGCCCACGACGCCTTTCGCCGGTGGGCGCACACCCTGTTGAGCGAGCTGAGCAGCACCGCCACCGACGCGCCTCCCCTGCCCGACCGCATGGAGCGCCTGCGCACCGACTTTCGCCACGTACACGCCGAGCTCGCCAAGACGTTGGTCGAGGCGGGCCAAGTCGACGAACATTTGGTCAGCCGCCGTTCGTTCTTGGCCCACCTGCTCGACCTCGTCGAGCCCCCCGCGCCGACGAAGCCCTCGGTCTTCGTGCGCACCGCCGCCTAGCCCAAGGCGCGGGCGCAGCACCGCAAAGCCCGCCTTTTCAAGCAAAAAAGCAAAAGACTTCGAACACTTGGCCAGGTGTGCGAGAAATTTCTCAGGGCGCGACAGGGTGGTAGCTTTCGACGCTCCGAACGCGCTCCATGGCCGAGAAGGACACGACACCACAAGAAGGGCGGGTACCTGGGCCTGAACTGAGGCTCATCGACCGGCGCGCCTTCGTTGGCTTTCCCGAGCTCAAGGTGGCGCCGGGGCTGGTGGTTCACGACTTCGCACTGCAGATACCCGACGTCAGTTTCCCGATGAACATTTCGGGAGGCGCGGCCAAGTACCAAAAGAAGCGCCTCGACTTCGGCTTTCTCGAAGTGAGCGTCGACGCCGAAGTCATTGGCCGCGCGGTGCAAAAACTGTCGGGCAAGCTCGCCGACCTCGACGAGCTGAAGCTGCATTTTCGACCGGGCTACCTCGAAGTGCAGGCACGGCTGCGGGCAGCCGAGCGCGCGCCCGTCACCTTCAAGGTGGCCTTCGACGGCGACGGCGAAAAGCTCGCCATCTACTTCTACGACGTGCGCTTCTACGCGTTTTCAACCACGCCCGCGGCGCGGTTGGGCGCGCTCATCAGCGAAGCCATTGAAGAGCTCGACGTGCTGCCCGACGTCGAACGCCGTGGCGCGAGCGGCTTCACCACCCGAATCTTGCCGTTTCTGGTCGAACAGGCGGCGGTCGCGCGCGGCTACAAAATGCCCTCGCTCGACCAAGCGCGGTTGGCCGAAGCGTCGATGTCGTCGAAAGGTTTGCGGCTGCGCTTTTCGGCGGGGGGCTTGCCGCCGCCGGCCGCTCCCGACGAAGAATTGATGCTCGCGCTCGAAGGCGCGCGTGCGTTCGACGACGCCGAAGAGCTGCTGGCCCAGGGGCAGCTGCGCGAAGCCCGCGAGGCGTACTTGCGGTTGGGCGACGCCACCGAAGCGCACCCCTTCGCGGTCGAGCGGCTGTTGACCTTGTTGGTGGCCGACGCGCAAGCCCACGAATTGGCGCTCGACATTGCCGCGTCGCTGGCCCGCCGCCGCGAACGCAGCGCCACCGCGATTTGGGCCGAGGCCGTGGTGCGCGAACGCCGCGGTGAATTCGCCCGGGCGTCTGAGCGTTTTTTGGCGCTCTGCAACCTGGCGCGAAAGAACCAAGAAGAGGCCGGCGCCTTCTTCGCCGCCGAGGCCGCCGCGCGGGCGTCTCGCGACCACGCGCCGCAAATGGCGGTCAAGGCGCTGCACGAGCTGCTCGGGCTCAAGCCCGACCACTTGCCGTCGCTCAAAGCGTTGGCGCGCGCCTCAGACCAAGCGAAAGACCGCGCCGGAGCGATTCGCGCGTACCGGCGCCTCGCCGCGCTGTCTCGAGACCCGGCCGAAGCGGCCGAGGCCCACGTGCAACTCGCGCGGCTGTTCGTTCTCACCGACGACGACATCGCCGGGGCGCGCCTGCACTGCGAAGCCGCCCTGCGGTTGACGCCCGACCACCCCGACGCTCTGTTTCAATTGGGCGACCTGTGTTTTCGCAGCGGCGAATACCTGCGCGCCGTCAAAGCGCTCGACCGGTTGCGCGAAGTGGCCATGGGTCGCCACGAAGTCGACCGCATTGGCCGCGCCAACCTGCTCGCCGGCCAGGTGTGGGAAGAGGGTCTCAAGCAACCCGAGAACGCGCTGCTCCGGTACCGCGAAGCGGCCTCGCTGTTGCCGGGTGAACCCGAGCCCCTGGCGTCGGCCGCCCGAGTCGCCGAGTCGCTGGGCAAAGTGCAAGAAGCGGTGTCGGGTTACCAACAAGCGGTCGAACTCGCGGGCCCGGCGCCGGCGAGCGAAGGCGCGCGCAAAGCGGCCCACCAGGCCCACCACGCGCTGGCCCGGCTGCTCAAGTCGAAGCTGGGCGAACCCGCCCGCGCCCGAGAACACCTCGAAGCCGCGCTGCTGCTCGACCCGACCGACAAGACCGCGCTCGACGAATTGCTGCCGTACTTTCGGGCGTCGGGCAAAGCCGCCGAGCTCGCCGACGCGTGCGAAAAGTCGGCCGCGGTGCTCGAAGACCCGCTGCGCCGCGCCGCCCTGTGGGCCGAGGCCGGAGAACTGTACCGCGGCCGACTCTCGCAACCCGAAAAGGCCGACCGCCTGCTCACCCAGGCCCTCGAAGCCGACCCGAAGAATCGCCTCGCGCTCGAGGGCATGTTGGCGCTGGCCGAATCGAAGCGCGACGGCGGGCAGCTCAGCCGCTGCTTGCGCGCGTTGGCCGAACTCGCCGAAGACCCGAAAGACCGGGTTCGCCACTACCGCCGCTTGGCGGTGGCCGCGCGCGACTTGGCGTTCGACCTCGACCTCGCGGTGCACGCGTACCGAGAAGTGCTGCGCGTCGAGCCCGACGACCTGCCCGTGCTGGGCGAGCTCACCGCGCTCGAACGGCGCCGGGCCGACAGGGGCGGCCTCGCCTGGGCCCTCGAACAGCGCGCGCGCGCCGCCGAAGTGCACGGCGACAAGCGCTTGGCCGCCGCGGCGTTGCGCGAACTGGGCCAAGTGCTCGACACGCGTTTGGGCCGGGCCGGCGAGGCGCTCGTCGCGCTCGAGAAGAGCTCGCGCCTCTTCCCCGACGCGAACACGCTGATGGACCTGGCCTTGCTGTCGTTGCGGCTCGAGCGCGCGGGCAATGCGCGGCGGGCGCTCGAAGACGTGCTGGCCATTTTGCCGAAGCACGCGCCGCCCGAGAAGCTCGCCGAGGTGCGCACCCGGGTCGCCCGCGCGTGCGAGCTGTTGGGCGACCGCGACGCCGCGCGTGAAAACTACGCCCTCGCGTTTCCCTTGCGTAGGCTCGACGACGACTTGGCCAACCGGCTCGAGGCGCTTTACGTCGAAGGCCACTTCACGCGCGAGCTCACCGACTTGTGGGCGGCGCGCGCGCAGGCCCTGCTGCAAGCCGGCCGAGCGCACGACGCCGGCCCGCTGTTCTTCAAGAGCGCCCAAACACTGCTCGCCGCGGGCGACGCGTCGGGCGCCATGCTGCGCTTGTCGGCCGCGCTCGACGCCGCGCCCACTGGAGAACGCGCGGGAGATGCCCTCGAAGCGATGGCGCAGCTCGAGCTCGAGCGCGGCGCCCCCAACGAAGCGGCCCGTCTCTACGCCCGAAGGGCCTCGCTCACGACCGACGCGCGCGCCGCCGCCCAGTTCTATTACCGCGCGGCGCAGCTGACGCGCGACACGCCCCGCGAGCAACCGTTTCTCAACCAAGCGCTCGAACACGACGGCACGTTCATTCAGGCGCGGGTGCGCCGCGGCGAGTTGCTCGAAGCCGTCAACCCGCGCGAGGCGCTGCTCGACTTCGAAGTGGTGCTGGCCGCCGAGCACAAGACCGACGAGGTCTCGGGCCTCGACTTGACCGGGCTGACGCGCCGGGCGGCCACCGCGGCCGTGAAGTCGGGCCAGTACGAAGTGGCCCGTCGCCTCTTCGCCAAGTTCACCGCGCTGCGCCCTGACGACGTCGAAGCCCAGCTCGAGTTGGCCAAGCTGCACCGCAAAGCCGGCGCGCTCGAACCGCTCATCGACCTGCTCGGCGAAGTGTGGCCGCGCCTGTCGGGCGAACCCCGCCGCGCCGCCCGACGCGAGTTCGCCGAAGGCGCGCTCACCCTGGGTCGCACCGAAGCCGCGATGGACGCCCTGCGCAGCTTGCTCGAAGAGTCGCCCACCGACGCGTGGGCCGCCGCCCGCTTGCTCGCGCTCTTGCCGGCCGACCCCAGCTTCAACGCCGAGCGGCTCGAACTGATTTCGCGGTTGGTGTCGGGCGCCACCGGCGACGAAAAGGCCGAATTGCTGGGCCGCCGCGCCGAGCTGCACCGTCTGCGCGGAGACTTGCAGGCCGCCCGCGCCGACACCCTCGACGCCGCCAACGCCTCGAGCCGGCCGCTGCCGTTGTTGCGCGCGCTGGCCGAATTGGCCCGCCAGTCTCACGACGACGGCGCCGAGCTGTCGACCTGGCGCCAGGTGCTCGAGCGGGCGGGCAAAGACCAACCGCTCCAGCTCGACGCGGCCGAACGGTTGTTCACCTTGGCGCGCTCGCGCACCAACGCGAACGACTGGCCGCGCGCACTCGAAGCGTACGAATTGCTCACCACGCTCAACCTTTCGCCGAGCGAGCGCTTCGACGCGTGGTTCGGCGTGGCGCGAACCGCCAAGACGCTCAACGCGCCGGGCAAAGCCGAGCACGCCTTGCTCGAGGCGTCGAAGCAAGGGCCCGCGGCGCACCGGGTCGAAGCGTTGCTCGAGCGCGCGGCGCTGCTCGAAGCCCGCGGAGCCCTCGACGGCGCGGTCGAGTCGTTCGAAGCGGCCATCGCCCTCGCGCCCAGGCACCCGGTCGCCATTGAAGGGCTCAAGCGCACCCTGCGGGCCGAAGCCGACTGGGAAGGGCTGGCCGAGGTGCTCGCGACCGAGGCCGCGCAGACCCCGAAGTCGCAAGCCGCCGCGCTCTACAGCGAACTGGCCGACCTGTACCTGAACCGGCTCGAGCTGCCCGGGCCGGGCGAAGCGGCCCTGCGCAAGGTCATCACCCTCGACCCGAACGATTCGGCGTCGCGCCGCGCCCTCGCCGAGCTTCTGGTGGCCCGCGGCGACTTCAACGAAGCGGTGGGCCTGCTCGAAGAGGCCGCGGCGCACGTGCCGACCGACGAAGCCGCCCGGCTGTTGCGCCAGGGCGCCGACGTCGCCCGCCAAGCCGCCGACGCCGCGCTCGAGCTCAAGTTGATGCGCCGAGCCCACGCGCTCGTGCCGGCGACCGGCGCCGAGCTGCAGCGCCTGGCCGACGCGCTCTACCTGCGCGGAGCGATGAAAGAGGCGCTGCCCCTGCAGCAAGTGCTCGCGAGCCAGGTGTCTTTCGAAGAGTGGCCCGAAGAAGCCGAGCGCACGCTGCTGCGCCTGGCCGACCTCGCCGAAAACGTGGGCGACGAAGCGCTCGCCGAAAAGACGCTGCGTCGGGTGGTGGCCGAGCGACCCCTGCAAACCCAGGCGGTCGAGCGGTTGGCCGAAATGCTGGCCGGCAAAGACCTGCGTGGGTCGATCGAGCTGCTCGCGAAGCACGCCGATTCGCTCAGCCATTCGCCGCGCACCGTCGAGCGGTTGGTCGGCCTCGCCCGCCGGGCCCACGCCGAACTGCACGACGCCGAGCTCGCTTCTCGTCTCTTCGAGCAAGCCGCCCAAGGCGCCGAAGACGCGCTGCCCATTCGCCTCGAGTTGATTTCGTTGTTGCGCGAGGCCGGCCGCACCGGCGAGCTGATGTCGCAGCTGTTGCAGGCGGCGCAAGCCCACGTCACCCGTGGCGAAACCGCGTTGGCGCTCGCGGCGTACGACGAAGAAGCCCGCTTGGCCGAAGGCGCGGGCCACCTCGACGAAGCGCTCCGCACGCTGACGGCCATGGCCGAAGTCAGCGAAGAAGAAGGCCTGGTCGACGACGCGGTCGACGCGCTCTTGCGCCGCGCCGAGCTGTTGCGCGACAGCAAGCTCGACCTCGAAGGCGCCGAAGCGAGCTTGTCGCAGGCCTGGGCGCTGCGGGCCGACGCGAAAGTCGCGACCGCCGCCATGGCGTTGGCCCAACGCCGCGGAGACCGCGACGCCGAAATCGACTGGCTCGAGAAGACCTTCAAGGGCCTGCAGAGTGCCGACGCCCGCGCCGCGGGGTTCGTGGCGCTCGCGCGGCTGCACTTGGGGTTGCCCGCGGCGGCCGAAGCCACGGGCCCCGCGGCCTTCGAAGAAGTGGGCCAGGCGCCCATGCTGGCCCCCGACCAAGCCGAAGCCGCCCTGCACCAGGCGCTCACCCTGGTGCCGCGGTTCGAGGCGGCCGAAGCGCTGCTGCTCGCGATCTACGAGCGTCAAAACCGCGTCGTCGACGTGGCGGCGTATTTCGAAGAGGCGGCGGCCCGCACGTCGGGTGGCAACGCGAGGGCGAAGTTGTTGCTGCAAGCCGCCGAGCTGTACAAGAGCCGCGCGAACCGGCCCGCCGAAGCGGCGGCGGCCCTGCTCGCCGCGCGCGCCGCCATGCCTGATGACACCGAGCTCACCGGGCGGGTCGCCGACCTGCTGCACGAGCTCGGCCGGCACCACGAGGCCGCCGACTTCGACGGCCTGTTGCTCGAAGCGAACCCGTTTCACCCCGCGTTCGAACGACACCGCGCGGCGCTCGTCGAAGCGCACGACGACCAAGGCCTCGCCGGGTTGCTGTCACGACGCGCCGAGAAGCAGACCGGGCCCGAAGCCGCCGAGTCGTGGCTCGAAGCCGCCGCCGCCTTTCGCCGGGCGGGCGCCGTCGAGCGGGCGCAGTTGTGTGAAGCGCAAGCGTTCGAAGCCGCTCCGCAGAACCGCGACGCTTTCAATTCGCTGCTCGAGCGCTCGAGCGGCGACCCCCGGCGCCAAGCCGAACTGCTCTACGCCCGCGCGCGCGCCGTGCCCGACGAAGCCGCGGCGTTGCTGCGCCGCCGCGCCGAATTGCTGACGCAGGCGCAAGAAGCCCTGCTCGCCGCCACCGCGTGGGACGACTCGCTCGCCCTGACGCCCAATGATTTGGGGGCGCTCGAAGCCCGAGCCGAATTGGCCGCCCAAGGCGGAGGCCCCCGCGCGGCGCAGCCGTACGACCGCCGGCTCGTCACCGTGGGTCAAGACCAGCTCGGGCTCGGGCTGCGGGTCAAAACCTGGTTTCGCTTGGGCCACGCCGCGCTCGAAGCCCAAGCCTGGCACGACGCCGTCGACGCGTTCGAAACCGTCGTCACGCTCGACCCGAACGGCACCGGGCGCGAAGCACTGTCGCTGTTGGCCGAACCGTACGCGCGGCTGCGCGACACCGACGGCCAGTACCGCACCACCTTGCGGTTGGCCCGCTCGGTCGAAGGGGCCGAAGCCGAGGCGCTGTACCGTCAGGCGCTCGCCCTGGTCGACGACCCCGCGCGCGCCATCGAAGCGCTCGACGTGCTGGTCACCGCCCACCCCGGTGACGTCGAGCTCTACGACAAAGGCGTCGCCGCGTACCGCGCGCTGGGCCGCTTCGGAGAGCTGCTGAAGCTGCACGAGCGCCACGCCGAAGCGACGGGGGGCACGCGGGCCGCCAAGGCGTTGTTGGCCGCGGCCGAGCTGCTCGAAACCGAATTGAGCGAGCCTGCGCGCGCGCTCGAGTTGCGCCAAGCCGCCATCGACGCCGACCCCGACAACGCCCAGGCCATCGCGGCGGTGTTGGCCGAGCTGCGGCGCCGAGAAGACCACGTCGGGGTCGCCAAGCAGCTGCGGCGGTTGGTCGCCCTCAGCCACGACGAGAGCGAAGCCACGGCGATGCGACTCGAGCTGGCCGCGTTGCTCGAAAAGCAAGGCGACCTTGGGGGCGCGCGCGAAACCTTCGAGTTGCTGCGGCGCGCAGGCGCGGCGTCGTTCGGGTACTCCCAGGCGCTCGCCGGGCTCGAACGCATCGCCACCGCGCAGGGCGACGCGTCTACCGTGGGCGAAGTGCAATTGGCGGCCGCCGAACTGCTCTCGCCCTTCGAGCGCTCGACCCGCCTGCTCGAAGCCGCTCGCTCGTTTCAGCGCGCGGGCCAACTCGAACGCGCCGAAGCCGTGGTGTCGAATGCGCTGGCCGGCAACTCGTCTCGAGAAGGTTTGTTGCTGCTGGTCGAACTCGCTCGTGCCCAGAAAGCCCCCGAGCGCACCGCGCGGGCCTTGGTGCAGCTCGCCCAAGTCACCCAAGGCGCGGCACGCACCAAGTTGCTGCTCGAGACGGTCGACGCGTGGGCCGACGCCGGCAACCGCGAAGCGGCACTCGAAGCGCTCGAGCGCGTGCTCCGCGACGTGCCCCAAGCCCTGACGCCTCAAGCCGCGGGAGACCGTTTCACCGCGCTCGGCGCTCCGAAACGCGCGTTTGACGTGGCGTTCGGCCCGGCGGTGTCGAGTGGCGCCTTCGAGCGGGCCTTGGCGCTGGCCGAAGCGGCGCACGACGAGGCGGGCCTCGAACAAGCTCTGCGCGGGTT
>JBGAIY010000600.1:0-3963 GCA_044225205.1 Myxococcaceae bacterium | reverse complement strand
GCCGGTATGGCGAAAGGCGCTCCGAGCGTCACGTTGGGGTTGCCGCGCAACGTCGCCGTCACCTTGCCGTCTTTCACCACCGCTTCGATGCCGCTGAACGGCCCGTCGTTGAACGGAAAGGCGCCCTGCATGAGCTGGCGCGAAGCGGCGACCGCGCCCATTTGCGCTCGCAGCGTCGGGTCGGGCGAGGTGAACGTGGCCCCCCAGCGGTCGCGCTCGATTCGAATTTCTTTGCCGAGGGCGTTGTGCAGCGCGAGGTCGGCGTCGTCGGTGTTCAGGTAGCGGCCCAAGCGGTCGATGACCCGCTCGCCCACTTGACCGTCGAACAGTGACTTGGCCAACGGCATTCGTTCGGTCGACTTCGCGGTCGTCAACAGCGGTATGAGGGCGTCGCGCCGCCGCGGCACGTACGCGTCGTAGTCGTCGCGTTTTTCGGTGAGCGACTTGATCAGGCCGACCCGGTCTTCGAACGAGAGGCTCGACGGGTCGAGCGCCTTCACCAGCGCCGCGGTGGTGAGCGCGTCGTTGCGGTTGGGGGTCACCTTCTGGAGCGCGGCCTTGAGTTGCGCGTACGGCACGTTCTTCGCGCGGGTGAAGCTGCCGTCGGGCGAGAGCATGACGAAGCCCTCGACGTTGCCGGCCCATTCAAGCGCGGCGGGAGCAGTCTTGGCCGTGGCCGCTTGTCGCACCGGGGCAGGCGGTTCGCGCACCCGCTCGAGGGTGGGCAAGTTGGGCAGCGAGCCGTTCGAATCACCGATTTTGGCCATAAGACCGTGCACGGTAGTTGTCAGACCCACACCGGACAAGGGCCCCTCACGCCAAAATTCCCGGCTGGAGGCGACGTTGGTGTTCGTCTTTATTGAAATTGCTCAGCTATTCGCGCAACTGAACTAATTCGGTCAGAGCCAGCACTAAGCCTGCGTCGACGAATCGTTGATTTTGTGCCAAATGCGACTCGCTGCCACTGCTTTCACGCCGAACCCCAGTTTTCTCTCTTTCTGAGGATCTTGTGATGACGAACTCAACGACTCCCGGCCTGCGCGACTTTCTCGAAATACCGTACGAAAAACTCGAAGAGCTGAACTTGGGCGTGAAGCAGGCGCAGAGCTGAACTTGGGCGTGAAGCAGGCGCGGCTCAACCGCACCAGCTCCGACAAGCTGCGCGAAGAGCGCATGAAGTATTTGACCGACGAGCGCGGCATCAAAGCGGTGACGGTGTGCTTCACCGACCTCGAAGGCCGGCTGCACATGCTCGACTACGACAAGAAGTTTTTGCTCAAGAGCCAAGACAACCTGACCTTCGACGGCAGCTCGGTGCGCGGCTTCTCGGCGCAGCACGAATCAGACCTGCGGTTGGGCATCGACTGGGGGGCCTTCTATTGGCTGCCGGCCGACGTGTTTGGCCCGGGCAAAGTGTTGGTGTTTTCAGAAGTGCTGAGCCGCGACGGCAGCACTTACGCGAGCGACTTGCGCAGCAAGCTCAAGCAGTACGGCGAACAGATTTTCACGAAAGACAATTTGGTGTGCCACGTGGCGCCCGAAATCGAAGGCTTCCTGTTCAACGGCCGCGACGCCGAGCGCCGCTACCACGAGACGGGCAAGTTCGAATACGTGTCGACGGGCGGGTACTACCATTCGCTGCCGGGCGACAAGCTGCGCACCTTCATTGACACCGCGGCCGAAGTGCAGCGGGCCATGGGCTTTGGCAACGAAAAAGACCACCCCGAAGTCGCGCCGAGCCAGTTCGAAATGAACTTCTCGTACAGCGAAGTGCTGATCACCGCTGATCAGGTGCAGCTCTACAAGCTCTTGTGCCGGCAGGTCGCCGCGAACTTGGGCATGACCGCGTCGTTCTTGCCGAAGCCGGTCACCGGCATCAACGGCAACGGCATGCACACGAACATGTCGTTCTCGAAAGCCGGCAAGAACCTGTTCTGGGACCCCAAGGGCCAAGACGGCCTGGCGAAAGCCGGGTGGGACGCGATCGACCGCATTCTCACCGCGGCCGACGACGTGTGCCTCATTCTCAACCCGTCGGTGAACGCGTACCGCCGGCTCGACCCGCATTTCGAGGCGCCGAACCAGATCAAAGCGAGCCCGAACAACCGCGGAGCGATGGTGCGCATACCGACCGGCAACGAGCGGTCGGCCCGCATCGAAGTGCGCTCGGTCGCGCCCGACGCGAACCCGTACATGGTGTTTTACACGCTCGTGCGCACGGCGCTCGAAGGCGCGGGCACCGACGGCACGACCGACGAGTCGAAGCGCAGCCGCACCCGCTTCTTGCCCGACAACATTTACGACGCGATTCGCTTGTTCAAGGGCAGCAAGTTCATGACCGAGCTGTTGGGTGAAGGCGTGCAGGGCAAGTTCGCCGAACTCAAGCAGGCCCAAGCCGACCGGTGCGCCAAAGCCCTGGGCACGCAGATCAAGACACCCGAAATTCAGTTTCACCACGAAGTCACCAACCAGTACTTGTGGAACCAGTTCTGACCGACCGTGTGGCGCGCGCTGAAGCCGAAAGCGTTGCAGTTTCGGCCTGATCAGCTCTACCGCGTACAAACCGATGACGGGAGTGCGATTGCCCTGGGGCGCTACTTGCCTCGGGGCATTCGTCGTTTTCGAGAACCGGTGGTCTTGGCCCACGGGCTCGGCACGAACCGGTTCGGGCTCGACTTCGACGAGCGCTATTCGGTCGCCCGAGGGCTCGCGCGGCGCGGCTTCGAGGCGTGGGTGCTCGAGCTGCGCGGCCACGGCTTGGCCGGCTCGCCGGTCGGCAGCTCGTTCGACGTCGAAGCCACCCACGACGTGACCGCGGCGCTGAGGGCCGTGTGTTCGACCGGGGCCGAGCAGGTGTTGTGGGTCGGCCATTCGCGCGGCGGCTTGCTCGCGTACGCCCACTTGGGCCGGTTTCCCTCGGCGCCCATTCGGGCCCTGGTGGCGCTCGGCAGCCCCTTGAGTTGGGACACCTCGGTCGGCCTCAAGGCCTTCGTGTCGCTGGCGCAGCCGTTCTTGAACCTCGACGTGGTGCCCGTCGGCACCTTCGCGAAGTCGTTGGCTCCGGTGGGGCTGCCGCCCAACCCCGTCGGCAAATATTTGGCGCGAGCCGAGAATATGGAACCCGACGTCATTCGCCGTGCCGTTGCGCACGTGTCAGCCGACGTGCCCGGGGGCGTGGCCCGGCAATTCGCGCGCTGGGTCACGACCGGGGCGTTCGACGGCAACGACGGGTTCGACTACCGAAAAGCGCTGGCTGCCGTGAAAGTGCCGGTGCTCGCGTTCGCCGGCGCGGCCGACCTGTTGGCGACTCCGGCCGACGTACACCGCGCGGCCGGCCTCGTCGGTGGCCTGGTGGAGTGCGTGACCGCCGGGCGGTCGAGCGGGTTTGGCGACGACTACGGCCACGGCGATTTGGCGTTGGGTCGTCACGCCCCCGACGAAGTGGTGCCCAGAATCGCGGCGTTCTTGGCTCGCCACGCCACGGCGCTCGACTGAACGGTTGCACTTGGGCTTTCAAAGCACGCGCAGCTCGACCCGAACGAAGCGGCAAATACGTGGCTCGCGTTGCGCGCCGGCGAGTCTTGAAGCAATACGTCGCGGCGGCGCCGACCCGTGCGCGAACAGGGAGAAGACAGGTTCCATGATGACCGGGGCATTGGCGGTGATTCTGGCGTTGGTGGTTCACCAGGGCGCTGACGTGCCGGCTGCGACGAACGTCGCGGTGCTGCCCGAGGCGCGGGGGCCTTCGACGGCGGCGTGGGTCGGCACGGTGTCGCTCGCGAGCGGCTTTGCCGTGGTCACGTCGGGCCTCGGTGCGGTGGCTGCGCTCGGCGTGCCCAGCTGGTGCTTGGCCAAGTACGGCCAGCCTCGCCCGTGGTGTACCGCGCTCGGGGTGACCCTGGCCGCGGCGGCCCAGGTGCTGTTGGGTTGGCTCGTCGTACCTGAGCTGTTTCGGCTCGTAGG
>JBGAIY010000599.1:0-3965 GCA_044225205.1 Myxococcaceae bacterium | reverse complement strand
GGCGTGGCTTCTCGGCCGAGCGGTGTGGTGCCAGGCGCGCCAGTGCTGTCGGCGGGCCCCGGAGCGAGAGCCCAAGCGAATCAACGGGCGGTGAACCCCGCGCAAGCGTCGGCGGCGGCGAGAGCCGCTCATGCGGCCCAGGTGCCTGGGTCGCGCCCTTCGTCGGTCATGGCACCACCGGCGCTCGCCCCGACGCCGGCCCCCAGTGCCGCGGGCGCGGCCTTGTCTCCGTTCGCCGAACCCATGCCGACGCCGGTGCTGGAGTCGGTCACCCCGTTCACAGCGGCGGGTACGCCGACGCCCGAGTCGCAGTGGGTCGAGCGCGAAACCGAGCCCGGTGTCACGCCGGCGCCCATACCCGCACACCTCGCTTTTCCCACCGATGAGATTGCGCCCAGTGGGAGCCTGGCGACCACGCCGCCGATTCGGCTGTATTACTTGGCCGCGGCGACCGAGCGCACCGGGCTGTTGACCTTGACCTTGGCCGACCGAGTCATCGAGGTGCACTTTCGAAAGGGCTCGCCCGAGTTCATCGACTCGAATCACGCCGAAGACGGTTTGGCGATGTTCTTGGTGAAGCGCAAGTTGCTGACCCCGGAGGTGATTTCGCAGGCCGAGAGTCAGCGGGGGCGGTTTGGCGGCGAACTGCTGCCGACGCTGTTTGCGTTGGGCTTGCTGAACCCCAATTCGGTGTTCGAGCACCTGGCTCAGCGCGCCGCCGACTTGCTCTACCGCGCGCTCGTGCCCGAAACCGGCCACTACCGGTGGGAAAACGTCGACCTGCCGGCGGCCAAGGCGATGCCGCTGGGCCACAAGTGGGCGATCTTCATGGAGCAACTGCGTCGGGTGCCGCCCGTCGACATTCGACGACGCATGGTGCGAGCGCTCGACCTGCCGGTGATGAAGGGCCAAGGCGCGGTGCCGCCGAGCGACCTGCGTCTCACACCGCATGAAGCGAGGGCCCTCACCTTGTTCGACGGGGCACGCTCGCTCAACCAGCTCATTGGGCAGCTGCCGGCCGACGCCGACGCGATTGTGCGAACAGCCTGGGTGCTGCAGCACTGCGACATCGTTTCATTCGCGGCGACCACGCTCAAAAACGAAACGGCGGCTCCGGCGCCAGGCCCACCCGTGGTGCGGCCCTCAGGCGTGATGCCGGCCCCGACGGCGGCGAGTGTCGTACCGGGGCCGCCACCCACGGCCGCCGCGCCCCCACCGAAACCGGCCGGCGTACCGGGCAACCCGGTCGGTGCGCCGGGCAACCCCGTCGGTGCTCCGGGCAACCCCGTCGGTGCGCCGGGCAACCCCGTCGGTGCGCCGGACAACCCCGTGACTCGCGCCCCGCAGACGGTGTCGTACCCCGGCACGAAGGCGAAGGCCCCCGCGCCACCGGTGACCCAGGCGGCCCCTGCGGCGGCGCCGACCGCGGTCGCGGCGCCTCCCGGGCCGCCCAAAATTTCAGCCCCCGCGGTGGGCACGAATGCACCGGCGGCGGCGAAACCGGCGGTGGCGGTCGCGCCGTTGGCCGGCGGGGCCGAAGTGAAGCAGCTGACCGACACGCTCGAAACGATGCGAAAGCAGAACTACTTCGAGGTGTTGAACGTGGCGAAAGACGCCGACGCGAACGCGGTGAAGCTGGCGTACTTCAAGCTGGCCAAAAGCTACCACCCCGACACGGTGCCGCAGGGCACGCCCGACGTGGTGGCCAAGCTCAAGGCAGACATTTTCGCGCGCGTGGGTGACGCGCACCGCACGTTGACCGACCAGAAGTTGCGGGCCGACTACCTGGGTGAACTGAACGCGGGTGGTTCGGGTGAAAAGGTCGACGTCGGCAAGATTCTCGCCGCCGAAGAGTTCTTTCAGAAGGGCATGATCTTGGTGAAGGCTCGCAAGTTCCCCGAGGCGGTGAAAATGCTCAGCGACGCCATCGCCGCGAGCGATACCGAGGGCGAGTATTATGCCTGGCGGGGGTGGGCGAAGTTCTTCACCTTCACCGACAAAAAAGAGGGCTACGCCGAGGCCATGAAAGACATTTCGGTGTGTCTCAAGAAGAACCCGAATGTCGCGGCGGTCTACTATTTTCAGGGGTTCATGGCGAAGACGTTGGGAGATCTGACGACCGCGAAAGCCAACTTCAGCAAGACGGTACAGCTCGACCCCCGCCACATCGACGCCCAGCGCGAACTGCGCATGATGAAATGATCGTTCGATCGTGACATGAGGCCGTGGTGGCTCTGACAGGCAAACAAAGAAGACGACTCCGGGCGTTGGGGCATCACCTGCAGGTGGTGGTGCAAGTGGGCGGCAAAGGTGTCACCAAAGGGGTGATCGCGGCGACCGCCCAGGCGCTCGAAGACCACGAATTGGTCAAAGTGAAAATCGACGCCGAGCGAGACGAGCGTGCCGAAGCGCTGCAAACGCTCGCGCAAAAGACCGGAGCCGAGATCGCCCAGACGCTCGGCAAGACGGCGCTGCTGTTCAAGCAGCACAAGAAGAAGCCGAAAATCAAACTCGACGGCCCGGCCCCGAAACCGAAGGCAGCGTCGGCCCTCGACGACGGCGACGACGAGCTGGTGGCCGACGACGACGAGCTCGAAGAAGCCGACGATGACGACGGTGACGACGATGCAGAAGGCGATGACCCGTTCGCCAGCGACGAGGGCGAGGACTGAACCGCGTGAGGCACGCGCTCGCCCTCTGCGTGCTCATGGCGTCAAGCCTCGCGGCCGCGGCCAACCCGAAGGCGGGGGCGCTGGCTCGTGAGGCCGAGCAGCTCTACAGAGAAGCGAAATTCACGCAAGCGGCCGACCTGCTTCGGCAGGCATACGACGTCGAGCCGAACCCGAAGTTCTTGTTCAACCGGGCGCGGGCGCTCGAACAAGCCGGAGACACGGCGGTCGCGCTCGAGACGTACCGCGAGTACATCGCGTTGCCGGCAGACGAAACCGAGCCCGAACTGGTGATTCGCGCCCAAGAGACGATTGACGAGCGAACCCGGCCCAAAGACGCGCCGCGCAAGGCGGCACCCACGCACGCTTCACCCCCGAGCACCAAGCCGACCAAAGAGGCTGTGCCCACCACGACCGCAAAGGCGGTGGGCGACCAGCCCGCCAAAGACCACCCGGTGTCGAACAATACGACGGTGGCGGTGCCCACGGCTCCGACGGGCCGGTCGAAGGTGCCAGCGTTGGTCGTGAGCGGCTTGGGCGTGGCGGCACTGGGCGTCGGGGTCACCTTCGGCCTGTTGGCCAACGGCGCCCGCGCCCAGTTTTCAACGGCGACGACATTGCGAGGCAAAATCGAATTCGAGGCGGCGACTCGGCGCGACGCCTTGGTGGCCGACTTGTCGTTGCTGGTGGGCGTGGCGGCCGCGACGGTCGGCATCGTGTTGTTCGCGCGGAGCGACGAGCCGGTGTCGGTCGCGGTGACACCGACACGCCAAGGAGCCACGGTGGCCGTGGGCTGGAGCTGGTGATGCGCCGCCTGCTCGCCGGGGTGTTGTTGGGGTTGGGGCTGGCGCCCTCGGCGTGCACCTTCACGACGGCGTCGGGCTTCGTCGAATGCAGCACCGACCTGCAGTGCGGTTCGTCGAAGGCGTGCAGTCGCGGCTACTGCCTGCCCATGCCCGACTCGTGCCGTCGCCTCGAAGGCCCGTTTCAGGAACCCAACGTCGTGCGCTTCGTCGCGCTGGCGCCGTTGACGTCGGGGCTCGACGGCGGGCTCAACGGGCTCGAACAAAACGGGCTCAATGCGCTGGCGTTGGCGGTGCGAGAAGTCAACGGGCTCACCGGGCTCGGGGGCACGCCCCAACGCCACTTCGCGCTCTACGGCTGTGACACGAGCCACAACGACGGGGTGACGGCGCAGCAGGTGACGTGGGCCACGTCTGAAATGCAGTTGGCGGCGATGCTCATTTCAGGCAACGCCGCCACCTTGCTGGCCGCCACGCACCCGAGCCGGGTCGA
>JBGAIY010000026.1:0-33784 GCA_044225205.1 Myxococcaceae bacterium | reverse complement strand
GGGCTTGCCCAGCCCTGCGGCCAAACGCGTGGGCAGCGTCGCCACGCCCACAAAGCGCCTCGCGCTGCTGCCGACCACCGCGTCGGGCCACGCGTTTCCACTCGAGTTGAAGGCTCGGCGCGCGTCGGTCGAGCTCGACTCCGAAGCGGGGCTGTTGCTGCAAGCGCCGGCCGCCCGGTACGACGTGTGGTGCGAGCCCGTCGCGAAGGGCCCGTGGGGCGAAGTTACTGGTGCGACCCTGAGACCGGCGCTTTGAGCGGCGCCCCGGCGTCGGCGGCCGCCACGGAGTCAACTTCGATGCGGTCATCGAGCGCGAACCGGCCGATGGTGTTTCGCAAGACGGCCCACAACACCGCGCGGTGCTCGGCCACCGACAGCTTCGGCCCTTCGAGCACCAAACCCGCTCCCACGTAGCGGGCCTTCACCTTGCCTTTGGCCGCCTTGTCGAGCGCGGCTTGCACTTGGCGCAGCTGGCCTTGCAAGGCCGCGGCGTCGAACGTCACCTCGAGGTGCCGCGCTTCGAACGCGTCGGTCTGAAACAGCGTGAGCAACGCCGTTCGGCACGCGTCGGTCTTCACCGTCACGGTGAGCTTCACGTCTTCGAGCGGCGTCGCCGTCAAGTCGGGGCACGCCTTCTTCGCCGCGGTGAACAGCGCGTCGTCGGTCAGCGGCTTGCGGCCGACGCGAACGCGCCACGCGGCGACCCGCCCTTCTCCGCCCAGCAGCACGAGCGCCCGCCCCTCTTTGAGCCCCGACAGCACGAGTTCGTTGCTCGCGGCCACCCACTCGACTTGCGCGGTCTTCTCGTCGTCGACCTCGGCCCAGTCGACTCTCGACAAGGTGACGAACTTCTCTTTGCCGGGCTCGACGTCGTGCACCCAGTCGACCGGCCAAGCGTGCGCGGCGAGCGGCGCGAGGAGCCCGAAGCCGACGAGCGCGCGAATCGTCATGACAGCAACGATTGAAAAATGCCCAAGCCGTCGACGCTGCCGAGCAGCGCTTCTGACGCGCGTTCGGGGTGCGGCATCATGCCGAGCACGTTCTTCTGTTCATTGCACACCCCGGCGATGTCGTGGCGGGCGCCGTTCGGGTTTTGGCGGTACCGAAAGACGACCTGCCCGCGGTCTTCGAGGCGTTTGAGCCCGTCGTCGTCGAGAAAGTAATTGCCCTCGGCGTGGGCGATGGGCACGCGCAAGGTCGCCCCCACCTTCAACGCGCGGCTGAACGGCGTGGCGTTGGTGACGACCTCGAGCTCGACCGTCTGGCAAATGAACTTGAGTGATTCGTTGCGCAACAGCGTGCCGGGCAGCAACCCCGCTTCGGTCAAAATTTGAAACCCGTTGCAAATGCCCAGCACCTTGCCGCCGCGCTTCGCGTGCTCGGCAATCGACTCCATGACGGGCGAGAACTTGGCGATGGCGCCGCAGCGCAGGTAGTCGCCGTAGCTGAACCCGCCCGGCACGATCACGACGTCGACGCCATGCAGGTCGCGGTCTTTGTGCCACAAGCGCACGACCGGCTGCTTCAGCACGTGCTCGACGACGTGCACCGCGTCTTCGTCGCAGTTCGACCCGGGAAAGGTGACGACGCCGAATTTCACGACAGAATCTCCACGCGAAAGTTCTCGACGACCGTGTTGGCGAGCAGCTTCGAGGCCATTTGCTCGACCCGCTGCTTGGCCGTCGCCGCGTCGGCCGCCTTCACTTCGAGCTCGACGAACTTGCCCAACCGCACGTCGCCGACTTCGGCGAACCCCAAGGTGTGCAGTGACGACTCAACGGCTTTTCCGGCGGGGTCCAACACTCCGGGCTTCAGGGTGACGTAAACGCGGGCTCGCATGGCGCGCGGTTTAGCAAACCGAACGGCGCGCGTCGGCCGAACTGAATGGTGACCAGCCGACGGGTACGACACCGCACGACAGTTCGTAACCGGCTGAACTCACTGTCGGTTCAGCCTGCGTTCAAGCGGTGACGCCGGCATTGCGCTAAAAGCATCAGAGCCATGCCGACCTGGGGAATGTGGGTGATTCTCGGAGGTCTGCTGACCATTCGAGGGCTGTTGGCGGCCGTTGAAACCGCGCTCCAGAGTGTCAGCGACGTTCGAGCGCGCGAGCTTGCGAAAGGCAGCCCGCGGCGCGGCCGGCGTCTGCTCAAGCTCAAGGCCGACCCCGAAGGCACCGCCGCGGCGCTGCGCTCGGGCATGGTCATCTCGGGGTTCATGGCGGCCACCATCGGCGTGATGATGCCGCCGCGCCTGCTCAATTGGTCGCTGTCGACCATCGCCGAATCGCAGTGGCTCGAGTGGCTGACCCCGCTGACGTCGGCGCTCTTGGTCGCGTGGTTGGCCACGCTGGTCGACGTGGCGTTTCGCTCGGCGGCCATTCAAAAACCAGAATCGGTCTCGCTCACGTTTTCATTCGTGGGCCTGGTGTCGATGGTGCTGCTCGGGCCGATGATTCGGGTTTTGGTGTTCCCCGTGAACCTCATTTTGCGGCCCTTCAACGCGAAAGTGACGTTTCAGCCGCCGCCCCCACCGCTCGAAGAACTCGAAAAGCAGCTCATTTCACAGGCGGCAAAACACGAGCTCGACCAAGGAGCGCCGCAGCTCATTCGGTCGGTGTTCGAGCTGTCAGACAAGACGTGCCGCGACGTGATGGTGCCCCGCACCGAAGTCATCACCGTCGACATGGCCACGCCGGTGCCCGACATCATTCAGCTCATTTCTGAAGAGAACCACTCCCGGTTGCCGGTCTACCGCCACGACGTCGACCGCATCGTCGGCATCTTGCACGTGCGCGACCTGGTGCCCCTCGTGCAGAACCCCGAGCTCATTTTGCTCGAAGACTTGCTGCGACCGGCGGTGTTCGTGCCGTGGGTCAAGCCCATTGGCGACTTGCTGCGCGACATGCAACACCAGCGCATTCACATGGCGGTCGTCGTTGACGAATACGGCGGGTTTTCGGGCATCGTCACCCTCGAAGACATTCTTCGCGAAATCGTCGGCGACTTGGGCGACGAGTTCGACGAAGACGAAAAGGCGTTTGAAAAACAGCCCGACGGCAGCTTCTTGGTCGACGCCATGCTGCCGCGCGAAGACTTCGCCCGAGCCTTCGACTTTCGCTTTCCCGATGGTGAATTCGAGACGCTGGGCGGCTTCTTGTCACACCTCGCCGGCGCCATACCCGACGTCGGAGAACGCTTCGGCGCCAACGGTTTCACCTTCGTCGTGCACTCCAAAGAGGGCCCCAAGCTCGAGCGGGTACGGGTCCTCAAACCGAAGCCGCCGAGCCCCGACGCAGGCCCTCGCACCGTCTCGCGAGAGACCGAATTGGTGCCCGTTCGGTCGACCTAACCTCTGAATACGACTTCAGAAAACGTCGCATTCTGCTACGGCTGTACGAAAATGAATCGATCATCAACTTGGAGTGGCGTAGAGAGCGCTCACTTTCTCGTTGGGGGCGTTCATGCACTCGTTTTCGTACCGACTGGCAGTGGTTTCGGCGGTGGTGGCACTTGGGGCGTGTGGCGTTGATGCGGGGCTCCAACAGACGCAGCCCGAGGGTGATGCGGCGTCAACGGCGGCTTCGCTGCGAAAGGCGCCGCGGGTCGACAGCGTCAGCCCCTTGAGCGCAACGCTGGGCACCGAGAGCACCTTCACCGTCACCGGCGCGAACCTGGGCACGCTCAGCTTCGAGTTGGCTGACTGCGCGGGCGTGCACGAAGTGGCACCGGGCAGCTCGAGCACGCGCCGCTTTGCTTGCACACCCAGCAACAGCCCGGGCCAGAAAGCCGGCGGGCTTCGCAACCCGAACGGGTCGCTCGCGTACAGCTTCTTCGCCACCATCACCACGTCGTGCACCCAGCCCACGGTGACGGGCTCGTTCGCGCCGTCGGGCAACAGCACTTCGAACCTCGACTCCCTGTTTCAGGCGCAAAACCCCATCGTTCGCATCGAGGCGAGTGGCGACACCCTGACCTTCACCGCGCGCAACGGCGAGACGGGCGCTCTGCACCTGAGCGGGAGCAGCGCCTCGGGTCTCGCACAAGCCACCAGTGGCGCCGGGTTCGACGCCTTTCGGGTGATCGACTCGAGCCACCTCGGCATTTCGTCACAAGGCGCCTACCACCCCCTCACGTTCACCGGAGTGAGCCTCACCGCCCCCTTCGACGGCTTCATGTTTCTCGACCCCATTTTCAATGGGCCCTCTTGGGCGACCCAAGTCAGCGGGGTAGGCAACACCGTGCGCGTGACCGACGTGTTCGGAGCGACGGGAGTCATCACCCTCAACTGCGCGCCGTAACCGACGTGGTGTTCACTTTGGTGAGCACCACGCGCTTTTCGGGCTCTTAAAAACACAACTTGCTCCAGACCGTGGGTACACGAAGTAACTTAGGTGCACTTCGTGAAAGGCGAAATTTAATACTTTCAGTTGGTTACATGGTGGCCACTGTCTTGCTTAGGCATAGGTTCTCTCTCTGAGGGCTACCCCATGAAAAAGCTCAATCTCACCCTGAAGACGCTGAAGAAGCTCACCCCGGCCACGACCGAAACGGTCATGGGTGGCCTCAGTTGCATGATCAAGAACTGCGGCAAGTAACCCGACGACCGTCTCCGCGAAGGCTTTGAACACAAAAGCCTCCTGTCCACTCGACGGGGGGCTTTGTCGTTTTGTCGCATTGACACCATGGCATCGAGTTCGACTAGTACCTCGTCGGTGAACGGCCGCGTTCTCGGTGACTTTCAGCTCAAGGAGCAGCTCGGGAGCGGCGGCGGTGGCACGGTGTATTTGGCCGAGCAACTGACCCTGCGGCGAGAAGCGGTCGTCAAAATCGTCGCCAAGTCAGACCGCGCGAGCGCCGAGCGGTTTCTTCGCGAAGCCCGGCTTGCGTCTCAGCTCGATCACCCCTTCGCGGCCCACATTTACGACTTTGGTCACGAGAGCGACGGCCTGTTGTGGCTCGCCATGGAGCTCGTTCGAGGGGCTCCGCTCAACGAAATCATCAAAAACCAAGGGCCGCTCGCGCTCGCGCGCTTCGTGCCGCTCTTCGAACGAATCGCCGAGGTGCTGCAGGCGGCCCACGACCAGGGCATCGTTCACCGAGACATCAAGCCCGCGAACGTGATGGTCATCAACCGAGCGGGGAGGTTGTTGCCCAAACTGCTCGACCTCGGCATCGGTCGCCGGGTGCGTTCAGTTGAAAAGCCCGGTGGTGACTCGGTGGCGAGTTCGCCGTCGGGCCTGTTGAGCCTGACCCTGTTCGACGAGCCCACCACTTCGCAAGACCCGACCCCTTCAGACCAGACCTTGGCCAACCAGCTCGAAGGCTCGGAGACCCTCGAGCTGACCCGGGCTGGGAGCGTCATCGGTACTCCGCACTACATGCCGCCGGAGCAGTGGCACGACGCGTCGAGCGCGACCGCCCAGTCTGATCAGTACAGCCTTGCCCTGTTGGCGTACCAAGCACTGACGGGTGAGGCGCCGTTTCGCGGCAAGTCGGTTCGACACCTGATGTTGGCGCACGCGAGAGAACCGCTCCCGCCCCTGCCCGACCGTTTGCCCGCGCAACTTCACGCCGTGTTGGCGCGCGCCGCCGCCAAGACGCCTGAGGCCCGTTACGCTTCGGTCACCGAATTCGCGGCCGCGCTCCGAGCCGCGTCGGGGCTCGAGCTGGAGCCCGTGACCTTGCCGCAGCTCCCCGAAGACGTTCGTGAGAACGTTCGAGGCGCGGCGCCGCAGCCAATCGCCGAGGCGATGGTGCTCATTGAAAGCGCCAGCACTCCCAAGCAACAGCTGCACGCGCTCGGCACCATGCTCAAGGTCGTCGGGCGCTATGTCGCGGTCGTCGCGCTCGCCGCGCGCAGCCGGGTCGGGCCGGGGCAAGCCACCGAATCGCCGCGGGTGGTCGAGCTGTGCGATCAGCTCCGGCGGGCCCGACTCGCTGACCACGAGTGGCTCACGCTGGCCCTCGAGCTGTGCCGCCCCTTCGCCTACCAACGAGCGGTTCACCCGATGCCGGGTTTGGTGTCGTTCTTCTTCGCGCCGGGTACCCAACAGACCAACGGCACCGGCTTCTCGCTGCTGGTCGAAGTGGCGGCGACCCTCGCCGGCGCCAAAGCCGCTCCAGAAGGCGAACTTCAGCCCCTCTTGACGAACGCCGTGCGGCAGCTCGGTCAACTGCTCTCGGGTCTGCACTTCATGTACGACTACCCGCTGGTGGTGGTGCGCGACCGGGCCGAACGCTGGGTCGGCGCGCGGCGCAGCCACCGGGTACCGCAAACACCATTTCATGCCGATGCGCCGAGCGTGGGGCCCGGTTCGGTGCTCCTCGTCGACGACGCGGGGGTGCCCACGGTCGTACTCTCGCCATTGTTGCAGGTGCTCGCTCCCGGCCCGGGCATGGCCGACGAGCTGTTCTTCGTCGACGGCGACGGCCGGCACGGCGCGCGGCTGGTGTCATTGCCCGCTGAATTCGAGCGGCAGAGCGACGAGCTGTGGCCGTGGTTTCGAGCGCACCTGGGTACCTCCTCGGTCGACCCGAATGGGCCGCAGGCCGTCGAACGGCCCCCGTTCAAAGGCCTTTCGACGTTCACTCCCGAAGACGCCGACAACTACTTCGGTCGAGAGCGCGAAGCCGAAGCGTTCGCGAACAGGCTGCGGGTCTCGAAGCTGCTCGCCGTCGTCGGCCCGTCGGGCTCCGGCAAGTCATCGTTCGTCTTGGCGGGTGTGCTCCCGCTGTTGCCCGCAGGCGTGCGACCCGTGGTGTTTCGCCCAGGGGCGAACCCGTTCGAGGCCGCGTCGTCGAGGCTCGGTTCAACCCTGGCCGTCACGGCCCACGTGCCGCTCGACCCCAAGCGGCTGCTCGAGCTGCTGCCCACGGGCGAATCGCTGTTGCTCGTCGTTGACCAATTCGAAGAGCTGGTCACGCTCTGCGCCGACGCTCCCACGCGGCAAGCGTTCGCGAGCGCGCTCGTCACACTGGCCGACGACCCGAGCGGGCGGTTTCGCGTGGTCTGCACGCTGCGCGACGACTTCTTGATTCGGGTTCAACAACTCGGGCCCCTGCGCGAGCGGCTGTCGGGGTCACTCCAGCTGTTGAGTACCCCCGCGCCCGATGACCTGCTGCGGGTGCTCACCGAGCCCACCAAGCGCGTCGGCTACCAGTTCGACGACCCCGCCTTGCCCGCGAAAATGGTCGAGCACGTCGCCGAATACCCAGGGGCGCTTGCCCTGCTGTCGTTCACCGCCAGCCAATTGTGGGAACTGCGCGACCGGCACCTGCGCCAACTCCGCTCGCAGACCTACGAGGCGCTCGGCGGCGTCGGTGGCGCGCTCGCCCACCACGCCGAAGCCACCTTGGCCGCCATGAGCGAGGCCGACGCGAAGTTGGTGCGGGAGGTGTTTCGTCACCTCGTGACGTCGTCGATGACCCGCGCGGTCATGTCGCGGGTCGACATGCTCGAAGTGCTGGGCGGCCACGCGACCGCCGCGTCGGTGCTCGACCGCCTGATTTCCGCGCGCTTGTTGGTGGCCTCCGAAGAGGGCGGCGGCGATGACCGGGTCGAACTCATTCACGAAGCGCTCATCGTGTCTTGGCCGCGGCTGGTGGGCTGGCTGCGAGAAGACGCCGAAACCGCTCGTCTGCGCGACGCATTGCGGGCGTCGGCCCGGCAATGGGGTGAGCGGGGCCGGCCGGCGGGCTTGCTGTGGCGAAAAGAGGCGCTCGCCGAATACCGGGTGTGGCGGGGGCGCTTCACGGGCCGACTGACGCAGCTCGAACAGGCCTTCGCGCATGCGTCTTTGCGCGAAGAAGCGCGCGCCACCCTCATTCGCCGAGCGAGCGTGGGCGCCGTGGTGGCGGCGTTGGTGGTGGGCCTCGTGGTGCTCTACCGCAGCAACGCCCGGGCCGAACAAAACGCGGCCGAGAGCAAGGCCCGCTTGCAGCGGCTGTGGCAAGAACAAGGTCGGCTCGCGATGGCCGACGGTCGCCCCATGGAGGCGTTGGTCTACACGCGGGCGGCGAAAGGGCTGGGCGCCAGCAGCCCCGCGGTCGACCAGGTCATCGCCTACGCGGCGGCCGCCCTCGACGGCTCGCACGGCACGCTGGTCAAGCTCCAGGGCCAAATCACCGAGATGGCGGTCAGCGACGACCACGCCTGGCTTTTGGCGCGCGCCCCCGAGCAGACCATGCTGGTTTCGCTGGTTGATCTTTCTCGGCGCCGGGTGTGGCCAACGCAGTGCTTCGGGTTGGCATTCACCGCCGATTCGAAGCACGCGTTCATCACCTGTGACGAAACCGCCCAAAGTGTCGACCTGGCAACGCTGGAGTCAAAAACCCTGACGTTGCCGGCGTCGACCTATGAAGTGAGCCGCAACGTGCGCGGCCACTTTGTCGGCGCAGAATTCGGCAGCACCCTGCACGAGTATTCGGCGAACGGCAGCTCGACGGTGCTGTTTGAGGCCCCTGGGGTGCCGTCGCTCAACGCGGTTCCCTCCCTTGACGGCACCACCTTCGTCTTCGCCGGCAAGTCGGCCTTCACCCCGTCGTCGCTGCACCGAGTGCTCGCGGTCGACCCAGAGGGCCGCGTGGTATGGCAGAGCCCTCCGAGCGATGCCCAAGTTCTCCGGGTCGTGGAAAACCCACGAACGCTCGACGTGGCCATCGCACGAGATGACGGGTCGGTGGCCGTGTTCGACCACGGGCACCGCCAGCTGTGGGACCTGCCGGTCAGTCAAAGCCGAGTGGCCGACTTGTCGTTCGCAGGTGATCTGTTGCTGTGCCCACAAAGCGATGGGTTGCTGGCGGCGCGAGACGCCAAAACCGGTGCGCCGCGATACTTGCGCGCCATTGCGTCGAGCGGCTTGCAGAAGGTGGTGGTCAGTGACGACGGGCAAGATGCGTTCTTGGCCGTGGCCGATGGCACCGTTCGCCGGGTCGACGTCGCGAGCGGCGGCTTGGTGTTCGTGCACCACGGGCACCACGGCCCGGTCAACGCGCTGCTCCTCTCCGGGGAGCGGCTGCTCTCGGGCGGGCAAGACGCCACCCTTCGGCTGTGGAACCCCCACGTGCCCTTTCGCGAACGCCTGAGCGATGAGCCGGTGCTGGTCGCGCGTGCCACCCCCGAGGGGTTCGACGCCGTGACCGAGCATTCAATCGTCAGAGTCAAAGGCCTGTCGCCACCGATTGTGACGCCGCGGCCTCCGCACGACCCAACCCGGGCCCTCTACGATTTCTTCTATTCGCCGTCTGGCGACCACGCCTATTTCCTCTACAACAAAGGCATCGACGTCTACGAAGGGCAGCGCAAGGTGTGGAGCGTCGAAGGCGACATGACCTTCGGCGCGATGGACGCCGTGCACGGGCGCGTGGCCTACGCGTCGACGACGAGCGAAGGCACCAAGCTCGTCGAAGTCGATCACCCGACCAAATCGCCGCTCGCCATACCGACGCTCGAAAACAGCAGCGACATGTTGTTGGTGAACGACCTGCTGCTGGGCAACAACGCGAAAGATTTGACCTACATCGACTTGCGGCACCCCGAGTCGGTGAAGACCGCACCGGGTCACGGGGGTGGCATCTTCAATTTCGTCGTCACCCCACGGGCCGATACGGTGTTGACCATCGGTGTCGGCAAGTTGTTGGTGTGGAGGCTCGACGACCTCTCGAAGGCGCGATACCGAATTGAGACGCTGCGTTCTGCGCCGCTGACCGCGGGGGTCGACAACGCGTTGACCCTGGCGGCCGCCGTGCTCAGTGACGGCAGCTACGTCGCTTACGACGTGCGCGAAGGGCAACTGCTGGCCCAGTTTCCACTCGCGCAGAAAGACGGGGTCGCGTCGATCAACCTCGAAGCCGAAGCCGTGTTGTTTCAAAACCGAAACGGCGAGCTCATGCGCGCCAAGCTGCCGCACGTGCCGGCGTTCGCCGACGACGCCGCTCTCGACGCGTTCATCGAAAAGCGAATTTCGCTGAAGCTCGAAGGCGAAAAGCTGGTCACCCGCGAGTGACCCCACAGGTCAGCGCGCGGCGACGACGCGGGTCAGTTCGGGCAGTTTCGGGTGACGCCCGTCGGCCGAAGACCGGCCTCGTGCATGCCGGGCGACCCAGGGCCAGAGGTGATCGCGCCCCCAGCGCCATTCGGCCACCGCGCGCTGACGCCAGGTCGGCGCGGGCGCTGATTCGAGTGGCGACGCCCAGTCGTCGAAGCCCGGCAAGCCGACGGTGTGGGCGAGGCCCCGGCCGATGCGCTCATGCCCCCGCGCATTCGCGTGCAACCGGTCGTCGTGCCACAGCCGCGGGTCGCCGCCCACGTCGTGACGGGCGACGTCGAGCAGCAACGCCCCGGTGCGCGCACACGTCTCGCGCAGCCGCTCGTTGAGCGCCTCGAGCCGCGGCGTCACCAGGCGCGCCAACGGCATCACCCGCGTCAGGTCGGGCATGGTGAAGGTGACGACCGTCACGCCCCGCGAGGTGAGCGCCGCAATCATCTGGGCCACCTCGCCCGCCACCGCTTCGGCGTCGAACCGCGGCCGAATCATGTCGTTCACGCCGGCCACCACCGTGGCCAAGTCGGGCTCGAGGCTCAGCGCCCGAGTCAATTGGCTTTGGCGAATGGTGCCGGCGGTGAGCCCGCGAACTGCCAAGTTCGCGTACGACACCTCGCCAAACGCGTCGGCGAGGTGCTGGGCGAACCGGTTGGCCCACCCGCGATAACCGCCCTGCCCGTCGGGGTCTTCGAGGCCCTCGGTCGTGCTGTCACCGATGGCGACGTAGCGCGCCCAGCGGCGCGGCGTCACTTCTTCGAGAGTTCTCGCCACAAAAATTCGTACTCGAGCGCCACCAAGTTCGCGCGCTGTTGGTTGTCGGCCGCGCCCGCGTGCCCGCCTTCGATGTTTTCGTAGAAGAGCACGTCGTGACCTTGGTCGAGCATGCGCGCGGCCATTTTGCGAGCGTGGCCTGGGTGTACCCGGTCGTCACGGGTCGACGTCGTGAAGAGCACGCGCGGGTACTTCGCGTCTTTCTTCACGTTTTGGTACGGCGAATACTTCGAGATCCACTCCCATTCTTCGGGCAGGTCGGGGTTGCCGTATTCGCCGACCCACGACGCTCCGGCGAGCAGCTTGTGGTAGCGCTTCATGTCGAGCAAGGGCGCGCTGCACACGACCGCGCCCCACAGGTCGGGCCGCTCGGTCACCATCACGCCCATCAACAGCCCGCCGTTCGAACCGCCTTGAATGCCCAAGTGCTTCGCCGACGTCACCTTGCGGGCGATGAGGTCTTCGGCAATTGAAATGAAGTCGTCGTACGCGACCTGCCGGTGCGACTTGATGGCGGCTTGGTGCCATTGCGGCCCGTATTCGCCGCCGCCGCGAATGTTCGCCAGCGCGAACACGCCGCCCCGCTCGAGCCACGCCGCGCCGACGCTGCCGCTGTAGAACGGCAATTCGGGTATTTCGAAGCCGCCGTACCCGTTGAGCAACACCGGGCTCGAACCGTCGAGCGCCAGGTTCGCCTTCGAGACCTGAAAGTAGGGCACCTTCGTGCCGTCTTTCGAAGTCGCGAAGAACTGCTTCACTTCGAGGCCGGCGGCGTCGAAGAACGCGGGGGCCGACTTCAGCAACTGCCGCTTCGGCGACTTCAAGTCTCCCAGCTCGAGGCGGCTCGGGTGGGTGAAGTCTTCACCCGAAAACCAGTATTGGTCGTCGGTGTCGCCGTCGTATTCAGAAATTGAATAGTGGCCGACGGGCACCGCCAGCTCGGTCTTCGCCCACTTGCCCTTTTCGAAGCGCGCGACTTCGAATTTCGACGTCACGTCTTGCAGCTCGCCCAGCACCAAGGCGTTTTTCGTCATGACCACGTCGCTCAGTGAGCGCTGCGCGGTCGGCACGAACAGCGCTTCGAGCTCGCCTTGGCCTTTGAGGTACTTCTGCCGGTTGGTGACGAGCAGCGAGCCCGCAAGCCACGTCTTGTCGCCGACACGCCAGTCGGTGCGCAGGCGGAGCAGCAAGAAGTCTCGGTAGGCGAACGCTTCGGCGTCGTCGGGCTTGTTCACCTTCACCAGCTTGCCCTGGTCGAGAAAGGAGGTCTCGTTCGTGAAGGTCGTCAGCTCGCGGTACACCACGTCGACGACTTGGCCCTGGTTCCATTCGCGGGCGGCGCCGACGCCGATGTCTGACACCGTGGCCTCGAACACCGGTTCGGCCGAAGCGAGGGGAGTGCCGCGCTTCCACAGCTTGACGAGGCGCGGGTAGCCCGATTCGGTCAACGACCCGGGGCCGAAGTCGGTGCTCACGAAGAGGGTGTTCTCGTCTTTCCACGACACGGTGCTCTTGGCTTCGGGCAAGGTGAACCCGTCGGTGACGAATTGCTTCTTCACCATGTCGAATTCGCGCACGACCGCGGCGTCGGCCCCGCCGCGCGAGAGCGTCAACAAGCACCGCTCGTATTTGGGCGCCAAGCAGGTGCGGCCGTGCAGAAACCAGCTCTCGTGTTCGGCTTCGGCCAGCGCGTCGACGTCGAGCACCGTTTCCCACGCGGGCTTGTCTTTCTTGTACTCGGCCAACGTCGTGCGGCGCAAAAGGCCGCGCTTGTGCTGCGGGTCGAGCCACATGTTGTACAGCCACTGCCCCTGTTTTCTCACGTAGGGTATTTTGTCGGCCGAATTGTAAATGGTGAGCAGCCGCTCTTTGAGCGCGACCTGTTCGGTCGTGCCGAGTTCTTTGAAGGTTCGCTCGTTGCGGGCCTTGACCCACTGCATGGCCTGCTCGCCGCTCACGTCTTCGAGCCACAAGAACGGGTCTTCGACCGGGGGCTTGGCGGCCTCAACAGGAGCAGGAGCGACCGGGGCGGCGGCCACCGGAGTCGGAGCCGGAGTCGCCGTCGCGCAGGCGACGCCGAGGAGACAGAAGGGCAAAAGAGAGCGCATGGGGCTCTCCAAGCAAAGAAGTCAGATGCTGTCCAACCGCAAGTTCGAGTCGCTCGGCGCGGTGCAGCACGGCGTCACGGCAGGCGGTAGAGAAAAGCGTCTTGGTCCCAATCGTTGACGATGACGACGGCGTCGAAGTCGGGCGCGTAGGCGATTCGCCCCCACGTGCCGTAGACCGCGCTGCCTCTCCGCGGGCCACCCGGGGCGGTGAACGGCGTGCAGACGCCAGCGGTGGAGTCGAAAGTGTAGATGGTATCGCCGTCGTCCCAGCCGATGATCAGGTTGCGCTTGGAGTCGTAGGTCAGGCCGGGCCACGACGCGTTGATCAACGCGTCACACCCCTTGAGCGCGCGCGTCTCGACCGCGAAGCTGCTGCCCTCGGCCAGGCTGATGAAATGGTACTCGCCGTTACCGAACGTCACGAAGCGCCGGCCCTGCACGTCAATGGTGCCGTAGTGACCCAACGTCATCGAAGCGTTCGGGTTGAGCGTGACCCACGTACCAGCCGCGTCGTCGTACGACGAGAACTCGGTCTGCGTTTGCAGGTACACCTTCTTCGACGTCGGGTCGTACGCGGCGATGGCGCCTTCGGTCGCCGATGGCAGGTTCTCGGTCACCCCCCGGTCGGCCCAGCGCGCGGTCGTTGGGTCGAAGACCCAGGTGACTTGGTTGATGCCCGAATTGCCGCAGGCGATGCTGCCGCTGAACGCGAAGAGCCGGTCGGTCTGGTCGATGAAGGCGAGCTGCCCATACGTGTGGCGCGAGTTCGGCTGGCCGTCAGCAAGCGCTTCGACACACCCCATTTGCCGCGGGCTCGGGTTGTTGAGCCGCAGCATGCGACGCTGCACCAGGTCGAGCGCATACACCTCGTTGCCGTCGTAGTCGGTGTGACCACCGCCCCAAACGTACAGTCGGTTTCGCCGCGCGTCGAAGGCGCCCCCGCCCCAAGCGCGAATCACGGACTGGCACGAGAAGCTGAACGCATAGTCGGCGGTGTCGGGAGGGCACACGGCTTTGAGTGCCGAGTCGACGATGCGCGACCACCCGAGCGGAGGCAGACCACCATCGTAGGGCTGATACCCCGCGTCAGCAGGCTGGCCTCCCCCCGCGTCGGAGCCACCGTCTTTCGCGAAACCGGAGTCGACGGTGGGCGGACTGCCAGCGTCGTTGGCAGAACCAGCGTCGTTGGCAGAACCAGCGTCGTTGGCAGAACCGGCGTCGGTGAGAAAACCAGCGTCGACGACGGCGCCCGAATCGGTCGCGACCGCGCCGTCACCAGACCGGCCATCGGGCCTGGGCGGCGGAGCCAGCTCCAAGCACGCCGTCAGCGCGAGGCTGTGCGCACAGAGGAGCCAGGGTACGAGGGGGCCGCGCATGGTGAATGGTCTTTCGGGGTCTGGGGCTGCCTGGTGGCGACCCGTTCATCCAGACACGCCCGCGCTGCCGGTCGCTGCACGCCGCGGTGTCACTCGCCGTCGTCGGTCTTGCGCAGACCCAAGCGCTTGCGCAGGTCTCGCGCCGATTGCCGTGAAATTTCAACCGAATGGCCGTTGTGGGTGGCGGGGCGAGGTACCTCCGGTTTCGAGCGGGTCGAGCCGGGTGACCGCTTCGAGGTTGAGCAGGGCGCGACGGTGCACGCGCTCGAAGCGCCCCGGCGGCAACCGCTGTTCAAGCTCGTTCAAGCTGAAGTCGCTCAAGTGCGAACCGTCGCGGGTGAAGACCGTGACGAGCTCTCCTTCGAGCACGGCGTGCGTCACCGTTTCGGGTCGACCAAGACGACGCCTTGCCGGGTTGAAATGGGCAGGCGCGCGAGCTGGTGCTTCTGACTTCACTCACGAACGCGTCGCGGTGTTCTCGCCGCGGGCGTCGAGGGCGCGGATGCTCGGACCGGCTTGAGCAGGTAGTCGACCGCGCCGGTGTCGAACGCTTTGACCGCGTGCTCGGCGTGCGCGGTGCAAAAAATGACCATGGGCCCGTCGGCGGGCCACAACGCCATGGCCTCGGTGCCACTGAGTTTGGGCATTTGCACGTCGAGCAACACGACGTCGACGCCACCGCGCCGAACGGTGGCGAGCACCTCTTCGCCGTCTTTCGCTTCGCCCACCACTTCGACCCCGTCGATGACCTGCAACAGCCGCGTCAACCGCGCGCGCGCGAGTTGTTCGTCGTCGGCAATGAGCACTTTCATTCGGCGTCTCCTGGCAATTCGAGTTCGGCCACGGTGCGGGCATCGCCCTCGCCGGCCCCGTGAATCGAGAAGCGGGCCCGACCCCGGTACGCCAGCGCGAGCTGGCGCTCGAGCGAAGGCAACCCGTGGCTGCCCGGCCTCGAGCCGGCGAACCGCCCCGGGTTTTCAAGGCGAACGGTGAGCGTGGGAGGGCTGCCTTCGGTGCGAACCGTGAGCGAGACGAGCCCGCGGTGGCCCGCGCCGGGGCCGTGCTTCATCGCGTTTTCGACCAGGGTCAGCACGCACATCGGCGGCACTTGCACGTTGGGCACCGGGTCGGGCACCGCCCATTCGAGCGCGAACAGGTCTTTGTCTCGCAGCAGGTGCAGGTCGAAGACCATGCGCGCCAAGTCGAGTTCTTTCGCCAGGGGCCAGTGCGTCTCTTTGACGCCCGACAACACCGCCCGCAGCATCGCCGACAGCTCGAGCACCGCGCGCTCAGCGACCGCGCCGTCGAGCCGGCACCATTCGGCAATGGCGTTGAGCGTGTTGAACAAGAAGTGGGGGTCGACCGTCGAGCGCAACGCCAACAGGTGGGCGCGTTCGGCTTCGGCTTGGAGTCGCTGCACCCGTTGCTCGAAACCGATGTCTCGGCCCAGCCCCCAGCCTCCCACCAAGAACATCGCCACGATGACGGCCAGCGACGTGCGCTCGGTGAGAAACGTCGCGCGCATGTTCAACGTGCGCGGTACGCCCACGCCGAGCGACAAAATCACCCCTGCGCCGATGAGCGCGTACAACACCAGCCGCACCGCGCCGTTGCTCAAGTCAAGCCCGTCGGGAAACAGCACGCGGTACGACACCGGAGCGATGGCCACGAACGCCACGCACATCAACACCCCGAGCGGCATGGCCAATGGCTCTCGGCTCCACCGGCCCTGAGCCACGACCAACGGCAGCGACACCGCCAGAATCGGTAACAGCCGGCGCGGGTGAAGCAACGCTCGCCACGTCGCCCGCACGATGGAGCTCTCGGGTATCGCCACGCCCCTGAGCCTCGCACAGCCCCGGCACCGGCCAAGCACCTCGTCGCCGAGCGGTCGATATGCGGGGCTGAGCGGCGCTCGTGATAAGGGTTTGTTTTTGCTGGTCTTCTCTTCTCGCTCGCCGCCACGTGGGTCAAGGCAGGTGGCGGCGCTTCAACCCAAGTCGCCGGCCCACGCAACGCGGAGACGTCACCGACACGCTGTGGGTTCGTTTCGTGACTCGGCCAATCGGGTCATCACCAACGCGGGCCGAGGCGGCCAACGCGGCGAGCTCGAGCTGCCTGCGCTCGAGCGCTGACAACGCTGGTACTCGAAGGCGAACGCCACTACGACGGGCGTCCCTTTTTCAAGGAGACGCCATGATTGAAGCAGGCCAAACCGCGCCCACGTTTTCGATGAAAGACCAAGACGGCCGAACGGTCACCCTGGGTGACTTCGCCGGCAAGAACGTGGTGCTCTACTTTTACCCGAAAGACGACACCCCGGGCTGCACGGTCGAAGCGTGCGCGTTTCGCGACGAGCACTCGAAGCTGCAAAAGAAGGGCGCGGTGGTGTTGGGCGTCTCGCCCGACAATGAAAAGAGCCACCAAAAATTCATCAAGAAGTTCAACCTGCCGTTTCCCCTCTTGGTCGACGAAGGGCACCGGGCTGCCGAGGCGTACGGCGCCTGGGGTGAGAAGAACCTGTACGGCCGCACCTACATGGGCATCATTCGGTCGACGTTTTTGATCGGCCCTGACGGCGTGGTGAAGACCACTTGGCCCAAAGTGAAACCCGACGGCCACGCCGACGAAGTGCTGGCGGCACTCGACGGCAAGGCCCCGAGCGCCGCGGCTCCCGCCAAGAAGAAGGCGCCCGCCAAAGCCGCGAAGAAGCCGGCCAAGAAACCGGCCGCTTCGAAAAAGCGTCGGTGACAACAAAGTGACAAGTCGCCTCGCGCTCTGGCCGCGCGAGGCAGGCGTCGCTACGGCGATGGCACGGGAGGCCTCTGACCATGCGAATTCACCGAGCCGTGCTGCTGTACCTGGTGGTGTCGACCGGAGCGCTCGCCGCGCCGTCAGACTTGACGCCGCCGCCGCCGGGCGAATGGGTGCTCGACACGACGGGCAGCCTGAACGAGGCGACGGTCGCGCGCATCAACCGCCTCGCCACGCAGGTCAATGCGTCGGGGCACGGCCAACTGGGCGTGGCGGTCGTCAACACCACCTCGGGCCAAAACGCGCGGCAGTTCGCGACCCAACTGTTCAACCACTGGGGCGTCGGCCACCGTGGCCTCGACGACGGGGTGTTGCTCTTCGCGGCCCTCAAAGACCGCAGAGCCGAAATCATTTTGGGCCGAAAGAGCCCAATCACTTCGGCGCAAACCGACGAGGTGATGCAGGCCGACGTGGTGCCCGCCTTCAAGCGGCAAGACCCGAACGCGGCCATGGCCGACGGGGCGCAGGCGCTGGCGGAGTTGCTCGCGGTCACCGAGAGCACACCCGAGCGCGCTGCTCCGCCCCAGCTCAGCGACCCCGACCTCGCGGCCGAAGCCGACCCGCAGCTGTCGCGGCTGGCCCGCGGCGAAGAGCGCTTCGCCGACTTGAGCCCGCGTCACTGGGTCATTGACCTCACCCAGTCACTGCCCGCGCGCGACCTCGCGAGCATCGAGCAGCCGATTCACGACGCTTACGCTGAAAACAAGGGGCGCGTCTTCGTGTTGCTGTTCAAGACCCGCGGCCGGTGGCCCACCGCCATTGAGTTGGCCCTGCGGCTCAAGCGACAAGTCGCCCCGCTGAGCACGACGCCGGTTGCCATTGTCGCGCTGAACGTCGAAACGGGGTCGGCCGTCATCGACGTGCCGTTCGACCCAAGCAGCCACTGGGAACTGGGCCAGGTGCGCGAACAAGAGCGAAACCTCGCCGCCAACCAACGGGTGACCCGTGTTTTGGCGGTGCGCGAAGCGGCGCGCTTCGCGTCTGACACGCTCATGAGGGGCCTGCCTCCCCGACCGATGAACGAGGTGCTCAGCGAGGGCTACGAGCGCCACGGGGGCTGGCTGTGGGCGGCAGGGGTGATCGCCGCCGTCGCCGGAGGTTTCTTCGGGGTGCGGGCCTGGCGCCGCCGCCCCCGCCGGTGCCTCGAATGCCACCAGCCGCGCCAATTGTTGAGCGAGGCCGAAGAAGACGAACACCTCACTTCGGGCCAACAAGCCGAAGAGGCGGCGCGGTCGGTGCAATTCGACGTGTGGTGGTGCGCGCGCTGCCGAGACGCCGAAATCGTTCGCAGCGACAGCTGGCTCACCGCCTACAAGCCCTGCTCGAGCTGTGGGTACAAGACCGCCAAGCACCAAGAGGGCCGCGTGCTCAGCTACCCCACCGAGTACAGCACCGGCAGTGTCGAAGTGAACGAGACCTGCAGCCACTGCGGCGCGCACTCGACGTACACCAAGGTCTTGCCGGTGTTGACCAGCTCTTCTTCTTCGACTTCAGACTGGTCGACCAGCAGCTCGTCGTCGTTCAGCGACTCGTTTTCGAGTTCTTCGAGTTCTGACTCGTCTTCGTTCGGGGGCGGGAGCAGCGACGGCGGAGGGTCGAGCGGCTCGTGGTGAGGCAACGACGGTCAGTTCGCGCGCTTGCGTGAACGCACGGGCTTGATGGCCAGCGCGTGCGGCGCGTGGCCGACTTCGCCTTTCGACTCGACCCACTTCTCGGCCCAGCGGCCAATTTCTTCGAGCACGCCCGACAGCGCGCGCCCCTTGTCGGTCAGCGCGTATTCGACCCGCACCGGGGGCCCGGCGAGCACGGTGCGCGCCAACACCCCTTCGGCTTCGAGTTCTTTGAGCCGCTCCGACAACATGCGCTCGGAGAGCGCCGGCACCGACTCGGCCAGCTCACCGAACCGCCGCGGGCCCTCCATCAGCACCCGAACGAGCAGCGCCGTCCACCGCTTGCCGAGCAGGTCGACGGCCGTCTCGAACCGCGGGCACAGCTGAAACGGTGGGAGCGCCATGCCTTAACGATAGAGCCCCCGCCGCGCGCACGCCACCCCAGTGACGCACTTCTGCGCATTTACTTACAAATAGAAAGCGACTTGCAAATACAAAGCGGCTGATTAATCTAAAGACCACACCCGAGGAGCGACCCTGCTTCTCTTCGCCAGGAGCCCAGACACCATGTCGACCGTCACCCAAGCCGCCACGCCCGCTTCAGCCACGACCGCGCAAGCCGCACCGCAAGGCGCCACCCGGTGGAACATTGACACCGTGCACTCGGTGGCGCAGTTCACCGTTCGCCACATGATGGTGACGAACGTGCGGGGTCAGTTTTCGGGGGTCGCCGGCACGGTGGTCTTCGGTTCAGACCTCACCCAGGCCCAGGTGAATGCCAGCGTCGACGTCGGCACGGTCGACACGCGTGAGGCGAAGCGCGACGCCCACCTGCGTTCGCCCGACTTCTTCGACGTCGAAAAGTACCCCACCATGACGTTCGTCTCGAAGCGGGTCGAGTCGGTCGACGGGCTGACTTTCAAGCTGCGTGGTGACTTGGCCATGCACGGCGTCACCAAAGAAGTGGTGCTCGACGTCGAACTGTCTGAAGCCGAATCGAAAGACCCCTACGGCAACATTCGGCGGGGCGCGTCGGCCAGCGTGAAGCTCAACCGCAAAGACTACGGCCTCGGGTGGAACGTGGTGCTCGAGACGGGCGGCATCGCGGTCAGCGAACAGGTGAAAATCGACATCGAATTGTCGTTGATCAAAGCCGGGTGACGCGAACGCGGGGCCAGCGACGTCACGGGTTGAGCAGCGCGGTCTGCCACCCGTTGCCGGCCTTCACGTATTCTTCGCGGTGGTGCAGCCGAAACGGGTGGGCGCGCCAAAACTCCATTCGGTCGGGCACGAGCCGGTACCCGCCCCAGTGCGGAGGGCGCGGCACCGAACGCCCCTCGTACTGCTTGGTGAGCTTGGCGAGCCGCGCTTCGAGTTCTTCGCGCGAGGCCAAGTCTTGGCTCTGGTGCGAAGCCCACGCCCCCAACTGAGAGTCGCGCGGGCGGCTCGAGAAATACGCGTCTGAATCGGCGTCGCTGACGTGCTCGGTGAGGCCCTCGACGCGCACCTGTTCTTCGAGCGACGGCCAATAAAACAGCAACGCCGCGGCGCGCTGGCCGTCGAGCTCACGGCCTTTGCGGCTCGTGCGGTTGGTGTAGAAAACGAAGCCCTGCGCGTCGACGCCCTTGAGCAACACGACCCGCAGCGAAGGCCGCCCGTGGGCGTCGACGGTGGCGAGCGACATGGCGTTCGGGTCTTTCGGCTGGCTGATTTTCGCGCGTTCGAAGAGTTTCGAAAACCGCTCGAAGGGCTCGGGCCACGGAGTGAACATGCCGTGGCTTATACAGCGAACGGTCGGCCGGCCCCAATCGCGCCGTAACAGTTGCGAACGGCGGGCAATTGGTCTCTTTTGCTCGCCATGCTCGAGACGCTCCCTTCGACGGCCGTGAAGTACGCCTTCGCCTACAACCAGTCGCGCTTGGCGCCGGTGCTCGACCCGATTTACGCGCTCGTGTCGCGCGCCTTGCTGAGCGATTCGGTGCCGCTCTCGCCCAAGCTGTTGGCGCGCACCTACGAAGACAACATGTTCGACGCGTACCGGGCCCGGGCGCGCAAGCTGCAGTATTTCGTCGAAGACCTCGACTTCAGCCAGGCGCGGCCGGAGTGGCTGACCCGCCAAGAGCGCAGCTTCGTGCACACCACGACGCTCGGAGAAACGTCGGGCATGGCGGTGTCAGACGGGTTCTTGAGGGCGTTTCGCACTTCACCCGAATTGGGGCCCTTCTTCGGCACCTGGTTCGTCGAAGAACTGAACCACTACCGTGGCCTTCACCGGTACACCGAAAAAATGGGCGAGCGGTGGCCCGCCGACAAAGTGCACGCGGTCGCCGAAGTCGAATTTCGGCCGTATTCAGACGACGTGCACGAAATCGCGACCTGCAACGCGTTTCAAGAGCTCGTCGCGTACCTCGTGTACCGCTCGTTCGCGAACCAAGTGAAAGACCCGTTCTTGGCGAACATGGTGCGGCAATTTTCGAAAGACGAATTGCGCCACTTTCGTTTCTACCAAGACGTGGTCGCCCGCCACATTCAGCGCGAACCGGGTTTTCGCGCGACGGTGCTCAAGGTCTTTCTCAAGGCGACGACGCCGTACAACCAGGTGTCGGGGGGCGCGACCAACACCATCGAGAACATCGAGAACGGGCTCTTCTACTTTCGCAAACCCGAATACGACTACTTTCTCGACCAGGTCGAATTTCTGCTCGGCACGCGCATGGAGTCGCTCTTCGACCTGTATTTCACGCAGCTCAGCACCACCTGCCCCACGTGCCACACCGTGAGCTTTCGGTGCGAGTGCAAAGAATTCGAGCCGCACGTCGCCTACCAGGCCGACGTCGACGCCGGGCGCGGCCCCGCGAACGCGGCGGCGACCCAGCCGGAGCTCGCCAGCTGAGAATTCTGTTTCTCGCTTCGGAGGTCGCACCGTTCTCGAAAACGGGAGGCCTGGGTGACGTGGCGGGCGCCCTGCCGGCCGCGCTCGCCCAGCGGGGCCACCACGTACGGGTGATGACGCCGCTCTACGCCGGGGTGCCGCGCGACGCTTTGGTCGACGAAGCGAAGCCGCTGACGCTGACGTTTCCTTTCGGTGAGGTGGCCGCGGGGTATCACTCGGTCGAACCCCGGCCCCGGCTGACGGTGACGTTCGTTGAAAACGCCGCGTTTTTCGACCGCCCGACGCTCTACGGCCCGCCCGACCAAGACTTCGCCGACAACGCCGAACGCTTCGCCTTCTTCACCCTGGCGGCCTTGTCGGGCGCGACCCACCTGGGCTTCGAACCCGACGTCGTGCACCTCAACGACTGGCAGACGGGCCTGGGGGCGCTGGCGTTGAAGACCGGCTACCGGCCTGCGCCGCCCACGCTCTTCACCATTCACAATTTGGCGTACCAGGGCAACTTCGACGCCTCGGTCATGGGCCGGCTCGGCATACCGTGGTCGCACTTCACCGTCGACGGGTTGGAGTATTGGCAAAAGGTCTCGTTTCTCAAAGCCGGCATTCAATTCGCCGACGCGGTGAGCACGGTGTCGCCCCAGTACGCGCGCGAAATTCAGACGCCCGAATTCGGCATGGGCTTCGACGGGCTCGTGCGGCACCGGGCCCCCGTGTTGCATGGGTTGCTCAACGGCATCGACTCCACCGAATGGAACCCCGCGACCGACGTGCTGTTGCCCGCGACGTTTTCGGCCGCCGACCTGAGTGGGCGAGAGGTGTGCCGACGCACGCTGCTCGAGCGAGCGAAGTTGCAAGCGCCCGCCCCGGGCATGCCGGTGTTCGGCATCATCGGCCGCATGGTCGAGCAGAAAGGAGTCGACCTGTTGCACGCCACGCTGCCTGCGTTTTTCGAACACGGTGCGTGCGCGGTGGTGTTGGGCAGCGGCGCCCCGCGCTTCGAAAATGAATGGAGGGCCTTGCAAGCGCGCTTCTCTTCACGGCTGTCGGTCACGGTGGGCTTCGACAACGCGCTGGCGCACCTCATCGAAGCCGGAGCCGATTTCTTCATCATGCCTTCGCGTTTCGAGCCGTGCGGGCTCAACCAAATGTATTCGCTCGCGTACGGTGCGGTGCCGGTGGTTCACGCGGTGGGTGGTCTGCGTGACACCGTGGTCGACCTGCGCGACGCCAACGGCACCGGGGTGTGGTTTCACGAGCCGACCGCCGACGCGTTGCGGGGGGCGCTGGGGCGCGCGGTCGACCTGTTTCGCGACCCGCCGCGCTACGCACGGGTGCGGGCGACGGGCATGCGGCAAGACTTCTCGTGGCAGCACGCGGCGGGCGGGTACGAAGACGTGTATCGAGCGCTGGCAGCGGCGCGCGGGCCGGGGTGAACGCGGCGTTCGCCGGCTCGATTCGGCCGCTGCGAATGGGCAGGAATGCTGACGAACTGAGAAAAGCGCGCCCGGGGCGCCCCGTGAGTGACCACGTTTTCGAGCCATGGAGCTGGTCGGGCAGAGCACGGCGAGCGCCTGCAGCGGCCCTCGCGCGGTCGAGGCGAGTTCGCTGAAGCCCGAGCAGACCTTCAGAGCGCCAAGCCGACCTTCACCGTCTTCACGGTGCGCTCGAGGCGGGCCTCTTCGGTCGGGTCGACGGGCACTTCGCGGTAGCTGCCCAGGTCGATGCGGCCACCGGGGGCAGCGTCGACGTGGGAGTGGTACACCTCGAACGCGTACGGCCCGTGCGAAAAGAAGTGGCTGCTGAAGTGCGGTCGACCCTTCTTCTGGTCGCGTTCGTCGGTCTTCGCTTCTTCGGCCGCGGCTTCTTTCGTGGCACTCCTCGCCGAGAAGGCCGACCCGTAACGAGTGACTCCGACTCTGATGCCGTTGATGCTCAAGTCGCGAAATTCTTCGTAGCTGGGTGGGGTCGACCCCAAGGCCGTGGCGAGCGCCTTGAATTTTTCGAGCGCGAGTTTCTCGTCGGCGGTCGGTTCGACGGTCGTCACCTCGAGCCCCTTCGCGGTGAGCGCGGCGGCCAGCTGGTCGATGGTGGGCGCCTGGTTCTTGCAGCCGGTCAATGCCAACGCCAACGCCACGCCGCGGGCCCACGCAAGTCGGTGCATGCGGCGGCTGGTAACGACCTCACCTCGCGAGGCAAGGCCCGTGGCTGTTCGAAACTCACCTTTGCTCTCACCGGGGGGCGCAGTACGCTTTCGAGCTTCGTGGCGCAGGAAACCGAGCTCGGCGGCTACCAACTCATTGGGCGACTCGCAGTCGGCGGCATGGCCGAAGTGTACCAAGCGCGCGCCCGCGCCACGACCCAGCGCAGCCCCGGAGAGCCCGACGACATCGTCATCAAGCGGCTGTTGCCGACGTACCGAAACGACGCCGCCTGGGTGAAGTCGTTCGTCGACGAGGCGAAGCTCACCGTGCGGTTGCGGCACGCCAACATCGTGCGCACCTACCGCTGTTTCAAGGCCGGCAACGACTACCTCATGGTGCAAGAGCTCGTCTCGGGGCGCACCTTGCAATACATGCAAGACGCCTTTCGCCAAGCCGGCCAGCCCATGCCGCTGTCGGCGTCGGTGTACATCGCCATCTGTCTGTTGCGGGCGCTCGACTACATTCACCGCGCGAAGGTGGGCGACGGGGGTGGCACCATCGTTCACCGCGACGTGAACCCGAGCAACCTGCTCTTGTCGGTCGCGGGCGACGTGAAGCTCACCGACTTCGGGGTGGCCGAAATCGAAGGTTCGCGGGGCGGCGACGTGGGGGCCTTGCGGGGCACGGTGCCGTACATGAGCCCCGAGCAAGTCATGGGGCAACCGGTCGACCACCGGGCCGACCTTTTTTCTGCCGGCATCATGCTGTGGGAAATGTTCACCAACTTGCGCCTGTTCGCCGGCAATTCAGACGTCGAGGTCATGCACAAGGTGCGCGACTGCCGAGTCGCCAACGTGCAGACCGTCAACCGCGAAGTGCCCGACATGGCCGCGTCGATCGTGCGCAAGGCGCTGTTCGCCGACCGCAGCGTGCGCTTTCAAACCGCCGCCGAATTTCTCAAGGCGCTCGAAGTGCTGGCCCGACGAAATGGGTGGCCGGTGTCGGTCGACGCGCTCAAGCCGCTGTTGGGTGGGTGACGCATGCGAGGGGCGGTCGCGCTCATCGCCGTCGTCTCGTGGAGTGCGACCTTGGGGTGCCGCGGTCACGCCCGGCCTTCGCTCGAGGCCGAACCGCTGCCGCTCACCTCGCTCGCGCTCGACTTCACCAAGAACGACGAAGGCCACCTCGTTTTTCAGCTCGACCTGCCCAAGGGCAAGAACGCGGTCGTCGACGAAGTCACGTGGGAACTGTGGTTGGGCTCGCTCCGGTTCGCGACGGGCATTGAAAAGGGCGTCGTGCCGACGGCCAGCCCCGACGGCAGCTGGCGCATCACCGTCAACACCCCCTTGGTGTACCGCCACATGACGTGGGTCGAAGGCACGGTTCACGTCGACGCCGGCCTGGTGGCCGAAGTGCATTTGGGCGCTCCGGCGGTGCGGGTCGAGCGGTTTCGGGGGCGCCGCGAAGTGCTGGTACACGGCCGCCCGACCCTCGACGAACTCGAATAGCCAGCAAATTCAGGGTCTTGCGAAAGTTTGCCGGTTTTCTGAGCGCGGGTGTCCAACGAAGCTGTGAAGCCAGTGCACCCGACCGAGGCGCTGTACGCGAAATACGGAGCCTCGGTGTTGCGGCGCGCGCGCGCCATGTTGGGTGACGAGCAGCTGGCCCGCGACGCGACGCAAGAGGTGTTCTTGAAGGTGCTGCGCTCGTTCGGCGAATTTCGCGCCGAGGCGTCGCCCATTACCTACCTGTACCGCGCGACGACGAATCACTGCCTCAATGTGCTGCGCGACCACGACCGGCGTGGAGGCGTACCCGACCCGGTCGACCCCGAAACCGTTGGCACGACCGAAGGCGGCGGCGACGTCACCCTCGACGACCGACTGACGTTGTCGGCCGTGCTCGCGCGGGTGCCCGAGGGCCTGCGCGAAGTGGCCGTCTACTTTTACCTCGACCAAATGAGTCACGACGAAATCGCCCAAGTCACCGGCGTGTCGCGGCGCACCGTCGGCAACCGGCTGGTCGAATTTCACCAAGCCGCGAAGCAGGTCGTGCGACGGAGCGAATGCGGCGCCTTTCACCAGGCAGGTACCCGATGACCGCGTTGGCCCGACGGCGCGAAGCCGAATGTGTTTCTGACCTCCGGCTCGACCGGTGGCTCTTGGGCGAGACCCCCGGCTCCGACGAAGCGCGGCAGCTCGAGCGCCACATCGCCGAGTGCACCGAATGTGCGAGCCGCCTGCGTTCGCTGCGCAGCTTGTATTCGGCGGCCCACGTCGAGACGACGGTGCCCGAACGGCCGGCGCGCGTCGCGGCCGCCGGGTTGTTGCAGGTCATCATTCTGCGAGACGGGCTGCTCGTCGGCACCGAAATGTTCACGTCGGGAGAGTGGCGCATCGGCAGCGGTGACACCGACCTGGCGCTCGACTCGCTGCGCCAGCGCCACGCGCGGTTGCGCTTTCACGAGGGTCGGGCGTGGGTCGAAGCCGAACAAGGGTCGGTGTACGTCAACGGCAACCGGGTCGAGCGCCACGAGCTTCGCCCCATTGACGAAGTGTGCGTGGGCCCATGGCTGTTGCGCGCCCGGCTCGTGAACGAGCGGTGGGTGCGGCCCGCGGCGACGCCGCTGCGCGCCGTCGCTCCGCTGCCGGCCGACGAAAAGACCGAAATCGTCGAGCGCCCGACGCCCGAAGTGCTCTCGGTGAAGCTGCGCTGGGGCGACCAGGTCATCGCCGCCCACACCTTCGAAGCGCACCAGGCCGTGCCCGCCGACCTCTTCGAAACGCTCGGTGCCGAGCCGTTGCGCGTTCAACCCGAAGGGGGCTACCGGCGCGTCTTTTGGGGCGCCGCCACTCCGCCAGAAGGCGAGCTGGTCGGCCCGAATGCACCGCTCGAGCTGAAGCACGGCGGGCTCACCCTCGACGCGGCGATGGTCGAACGCGAACAGCGCGTCAGCCGCGGCCCGGTGCGGGTACCGCGGTTGGTGGTGCTGCTCACGGTGCTCTTTGGGGTGGTGCCGGTGGGTCTGGGCCTGATCGACGCCCCCGACGACGACCACTTCGAAACTCGGTCGATTCAAAGACCGCTCCACCCAACGCCGCCCGCGCCGCCGACGCCCCCGACCCCGCCTGACTCCAATGCAACCAAAAGGCCCTCGGCGCCAATCGCGGCCGCGCCTCACCAACCGAAAACGCCAGCTCGGCACCCGCGCACGCCTCCGAGCCTGCCCAGCCAACTCACCGATTCGCTCAAAGGCTTTGATTCGGCGTTTCGCGCGTTCGAAGCCAAGCTTCGGCACCAAACGCCCGGGCACCCCAGAGGCAAGACCGTCGCGGTCGCGGGGCTGCCGAGTGGCGTCGCCGGGGCTGGGCTCCCAGCGCTCGGGGGGGGCGGTTTGAGCCCCGTCGGCATCGGCGCCGCTGGCATCGGCGCCGCGGGTGTGCTCCCCGCCGGCCGCACGGGCAAAGGCAGCGTCATCGCCTCGGTCAATGGGCCGCCGCGCATCGTCGGTGCCAGCGGCGCCAGCGGAGCGACCATCGACCGCGACGCAGTGGCCGACGTGGTGCAGGCACACGCGAGTGAAGTGGCGGCGTGCTACGAAGCGGCCCTGCTCCGGTACGACGGGCTTCGCGGCACCGCGAAACTCGAATGGCACATTGACCCCAGCGGCACGGTGACGTCGGTTCGTCTCGTCGGCGCCACGCTGCGCGACTCGGGCGTCGTCACCTCGTGCGTCATGACGAAGCTCAAGACCTGGCGGTTTCCGAAGGCGCGCGGCGGCGAGGTCGTCGTCACCAACAACTTCGTGTTTCGAGACTCGACGTACTGAATTTACTTACCAGCCGCGTCGCCACTCGCGAGGCACGCCCTGCTCCGACGCCAAGCGCTCGAGCTGCTCGAGGTCGGCCCGCGCGTCGACCAAGTCGATTTTCTGTTGGGCGATTCGGGCGCGGTGTTGCTCGTACTCGTTCGGCAGAACGCAACGGCCACCCGCCGCCGCCGGTTGAACGATGGCGCCGTTTTGCACGACCGGCGGTGGGCACACCGTCAAGGGGTTCGCGTCGGCCGCCGCCAGCTGCGCTTCGAGCGTCTGAATCTTGCGATTCGCTTTGATGAACCGGTCGCGCCACTGTGACTCGTTGAGCCCGGCACTGTCCTCCCACACTTGGCCGTTGGAGTTGTGCACGACCACGGTCGGTGCAGGCGACGGTACCGGCGTCGGGGCTGGGGCGGGCGCGTCGCGCACGACCCGCATCGTCTCCACGTTGCGGGCGCTTTTGGGTACGGCGCTCATCGAATCGGCGTAGTGCGTACCGCTGGCGTCCTCCCATTTGTAAATGGTTTGGGCGAACGAGGCGCTCGAGAAGAGCGTCACCGTGAGCCAGAGAGGCCGCAACGAGCTTGAAAGTTGAGAGAACGAGAGCATTTGAGTAGTGACCCGCGACGCCGAAGGTTCGGCTCACCCCGAGCAAGATTCAGCGGGCCGCGGGCGGGGCCTCCGCGCAATAGGCCGGCTCAAGGTGCGCCGAAAGCGGGGCACACCCGCCTTGCACGCACCCGCACGCAGGGCGCTCGGTGGCGCACACCGGCGACCGGCACGCGGCCGCCGCCGCACTCAAGGGCTCGCCGCGGGCGAGGCACTCACTGAGCGAACACCCGTCATGCCACGCGCAGTCACTGTCGCTGCGGCACTCGTTCGCACAACTCGCCAGCAGTGCGAGCGCAAGCCACCAGAACTTGGTCATGGCCGCCCCGATTGCATTTTCGGTACCAGCCAGTGGCCGAGGAGCCCGACCAACAGGGGCCCTCAGATAACTGAGACCCGTGGTGGTTTCTCGAGAGCATTTCATTGCGAGCGGGTTGGACGTCTCGCACAGGTGAACTTGGGGGTTAGGCGACGTTGGCTGGGCGGGTGAGCAAGCCCAAGCCACCGGCGAACCCAGTGAGCGGCTCACCGAGCGCTTGTTGGCATTCGTTCAACGACGTGCGGCCCTGGGCGAAGTCGTCGAGCGCGAGCGCACCCGCCACCACCTTCGCCAGCAGAGAACGACCGGGGGTGGGGTTTGCATTTTCGTGAAGCGCCATGCGCACTTGGCCCTCGGTTTCGCCGAGCAACACGTCGAGACTCGGGTCGCCGGCACCGGCCGGCAGGCGCTCGGCGACCACCGCCAACCAGGTGGCCAATTCGGCGTCGTCGGCGCAGCGGAGCCCCGCCGCCGAGGCCAGTTGCGCCGCCGTGGCCGCACTTCGCTCGGCTCGCGCCGCGGCCACGGGGTCGGAGGTCTTGAGAACCGCGAGTGCGAGCTGCGCACCGCCTCGCACCGACGCCGACCGATGCTTTCGTTCGGCCAACGCTTCGTCGTGCTCTTCGAAGGCCCGTTGAATGAAGCGGCGCAGCTCGTCACGTTCGACGGGCTTCGACAAATAGTGACGAATGTGGCCCTCATTCACCGCGGCAACGACCGCCGAGAGGTCGGCCTCGCCGGTCAGCAACACCCGCACGGCGTCAGGCACCCACACCCGCGCTTCGGCCAACAGCTCGGCGCCGCTCATTTCGGGCATGCGCATGTCAGAAATGATGACGGCAAAGTCGCGGTCTTGCCGCAGCACCTCGAGCGCCGCCCGTTGCGCAAGTTTCGGTCGAGGGCCGACAGCACGTGGGGCTCATCGTCGATGCACAGCACGCGTTTGGCGTTCATGCGGCTCCTCGCTTGATGGGGGCCACGCGTCTGAAGAGCGCACGGGCCGTTTCGAGCTTCGACTCGACGCCCAGTTGCGACGCGAGTGCCTCGACGTCAGGCGACGGAGCGCCCGACCGAAATTCGTCGTCGAGCGCGACGCTCAAGGCGGTGACCGTGCGCGCGTCGAGCTGGGCGCCGGGCGGGGGCCGTTGCCGGCACCAGCGAACGGCGTTCACGACCGCTGGCGGCAGGTGCCACAACCCCAACAACACGGCCCCCACGTCGACGTGGGTGGCGCCGTAGGCCGCGCGCTCGAGCTCGCACAGGGCCGCGCCACCGCCGGCTTGTCGCCACAACGCTTCGTAGTCTGCCGCGCCGCACGCCAGCGCATGGGCGCCGACTTCGGTGAGCAACGCGCCCTCGGCCCCAAGGTCGACGACCGGAGACCCGGCCGCGAGCACCCGCGCGACCTGCGAACGCACCAGCGCCGACTCATGAATGGCTTCGACCACCTCGCGGGGCCCCTGAGACGAAAACAACTCGGTCAACAGCACCAATTCGCGCAGCCGCTCGACGCCCAACAGCACGACCGCTTCTTTGGCGCTTTCGACCGTTCGGCTGAGCCCGAAGAGCGGCGAATTCACCAGCCGCAGCACGCGGGTGACCAACGAGAAGTCGGTCTGCACGACCGCGGCCACCTCGTCGGCCGACGACGCCGGGTTGTCGACGAGCGCGCTGAGCCGCTGGTAGGCGCGGGGCGCGGTGGGCAACCCTGAAATCTTGCCGAGTATTTCACGCAGCTTGGGGCTGGCGAGCGAATCGGCCAGCGACAGGCATTCTTCGACGGCGACCATCAGCGCTTGGGCGTTGGTCGGCTTCACCAAGAATTGGTGGCTCACGCCCGCCAGGCGGTGACCGGTGCGCGCGTCGACCTGCCCGCTGAGCACCAACCGAATCGCTTGCGGCTGCCGTTCGGCCGCGAAGCGCAACACGGCTTCTCCGTCGACGTCGGGCATGCGCGCGTCGCTCACGACCGCGTCGTAGGGCGTCGACTCGAGCGCGGCTTGGCCGGCCCGGCCCCCTTCGGCCACATCGACGGCCCAACTCTCGCGCCACGGGCGCAGCACCTTCTTGAGGCCCTCGAGAACGGCCCGCTCGTCATCGACCAACAAGAGGCGGCGCACCGTGTTCACGCGGCGCTCCGCTCGGGGCCGGCCGCCACCAAGGGCAACCGCAATGAAAAGGTCGTGCCCGCGCCGACGGCCGACTGCACGTCGACGCGCCCGCCGTGCGCCCGTACCACGTTGCGCACCAACGGCAGCCCCTGGCCCGAGCCCTTGCCCATGGGTTTCGTCGTGAAGAACGGCTCGAAGATGCGGTCTTTGATCGCCGCCGGTATGCCGCAGCCGGTGTCAGACACCGACACCACCAACTCGCCATTCTCTTCGGTGGTCGACACCCGAATGAGGTGTTGGTCGCGCGTGGTGCGGTCGGCTTTCGAACGCTCTTCAATGGCGTGCGCCGCGTTGACCAACAAGTTCAGCACGACCTGGCCCAGGCTGTTGCTGTGGCAGGCAATGGGCCGCACCTGGCCGAGCGCCATTTCGACGCGGGCGACGTGCTTGAGCTCGCTGCGCGCCAACACCACCGCCCGCTCGATGATCTTGTTCATGTCGGCGGCGACCTTGTCGCCCGCGTCGGGGTGGGCGAATTCTTTGAGCGCGCGAACCAGCTCGGCGACGCGGCGCAACCCGTCTTGGGCTTCGCTCAGCGAGCGGGGCACTTCTTCTTGGAGATACTCGAGGTCGGCCTTCTTGCGCTCGGGTTCGAGCGCCTTTCGCTGAGCGTCGGTCAGTGCACCCTCGACCCGTTCGATGTAGTCGAACAGGTCGGTGAAGCTCGTGGTGGCGAACGAAACGTTGTCTCCGACGAACTGCACCGGCGTGTTGATTTCGTGGGCCACCCCCGACGCGAGCTGACCCACCGCTTCGAGCTTTTGGGCCTGGGCCAGTTCTCGCGCCATGTCGCGCTGCTCTGTGATGTCTCGCATCACCAGAAAGAACAAACCGCGCGAGAGGTCGGTCGTCAGCGTGGCGCTCACGACCCGCCACGCCCCCGACGAGTGGCGCGCTCGGCACTCGAAGTCGCGAATGTTGTTGGCCGCGCCCAGGCTCATGAATTCACGGCGCACCCGTTCGGCGTCGTCGCCATGCAACAGGTCGTAGACCGACGTTTTCACCAAGCCGACGCCGGAGTGCCCCAACACCCGTTCCCAACTCGGGTTCGCCTGCACGATGAGGTGTTCGGCGTCGAGAATCGCCAGCAGGTCGGGCGAAACACGAAAGAACGCATCGCGTTCGCTCTCGGCGCGTTCACGCTGGGCGATGTCTCGCTGCAACGCGTGGTAGCGCTCTTCGGTTTCTTGGGAGGCGAGCGCGAGCGTGCGCTCGAGCAGCTTTCGGTCGTCGTCAGCCGCGGTGTAGGCGTCGCTCACCGCCTCGAAGAACGCGGTGAGCTTCGGGTCGGAGGGCAGTTCGGCCCGAAAGAAGCGTTGGAGTTGCCGGCGAGCGAGCGGGTGCATGTTCAGCGCTCAGAAAACGTGGTGACGGTCATCGTTTGGTTGTGCAACTGGCAGGGCCGGCCGGTCATCGACGGGGCCAGTTCGCCGTACGAATAGAAGCCGGCGGTGGTGACGTGTTCACCCAGCGCGCTGCGCACCGCATCGACCTCGTCTTCGACCCGCTGCTTCAGTATCCACTTTCGGCCGACGCAGCTGATGAGCAGGGCGAACTCGGGCGCCACGTTCGGGCGGCTCGCGAGCGCCGCTTCTTCTCCGGCTTCGATGATGCGCTCGAAGTTGGCCCGCATGAGCTGCGCCGAGGCGCCGGTGGGCACGTCGCCCGCGAAGGTCATCGACCCGGTGGCTTCGTCGACCGCCAACACGGTTCTCACGACCGGCGTCGACCCGAGGGTCTCGGTCACCAGGAGTGGAAAGAGCAGCGCGCTCGAGGGCAAGCCCGCGGCGTGCTCGCCCAGGTACCGTTTGTAGAGTTCGAGCGCCGGCTGGCCGTCGAGTTCGAAGAGCACGCTGCCTTGCGAGCGGGTCACGGTGCGAATCGGGCCGAACTGGTCCCACCCGCCGACGCTGCCGACGCCGACTTTGAGCTGGCCGTGAAAGCCGATGACGCACACGCCGCTGCGCTTCACGTCGCCCTGGTAGCAAACGACGGTGTCTTTCATGGCCGGCCCGTCTCCCGACAGGCCGCCGCTCAATGTCACGTGCGCCGGCAGGCCCGCGCGCAGGCCCCGCGCCAGGGCGCTGCCGTTGACCTGGAGCCCGTCGCTGAGCACCAACGCGTGCACGAGGCCGTCGGTCTTGAGCTGCGCGCCCAGACGGCGGCCGAGCGCCTCGTCTCCCGCCGCCGGGTCGAGTGGCGCGAAGAGGTGCGAAATGTGCGTACCTTCGAACCAAAAGAAGGTGGCCACCAACGAGTCGTCATGAACCAACGCACCGCCGATTTCGCCGCCCGTGCTGCACCCAAAGATGCGTTCGCGGGGCGTGTGGGTGCCGAGGGCGGCGAGCAGCTCGGGGCGCTCGATTTCGGCACGGCCTCCGAAGAGCAGCACCAAGTCGGCTGCGCCCTCGGTCACGGGGAGCTGTTGCCAGCCGTTCTCACGGTTCCACGTTGCTTGTCGGGTTCGCATGGCCGATCACTCAGCAAGCCGCGCGCCTGGCCAAACGCCCGTGCGCAACGGGTTGCGACGGGTCACCCGCGACCAGTGGGGCCCTCGGCACCCCTCGGTGGGGCCCGGGAGCGTCAAGGCCCCAGCGCCCTACGCGGCCTTCGACGGGCCAATGAGCATGTCTCGCGTGCGCTCGATTTCGGGCTTGCTCTGCTCGACGAGCTTCAAGACCCCGTCGACCTCGAGGTTGAGCCGCTCGATGGCCGACAGGTCAATGGGCTCGGCGCCAATCGACAGCTCGCCGAAGCCGGCGACGTGAGAGGCGCCGTCGGCCACTTGAACGACGGTCGCCAAGTCACGCATGGTGGCATTCGGCGCGTCGGGGGGCGTGTGGTGCCACCGGGCCGCCCCGATGATTTCTTTGGGCAAATTCCACTTCAGGGCCAACTGTTCTCCGAGCTTGGCGTGGTCGGTGCCGAGCAGCCGCTGCTCGTCGTCGATGGCGGTCAACGCCCCGTCGAGCAGCCCCAGTTTCGACAGCGTGCCCGGTACGCTCAAGTACGACGACACGACGAGCTTGCCCAAGTCGTGCAACAAGCCCGCGGTGAAGGCGAGGTCGGGGTAGGTGAAACCAGCCGCCCGGCCGATCTTGTCGCTCAAC
>JBGAIY010000598.1:0-3972 GCA_044225205.1 Myxococcaceae bacterium | reverse complement strand
CCTTCGCGCCTTCGCCGAAGAATGCGCCGCCTGGCACGGCCCCGGCAGTGACGACGACGACAAGCGCATTCGCCTGTTTTGTCTGTTTGCCGAGCGGGTGCCCGCCGACCTGCGTTTTCGGGCGGCGAAGAACCTGAGTCGGGTCGACCAGCTCCACTTGTCGTTGAACGAGGTCTTGGCCAAGACGGCCACTGAATTGGGCGTGCCCGAGGCCCAGGCGCTGACCACGCGTCACGGGGCGCTGGCGCGGGTACACCCGGTGTCGAAGAAGCTGCAGCGCCAGGCGGCTCCCGACGAACAGCTGACCGCGCTCGAAGAAGCGAAGTCGCTGCCCGTCATCGACCAACAGGTCTTGGCTGAACGCATTTTGTCTCGCCCGTCGCTGTTTACCGGCCCGGCCATTCAAGCCGCCTTGGTCATGGCGGTCGAACTGGGAGTGCCCGCGCGAGGGGAGGCTTTCGCGCGCGCGTTCTCGGTCGACTTCGGCGCCGAGGTCGTTTTGCCGATGATGCGGCTCGCGGCGCCGACCCCCGACGCCGGCTTGCGCGCCGACCTGGAGTACCTGTTGGCGCACGAGCCGCCGAACCCGCCCGAACACGAAAAGACGGTCGCGAACGACGTGCTGCGCCGTTCGGCTCGCAAGACGGTGGTCGAGCTGGTGACGAAGTGGTTGGCCGGCAAAACGTAGCCCGACTCGAACCGACCCCCTCTCCATTCGTCGGGGAAGCGGGGCCTGGCAGACGGTGTTAAGCCCGTTCCATGACGACGATTCTGTGCGTTCGGCGCGACGGCAAGACGGTGCTCGGCGGAGACGGCCAAGTCACCCTCGACAAGACGGTCATGAAGGGCAACGCGAAGAAGGTTCGCCGCTTGGCCGACGGCCAGGTGATCGCCGGGTTCGCGGGCGGCACCGCCGACGCATTCACGCTGTTCGAGCGTTTCGAAGCGAAGTTGCTCGAGTTTCAGAAGAACCTGCCGCGCGCTTGCGTCGAGCTGGGCAAAGACTGGCGCACCGACCGGTTTCTCCGCAGGCTCGAGGCGTTGCTGGTCGTGGCCGACAAAGAGAAGACCTTCATTCTGTCGGGCTCGGGAGACGTGATTGAACCCGAATACGGCATCGCCGCGGTGGGCAGCGGAGGCCCGTACGCGCTGGCCGCGGCCCGGGCGTTGATGCAGCACACCCAGTTGCCCGCGCGCGTCGTCGCCGAAGAGGCGCTCAACATCGCCGCCGACGTGTGCATTTACACGAACCGTGCTCTCACCTTCGAGGAACTGTGATGCGCTCGTCGCTGACGCCGAAAGAAGTGGTCGCCGAACTCGACCGGTACATCGTGGGCCAGCACGCGGCCAAGCGCGCGGTGGCCATTGCCCTGCGCAACCGCTGGCGGCGGCAACAGGTCAGCGCCGACCTGCGCGACGACATCACTCCCAAGAACATCATTCTCATTGGGCCGACCGGAGTGGGGAAGACCGAAATCGCGCGTCGTCTCGCGAAGTTGGCGCAGGCCCCCTTCGTGAAAGTCGAAGCGTCGAAGTTCACCGAAGTCGGCTACGTCGGCCGCGACGTCGAGTCGATGGTGCGCGACCTGGTCGAAGCCGCCATTGCGCTGGTGCGTGACGACGAAATGGAGCGGGTGAAAACCCGGGCCTTCGAGAACGCCGAAGACCGCCTCCATGAGCTGCTCAAACACAAGAGCGCGGGTTCGGCCTCGACCGGAGCGACGTTCGGTTTCGGCGCGGCGAACGCGAACGCGGCGTCGCCGAACGTGCCGCGCTTGAGCGACGCCGACCGCGAAAAATTTCGCGCGCAACTGAGAGCCGGCACCTTCGACGGTGACTACGTCGAAGTCGACGTGGCCGACACGAACCTCACCTTCGTGCGCAATTTTTCGGGGCAGGGGCTCGAAGAGCTGGGCGTGAACATGCAAGACCTCTTCAAGGGCATGCCCGGTTTCGGCGCGCGAACCCGCAAGCGCAAAGCGACGGTGCCCGACGCGCTCAAGCTGCTCGAAGGCGAAGAGGCCGGTCGGCTCATCGACCAAGACCGGGTGAACCGAGACGCGCTCAAACGCGCCGAGAACGACGGCATCATTTTTCTCGACGAAATCGACAAAATCACCACGCGTGACGGGTCGAAAAGCGGCGGGCCCGACGTGTCTCGCGAGGGCGTGCAGCGCGACTTGTTGCCCGTGGTCGAGGGCAGCACCATCAACACCAAGTACGGCCCGGTGAAGACCGACCATGTGCTCTTCATTGCCGCGGGTGCATTTCACGTGTCGAAGCCGTCTGACCTGATACCCGAACTGCAGGGCCGCTTTCCCATTCGGGTCGAACTCGAGGCGCTGAGCGGCGAAGACCTGGTGCGCATTCTCAAAGAGCCGAAGAATTCGCTCATCAAACAATACACCGCCCTGCTCGACACCGAAGGGGTGCGCCTCACGTTCAGCGACGACGCGCTCGAAGAACTGGCCCGGTTGGCGCACCAGGTCAACGAGCGCAGCCAGAACATCGGCGCTCGGCGGCTGCACACCATTCTCGAGAAGGTGCTCGACGACGTCAGCTTCGGTGCTTCAGAGCTTCAACAAAAAGACTTCACGGTCGATGTACAGTACGTGAAGACCAAGTTGACCGAGCTGGTCAAAGACGAAGACCTTTCGAAGTACATTCTGTGACGTGGCGTGAAGACATGAACCCGATCAAAGCGACGATGGCGGCGGTGGCGCAAGTGGTGAACCCGACGAAGTCTGACTCGTTCATCGACAGCGCGAAGCAACACCTCTTGCAAAACTACAAGCAGCAACCGGTGGTGCTCGAACGAGGTGAGGGGGTGTACGTGTACGACGCCGAGGGGCGAAAGTACCTCGACCTCATTGGCGGCATCGCCACCTGTGCGTTGGGCCACTGCCACCCGAAAGTGGTCGCGGCGGCCAAGGCCCAGCTCGACCAGCTGTGGCATGTGTCGAACGTGTTCTATTCAGAGCCGCAAATTCGCTTGGCCGAGCGGTTGACGGCCGCGTCGGGGCTCAAAGGCGCTCGAGCGTTTTTCTGCAACTCGGGAGCCGAAGCGAATGAGGCGCTCATCAAGCTGGCTCGGCGCTTTCAGCACGACCGCGGCCACCCCGAGCGCTACGAACTCATCACCTTCGAAGGGGGCTTTCACGGCCGTACCCTGGCCACGGTGACGGCGACGGCGCAGCCGAAATACCAAGTCGGCTTCGCGCCCTTGCCGGCGGGCTTCGTCTACGCGCCCATGGGCGATCTCGAAGCGGTGAAGAAGTTGGTCGGGCCTCAGACCGCGGCGATTTTGATTGAACCGATTCAGGGCGAGGGTGGGGTGCGCCCGGCGCCCGCGGGCTTCTTGAAAGCGCTGCGCGAGCTGTGCGACGCGAACGGGCTGTTGCTGCTCATCGACGAAGTGCAGACGGGCATGGGCCGCACCGGCAAACCGTTCGCGTTTCAGCACGACGGCATCGTGCCCGACGCCTTTTCGCTGGCGAAGTCGCTCGGCAACGGGTTGCCCATTGGCGCCATGCTGTGCACCGACGAAGCGAGCAAGGCGCTGCCTTCGGGGTCGCACGGTTCGACCTTTGGCGGCAACCCCGTGGCCGCCGCCGCCGCCTGCACCACGTGGGACTTGGCGACCGCGCCCGACATGTTGAGCGACGTCGCGGCGAAAGGCGCCTACTTGCATGAGCTCGGAGCGGCGTTGATGGCGCGCAAGCCCGAGCGCGTGAAGGCGATTCGGGGGCGCGGCCTGCTCTTCGGCATTGAAGTCGATACGGGGGCGGCCGACGTCATTGCGCGCTGCCGCCAAAACGGCTTGTTGGTCAACTTGGCCGGAGAGAAAACCATTCGCTTCGCTCCGGCCTACATTGCCACCCGAGAACAGCTGGCCGAAGGGCTTGCGATTTTCGAACGTTCACTCTGAGAATCGTTGCCGTCACGGGAGTCTTGATTGGCCGAAGAGAACAT
>JBGAIY010000597.1:0-4015 GCA_044225205.1 Myxococcaceae bacterium | reverse complement strand
CCACTGGGCAAGCTGGTTCGTGCAGACGACGAGAAAGAAAGGGCGCTGCGCGGCGCAGGCGCTTTCGGCCAGGTCGAGCAAGGTTCGCGCGTCGGGTTCGCTGCGGCCTTCGGCCGACCTGGCCGCTTCGAGGTAGGCGAGCGGAGCCACGGTGCTCTCGGGGTCGAGCCGGGCCCCTTCGGTGACCGCGTGGGCGATGGCGTCGGCCACCGTGGGGTCGGTCATGTTGTCGAGACAGAACCGCACGAGGCCGCTGCCGGCTTCGACGATGTGCTCGTGGGCGTCGGGCCGGTCGGGGGCTTGGCTGGGCTTGGCGTTTTCGGCGCCGAGCAGGGTGACCACCTTCTTGAGCAGCGCGGGGTCGCACTGGCGGCCATGGCCAGCGGCCGTCGCGGCGGCTTCGCGTACCGCGGGCGACGGGTCGGCCAACGCCGCGCCGAAGAGGGGCGAGAAGGGCCGGGTGCCTGAATTGGTAGCGACGTCGACCGCCGCCGCCCGTGCCGCGGCCGAACGGGTCGGGTCGTTGAAGACGCGCTCGGCGACCGTCTGCCCCAGGGCGAAATGCTGGAGCCCCGTCAGCAGCGCCACTTCGATGCCGCGGTGCGCGAGCGCGGCGTCGACCGCGCCCGATTGGTCGCCTGCGTTCAAGCGGCCGATGAGGGTCGCCGCCGCTTCGGCTTCTTCGGGGGCAACGTCTTTGGTGGCGACGACTTTGCGCACGAACGGGGCCAGCGCCGCGACTTCGGTGTCGCTGGCCGAGGCGCTCGCCCGCAGCAGCCCGGCCATCACCTCGGCCCGTGCGGGCGAAGCGGGGCCAGACCAACGCGCCACCAGGTCGGTCACGTTCGGCGCTGCTGGTCGGGTCGCGCGGCCGTCGGGCGTGATGACGAAGACCACTCCTTCGGCGCCGCGTGCGGTGGGCGGGGTTTGGCCACTTTGGTTGACGGTGACCTCGAGCCCCTTGGTCGTGGTCGCCCAGTGTTTGAACCACTGGAGGCCGCAGGTGGTGAGGGTCACCCGCTGGCGCTCGTCGTCGGTGAGCAACTTCACGAGGTCGACGTGGTGGGGCACGGCGCCTTTGGTCGTTTCGACGATGACGACGTCGGCGTCGGTCGCAAGGGCGACCCAGCGGTCGTCGGGGGCGAATATCGGCTCGCCCACGGTGTTCAGTGCCCAGAGCGTTTCGGCCCCTTCGCGCAGCATGGCCTGGCCTTGACCGTCGAGCGCCAAAACGAGACGACGCTGGGTCGACCCTCGACGTTCAAGGGGTGCGTACGTTTTCGTGCAGCACCACGCGGTCTGAGCGAGCAACACGCCGACGGCCAAGCAAGTCTTGATCACCCGCCCGAGCCTACGCCCAGCGGGCCGGCCGCGTCTTCATCGACTCGGCGCCGATGGTGTCGCACCACGCGAGGTACTTCGCGCGAGCACCCGCCGCAAGTTCGTCGAGGCGCTCACCGAGCGGCACGTCGACTCGCAGGGTGGCCAAGGTGCGGTAGAGCACCGCGTCGCGCCGGCCGGCCTGCAGGGCGCTGGCCCGTTTCGCGGCGCCGCGCGGAGGGGGCGTGACGGCCCAGCTCGTCACGTCGTCGGGTATGTCTTCGAGGTGGGGGTAGGCCCCAAGCACCAGAGCGGTGCTCTTTTCGCCCCACCCGTCGAGCCCCGGTATGCCGTCGGCGGTGTCTCCGACGAGCGCCAAAAAGTCGGGCACTTGCTGGGGCTTGAGCCCCTTTTCAGCCAGCTGGGTCGCTTCGGTGATGACGCGCCGTCGCATGCGGTCGACTTGTACAATGCGCTCGCCTTCGAGCACTTGGCCCAGGTCTTTGTCGGGCGTCATGATGCGCACCTGGTCGACCCCGGGCGCGCGGGCGAACTTCAGCGCGGCCGTGGCGAGGGCGTCGTCGGCCTCGAATTCACGCATCGACCACACGGTGACGCCGAGGGCGGCCACGGCGGCTTCGACGTCGTCGAATTGCGAACGCAGCTCGTCAGGCACCCCTTCGTCTGACTTGTAAGCGGCGAACAGGTCGTTGCGAAACGAGCGAATGGGGTTGTCGAACGCCACGGCGATGTGGGTCACCGCTTCGCGCTGATCAGCGAGCAGCGCCAACAGCGACTGCGCCACGCCGAGTGAGCCCTTGAGGTCGCGACCGTCGGGCCCCTGGTGCGGTGGTCGCGGCGCGAAGTGCGCTCGGTACAATTCGTACGTGCCGTCGACCAAATGAACGCGCATGACGCGCGTCACTACTGCAAAACCCCGCGGCTCGCACGGTGGCTCTCTTTTTCTCACAGAGTGAGCAAATTGGAGCCCGACGTGGCCGTCGAGGCGGCGACACTTTTGATCGCGCTCGCCGACAACCGGGTATGCAAGTGGGCGACATCAAGCAGGCCTTGGCCGCGGCGAAGGCGTCACACCCCGACGGCAAGGTGAGCACCCAAGACATCGACCGGCTCATGCTGCGGGCGCGAGACGAGGGCGGCCTCGACGCGACCGAGCGACAGGCCCTGCTCAAGGCCTCCGACGGTTTCGACGACGCGGTGAAGCAGCGCCTGCTCGTGCACCTGGCGTCGCTCAGTCAAAAGAACGGCTGGGTCAACGTCGAGGCGGCCGGGCAGGTCACCACCATTGAAGGTCGCTACGCGAACCTGTCGGTCGGCATCAAGGGGCTGACGGCGCGCGTCGGCATGTTCGACAACACGTTCGTGCTGCAGGGCGCGGCGAAGGCCAAGGGCACGGTGTCGGTCGTGGTCGAAGGCCAACCGGTGCAGGTGCCGGTCAACAAGGGAGACACGGCGAGCGAGGTGCTCGAACGGGTGCGCGCCGCGCTGCCGGCGAGCGTGACCGGGGTCGTGCTGGGAGGCGATGTCGCCCAAGGCGAGGCTCCGGGCTTCACCGGCAAGGCCGCGACGCGCGCCGACAGCGCCGCGCATTTGATGCTCTACAAGCCCGAAGCGCTGGCGCTCAGAGCTGACGAAGTGCCGTTGCGCGTGGTGGTGACGGGCTACGGGCAGTTCATGGGCATCACCAAGAACCCGTCGGGCATCATTGCCCAGAAGCTGGCCGAAATTGGCGTGAAGGGTGGCGTCGTCGAATACCACCGGCTCGACGTGACGCCGAACGCAGTGAACGACTTCATGAAGGCCATGAAGAACAACCCGCCCGACGTGATTTTGTCGATGGGCGTGACCGGCGGTCAGTCGCAGCTCGAAGAATTGCCCGAAAACCAACTCGGCGCGGCGCCCGACGGCAACGACGTGATGATGACCGCGGGGCCCATCATACCCGGGGGCCCACAAGAGGTGCCCACCGACTTTCCGGTCGAGACCGTGGAGTGGGCGCTCAAGCACTTCGGCAAGAAGCGCCAGACCTTCACGAGCATCTCCGACCCGCATTACCAGCCCGACCGCAGCGAATACCTGTGCAACTACATCGGGTACCAGCTGGCCCAAGAATTCGGCGACACGCCCGACACGACCGCCGGCTTCATTCACGTCACCGACAAGACGCCCGTGAACCAAATGCACGCGGTGCTCGAAGCGGTGGTGGCCAAGCAGCTCGACTACCGGCGCACCAAAGCGAACCCGGTCGGCCCGACGAGCTGACTCACCGTGGTCGCAGCGCGGGGGCGTGCGCCCGCAACTCGGTGAGCGTGTCGCGCGCGCTCTTCTCGTGACCCAACACGAAGCGCGAGACGAACCGAAACACTGGGTTTTTCACAAAGCCGTTCTCGGTGATGATGACCCGGCACCCCTCGGCCGTCGGCTCGAGGTGCCACGACCAGAAGCCGCCGAAGGGCAGCGACGGGTCGGCCAGTTGGGTGACCAAAACCGCCCGGGCTTCGTTGGCTTCGGTCACGTCGTACGTCAGGGCGCCGCCGGGCCCGTGCGTGCGCCAGCGAGGGTGGGGCCGGTCGCTGGGCACCTTCTCGACCGAGGTGACCCGGCGGTTCCATTCTGGCCAGCGCGAGAGGTCTGAAATTGCCGCCCAGACGGTGGGCACCGAGGCGGTGACGGT
>JBGAIY010000596.1:0-3979 GCA_044225205.1 Myxococcaceae bacterium | reverse complement strand
CGCGGCGCGAAGCCACCGCACAAGACGTGCTCGCCCGAGGCCTCGGCCCGCTCACCGAGTCGATGTTGCCCAGGCTGTTGTCGCCCCATGCGCCGGCCGACACGCGCGGGCGCGTCGAAAAAATCATGCGGGGGGTGCCACCCAAGACCGCCGCCGCGGCGTCGCGCGGCATGGCGCTGCGCACCGACGCGAAAGACATTCTGTCTCGGTTCGGCGGCCCCGCCCTGGTCGTGGTCGGCAACGAAGACGTCGTCACCCCCATCGACAAAGCGAAAACCCTGGTCGACCTGGTGGCCGGCGCGAGGCTCGAGGTGTTGCTTCAGGCCGGCCACTTGGCCAACCTCGAACAACCCGAGGCGTTCAACGCCGTGCTCGAGCGCTTTCTGGTCGACCCGAAGTAGACCCGCTCACGGTTGCTTCGGGCAGAGCGGGCCGCTCGAACGCACACAGACCCACGAGCTGATGCCGCCGTCGGTCAGTGAATGGTTCGGTTCGGAGCAGCAAATGTCTGGGGCGGTGCACGCCGGCGTGCAGCGGGCAGGGTCAGCGTCGATGGCCCCGCAGGCGGTGAGCCACAGGGCAAAACCGACGACCGCGAGTCGCCGCAGCGATTTCATCGGGGGCTTACGGTTGGCAGACAACGGTGTCGCCGCTGACCGTGCACGAACGGCACGTGTTGGTCTGCTTGAGCGTGCCGTCGTAGCACTGCAAGGTGGCCTTGCCGTCTTTGCTGCACAGGCCCTTGGTGTCGGCGGTCGAAGCGCACGCGTCGCCGACTTCGTTGCCCGTCATGTCGCACTTGACCAAGTCGCTCTCGCGTTTGCAGCCGCCGGGCCCTTTGCACGGCAACGACACCCACGCGCCGACCTTGCACTCGAGCGCGTTCGACGCGTCGGCACACAGAAAACCGGTGGTGTCGCACTTGTCGCCCGCTTTGGGTTGGCCGCAGCCAACACCCAAGAGCAACACGGCGGCAGACAGCGACAAACGGAGCATCGAAATCGGGCGAATCGTCGAGAGGGCCAAAGCGGCGCGAATGTGCGCCAGCCGGTTGATCGAGTCAACGTTCTCGTTCACAGCACTTCGCCAAAGAAGCGACGAAAGTTTTCGCCCAACACCTTTTCGATGACGCGAACCGGCAACGAGCGGCGAACCAGGGCCTCGGTCAACTTGGGCAGGTCGCGCACGTCGCGCATGCCTTGCGGCAGGGGTATGAGCCCGTCGAAGTCTGAACCGAGCGCCACCGCGTCTTCACCCATGACGTTGACCGCGTGTTCGATGTGCTTGCACACGTCGTCGAAGGTGCGCCCGCCAATGTACTGGGGCGCGAAAATGATGCCCGCCACGCCACCGCGCGTGGCCACTTGTTTGAGCACCGCGTCGGGCAGGTTGCGCCACAGAGGCGTGACTCCTTGAACCCCCGTATGGCTTGAAAACACTCGGGTTTTCGGGTGCGAGAGCAGCTCGGGCAGCATCGCCGGCGAGGCGTGCGCGAGGTCGACCGCCAAGCCCACCTCGCCCATGGCGTCGAGCACCTGGTGGCCCAGCGCGGTGAGCGGCCTGTTGCCCAACAACGGCGTCGAGGTGCCCCCCAAGTCGTTGTTGCCCAGGTGGGTGAGCGACATGAAGCGCACGCCCCGCGCGTGGAGCGCCTCGACCTTGCCCACGTCGCCCTCGAGCACATGGCCGCCTTCAACCCCCAACACCGCAGAGATTCGATTTTGTTGAAGATTTTGCTCGAGTTGGCCCTTGGAGACGGTGACCTGCGCGACCGACGGGTCGGCCGCGCAAAACTGGTCGATTCGGTCGAGCTGGTAGGTGCACCGGGTCCACTCCGAGGCTCGGGCTTCTTTGGGCCACCGGTTCTTGAGCATGAAGGGCGTAAACCCGTCGATGACCGGCAGGCCCCGGGTGACGATGGTGAAGCACTGAATTTTGACCCCCGCCTCCTTCAGGCGAGGAAAGTCGACGTGCCCCGCCTGCGACGCGTGGGTGAGGTCTCGGTTCCACATCAGTGAGTCGGCGTGCCCGTCGGCGACCGCCACCCGCCGGTGCAGCTCGGCGGCAATCGCCTCGGCCCCGCTTTCACCCGTCGACTCGCTCACCTTTGAGATGGGGCCACGCTCCGGCGCCGTCGTCAACCACGACCTGCACGGCCAACCTGATATGCGTTCGACTTCATGCGCGTGCGTCTGGCGATGACCGTGGGGGCCTGGGGGCTGATCGCGTCGGCCTGCCTCGGGCGAGCAGAGGGGTTGCCGGCCACCGACTCGGGCCTTTTGGGCGACTCGGGAGCGGCCGACCTTGACGCCGGGCCCACCGACTCCGGCGCTGCAAACGACGCGGGCGTTGCTGGCGACGACGCTGGGCCCGCCGACGGCGGTTCTCGTGATGCGGGGTCGACCGGCCACCCTTTCGACGCGAGCGTCGGAGACGGCGGCGTGCCGGCGTTCATCGTCGCTGCTGCCGCCGGTCAATGGTCAGAGGCCAGCAGCAACACGGTGAGCGACGTCGAATTCGACTACACCGCCACCCCGCCCCCTGACGGGTATCGCACGAGCCTCCAAGGAGTGATGGACGCGTGGAGCGGCGGTGTCTACGTGCCGGCCCACCACCGCCTCTACGTGAACGGCGGCGGTCACCGCGACTACGACGGCAACGAATGGTACGCCTTCAACCTCGAGCGCGGCCAGTGGGAACGGGTCAACGACCCCAGCCTGTACCTCGAGAGCGACGCGCCGAACGGCGTCTTCCCCGACGGGGCGCCCATACCGATTCACACCTACGACACCCTGACCTACGCGCCTGAAACCAACAGCCTCTACCGCATGGGGCGCGGGGGCTCGAACTTGAACAGCGTGTGGGCGTTCAGTCTCGACACCGGCAGGTGGTCGAACACGCTGGTGCCCGTCGGTGACCCCAGTTCGAGCAGCGCCCGGTACCTGCCTTGGCGGGCCACGATTTTGTTGCTCGAAACCAATTCGCAGGCGGCCGGCTACGCGGCCATCGAAGAGGTCGACCCCGTGCTCCAGACCAAAACCGAGCGCAAGATGTACGGCCCCAGCATTGGTTCGGTTTGCGCATCGGTCGACCCGAAAGACCGGGTCATGGTCGTGTTCGGCGGCGCCTTGCCGACGGTGAGCGTCGACCCCGCCACGGGCGAAGACACCAAGCTTGCCACCAGCGGAGACCAGCGCCTCGAAGCCGCCGCCGGCCCGGGCTGCGCGTACGACTCCCAGCGCGACCGCTTCGTCGGCTGGGGCGCGGGCTCGACGCAAGAGTTGTTCGTGCTGACCAAAGGCAGCTGGGCCTGGTCGACGCTCGCCCCCACTGGCGGAGCGACGCCGTCGCCCAAAAACGGCAACGGGGTCTTCGGTCGTTTCGCGTACGCGCCAGAATATGACGTGTTCATCGTCGCGACGAACGTGAACGGGCCGGTGTACCTCTACAAGCCAATCGACTGGCGCCCCTGACCGCATGAGTCTGCTCATCACCTTGGCCGCGCTCGCGTTGTTGATGTGGGTCGCCTACCGCGGCTTCAGCGTCATTCTCTTCGCGCCCGTCGCCGCTCTGCTCGCGGTCGCGCTGACCGACCCGGCCGCCGTGCTGCCCGTGTTTTCAGGCCTGTTCATGGAAAAGCTGGTCGGTTTCGTTCGCAACTACCTGCCGGTGTTTCTGTTGGGAGCCGTCTTCGGCAAGCTCGTCGAGCTGTCGGGCTTCTCGAAGTCGATCGTTTCGGCCGTGTTGGCGGCGGTCGGCCCGCACCGCGCGGTGTTGTCGATTGTGCTGGTCTGCAACCTGCTCACCTACGGCGGCGTTTCACTCTTCGTCGTCGTCTTCGCCGTGTACCCCTTCGCCGCCGAGGCGTTTCGACTGGCGAACATCCCGAAAAGGCTCATTCCCGGCACCATTGCGCTCGGAGCGTTCTCGTACACGATGGACAGCCTGCCCGGCACTCCGCAGATACAGAACATCATAC
>JBGAIY010000025.1:0-33755 GCA_044225205.1 Myxococcaceae bacterium | reverse complement strand
TCGTGCTCGAGGTCGAACAGCCCGCGAACGCTCAGCGCCAGCGCGCCGAGTGGGTCGTCTCGACGGGAACTGGGCCATTCGAGCTGGCGCTCGAGAGCACCGGAGAGCGAGTCGCCTGGCGCGAACGCACCGCTGGGTGGAGCTACGCCTACATCATCGGCCAGGCGGTGCTTCGCCTTGACCATTTCACCCCCGCGGTGGCGCCCCTCTTCGGGGCGGCGATCAGGTCTCATGTGGTGACACCTCCCGCGGCCGTTGGGCCACCCGCGTGGGCGTCGGTGCCCACCCTGACCGACGCGCTCCCTCAGCTCATACAATACGGGTACCGCGCAGCCATGCCGCTCGCGAGGGCGCACGCTGGGGCTCGCTGGCCGGTCGTGGCTGTCGAGAACTTGGCGACGGGGCTGTTCGACGAGGCGCTCGCCTCCCTGACGCCCGCCGACCAGGCCGCGTTTCTCGAAGCGGCGTGGGCCCGTGCCCGTCGTGAGCCGTCGGGAGAGGTGCTCGGCTGGCTCCTCGAGCGAGAAGCTCACCCGCCGGCCGACTTCACCGAGCTGCTCGTCGCACGAATGGAGCAGGAAGCATTTGAGCCCATCATGCATGTCGACAACGAGGCGTTCGCGCCGTTGATGGCCCGAAAGCACCCACTCGCCGGCAAACTTGGGTGCGACGACCTCGAAACAGCGTACGACTCCGAGGCCGGAGTCTTCGCTGGTAGCCTCGAAACCGCGTTTCGGGCCATCGCCGTGACGCACACCAGTTGACCCTGGTTCGTCGCATACGCCCAAAGAAACCCCTGTGACGAAGGCTTGCGGTGCGGGTCTGGTTCAGACTCCGACACCAAACCCATGTGTCAGCGTGGTGAAGCCGACCCCACGGGTGAGTCGGCGCTCGCCGCCGCTTTGTGGCAACAGGGGCCGCCGCCGGCGAGCGTGGTGCTGGCCAACGCTCGGCGCTCGTACCAGATCGTCGCGCCCAACAGCGACGACGATGTCTCGACCATTTTGGAGAGCTGCTCGGACGACACGCGCGCTCGCCTCTGCCACGCCCCAACCAGCGTCGCCCACCTGCGCCTGCCGGGCTGTTCGCTCGACATTGACGACGCCCACCGCCGCGTCGTGGTGACTGGTTGGTGATTGAGCCCCGCGCGGTGTGACCGCTGACCGCCTCCCGCTTGAAGGTCAACGTCTGTCGGCAGGCCCGCGCGTGCCGTACGATGCGTTCATGCTGGCCGCCGAGTTCAACCGCCGCTTCAAATACCTCGCAACGACTTCAGTCGGGCGCGCCACGTTGAAGGGCCTCGCCGAGCGCGTCACCAAGATTCAAGTGAAACCGAGGTACGTGCAGGTCGATTTCGAGCACGGCCAGCGGTTGGTGGCCGGGCGACTTTGATCAGAGACGACTTGACCCAGCGTTCACGCAACTTCGCCACTGGCTCGACGAACTCGAGCACCGGTGGGCCACCTTGTAGACGTTCGTCGTCACGACTGTCGCGATTCGGTCACGACGGGCGCGCGCGAGCCGCTTTCATCGACTGCCACCCCGAATCGCGAACCCGGGCCTCTCCCGTTGGAATCGCGGGTCAATTGGCTGCAGCCGTCACGGTTTTGAATGCTCTCCGAAGTGTCGCTCAATCAACGCCATCGCAGCCGGGTCTCCGAGAACCGGCAAGGCGGCTTCGAGCATGTCTTCGGCCGCGTCGATTGGGTGCTCGAAGACAGTACCGAACGCGTTGAACCAAATGCTGTCGATTCTCGTCGCGTCGCCCTGGGCCATGCGGGCTGCCGCGGCGGCGGCCTCAGGCAGCGTGCGGTGTTGAGGCACGGTACAGGCTGCGGCGCCGAGGTCGGCGGCCAAAGCCCAGAGCTGCCGCGGCAGCGCGGAGGCGGCCAGGCGCTTGAGCAACGAACGTGAGTCATCGTTCATGGGCCGCCGAATTCTCGAACCAGGTCGCGGCTGGTTCAAGCTCAGCCAACATTCGCCCTCACGCGTCAATGAACCGAGTTGGGCGACGACGTCACGGCCTGGGCGCGCGGGCCGCTTTCATCGACTGACACCCCGAATCGCGAACCCGGGCCGCCTCGTCGCCCAATTCAAAGAGCTGAAGGTACTTCGTGACACGCTCGTCGAGCGTCGGCGCCGCGATGAGGTCGCACACTTCGTCGGCTTCGTACTGTCGGCACACGGCCGGCCGGTTTTCGTACACACGGCACTTCGCGTCGTCGCCCAAATGCGGGCACCGCAACCCCAGCGGCTTGTCGAGCGCCGCAATGTCGGGAGCGACGCAGCAGGCTCCGCACAAGGTGCACGCACGCGGTTGGGGTTGAGCCATCTCCCCGCTGCTCGTACTCGAAAAGGTGCCCGGGTGTCGGCGGCGCGCAACCCCCCGAAAGAACCAGTGTTTTTCTGCCGCCACACCAATTTTCTCGTGCCGACCGATAACTGAATTGTGTTCGCCCGCTTCCCTCCGTTTCGTGCGTCGGTTCTTCTTCGGGTCTCTGAGAATGCGCTCAAAGAAGCAGCGCCCCCGTGGAAGACGCTGATGCCCAACGCCGACAACGCCACGGTCGAGGTCGAGACGCTGGGTCGGGTGGGGCGCGAACAAACGGTTCGCACTGGTGTCTTCGCCTTGGCCGGCGAGTCGGCCCCTCTCGTCAGCATCGCTCGCATCGCGAAGGCCTTCGTGGGGCAAGAGCTGGTCTCTGACGGGCGAGGCGAGCCGACGTGGCGCAAAGTGTTCGAGCCTTCGTTGGGAGTCGAACTGGTCGGCCTCGACGGGCAACGCAAGACGATGCTGCTCGACCAAACCAGCCGGCACCCGAATGTCTTTCGCCACGTGGTCGACGCGAAGAAGGTGCAGCCGTTCTTTCCCGAGGTGGGAGAAGGGCGGGTCGAAGTACGCCTCGGCGTCGACGGAGACGGCTACCCTCTCGAGTTGTCGCTCAGGCCAGTGGTGGCGTTGGGCGGCAGCGCCGTGACGAAAACGTTTTCCGGGTACGGCGAGCTCCCTCGCGGCGCTGCGCCCGATGCCTTCAGCGACCGGTGACGCTTCAGGGCCGCGGTGGTGCCCCGAAGTACACGTTGTCGAGACAGGTCACGTCGTTCGGGCCGTCGTAAAATTCGCCGCGAATGCGCAGTGACGTGAGGTTGCTCAACACCAACTTCAGGTCTTCGGCGGTGGCCACCGTGCCCGGGCCGCTGCCGTTCTCAATCAGCCAGCCCGAGGTGTCGTCGAGCGTCGCCGAATTCGGTGTCCACGAGGTGCCGGGAGAGCTGCGCAGGTTGAAGACCGCCGCCAGCCCGCCGCCGTTGAGCACGACGTCGCGGCCGCGAATTTGGTTGAAGGTCTTGTCTTGCTTCAGGTCCCACGTGAGGCGCTTGCCGTAGGCCGAGGTGACGTTGCCCAAGTATTTCGGGGGAGCGACGAAGTACCAGGTGTCTCCGTCTTTCGCGTCTTTGCCGCAAATGTGGCCGTCGGGGTTGCCGCCCGTTTGCATCAGCGTCGGGGTGGTGTCGTCGCCGTTGCCGGTGATGCTCCAGCCGTCGCCGTCGTTTTCGAAGGTGCTCGACGCCAACGACGGTACGCCACCGCACGCGGTCGACAGGCAGCACAGGGCGAAAGCAGAAAAGAAGCGCACGAGAAGGCCCACACATAGCAGACGGGCCGACAAAGTCAGGTTGCGACTGGCCCCACCCAGGGCTTGAGCCCCGAAATTGTTTCTGATTCTGCGGTGATGCGCTCGACTTCGGCCGCCTCGCGTCGACAGAAGTCTTGCACCGCCCCATCGAGCCGGCGGTTGAAAATGCGGTGCACGCTGTGAATCAACGTCGGTTCGAAGCCCCGCGAAATTTTGTGCTCGCCGCCGGCCCCAGGTTCGAAGGCCTGGCGGCCCTGGCGAATGCAGTCGTCGACCGAATGGTACAGGCACACGTTGAAGTGCAAGAAGGGGTGTTCTTCGAAACAGCCCCAGTACCGGCCGTAGAGCCGCGTTTCGGTGTGCAGGTTGAAGGCGCCGGCGATGACGCGGCCTTCGCGCTCGGCCACCACCAATTCAATGGCGTCGGGCATGGCGTGAAACGCGCGGTGAAAGAAGTCTCGCGTCAGTTGAACCGGCCCCCACGAATGGCGGCTGGCCGTGTGCTCGTAGAACCGCCAGGCGTATTCGGCGTGGGCTGGGGTCAGCTCGTGGCTGCGCACGGTGCGCAACGCAATGCCTTGCGTCGCGGCCGCGCCTCGCTCTCGCTTGAGCTGGTTGCGGCGCTTCGAGTCGAAGCGGGCCAAGTAGTCGTCGTAGGTGCGGTACCCCGGGTTTCGCCAGTGGTACTGCATGCTCGAGCGGTGGTGGAGCCCTTGCGAAACGAGCGCCTCGGCCTCGCCCCCCTCGGGGAAAATGACGTGCACCGAGGAACAGTCGGTTTGCTTCGCCACCGTGAGCGCGGCGTTCATCAGCTCGGTGCGAACGGCCGCCAGCGACTCGCTCGGCAGCGCCAAGAACCGCGGCGCCGTCAGCGGTGACAGCGGCACGCCCACCAAAAACTTCGGGTAGTAGTCGATGCCCATCGACTGCGCGGCGTTGGCCCAGCCGAAGTCGTACACGTATTCGCCCATCGAATGGTACTTGCGCCACGCCGGCGCCGCGCCCACCAGCGTGCCGTCGCGCCACAAGGTGAGGTGCTGGGCCTGCCACCCCCGAGCGGCCACCGCGCTGCCTGACGCTTCGAGTGCTTCGAGCCACTCCCAGCGCATCACCGGCGGGCACTGCGCCGGCAGCAGCGCGTTCCACTGAGCGGCGGAGACTTGAGAAATACGCTCGAGAACCCTCAGCTCGACGCCGGTCATGGCGCCTTGACTAGCGCGCCCACTCCCGTTGCGCTCTGGTCGTTTGGGTGGCGTGCAAAGTCTTGAAATGGTTCGTCTTTTCTCGCGCTGGCGACCATGTAGTCAACGCGTCGCCGCAACCTGCTGGTGGCAACGGTGTTGAGAGAACCAACTCGCTGCACCACAAGAGGCCCTCATGAAGAACATTCTGATTTCGCGTTGGGTGTTGTTGTCGTCACTGGGGTTGTTGGCGGTCGCGTGCGGCCGCGGGGTCGAGGCCGATTCAGCCGAAGACGCCGACGAGTCGGTGAGCGTGACGTCGTCAGAATCGGCGCTCACCACCGAGTTGTCTGATGAAGTGACCCAGCCCGCCAGCACGTCGACTGATCAGCTGGCCTCGGCCGCGGCGGCGCGCATCGCCACCCGCTTCACGCCGTCGGGCTGCGTCACCAGCGTCGTGGCCGGCTCGAAAGTCACCTACACGTTGACCAACTGCACCGGCCCGTACGGCCTGGTCTCGGTCAGCGGCACCTTGGTCGCGACCTACTCGCGGCCCAGCACCAACGCCGGAGGCGTTCAAGTCGTCATCACGGGTTCGGGCATTCAAGCGAACAAGGCAACTTTCGACGTGAACGCGACCGTGGTCGCCTCACAGAACGGCTCGACCAAGACGGCGAACGTCACTGCCACGTCGACCGGCACCGGCCCGCGCGGCGTGAGCCTCAAACGCAACGGCACGTACACCGTCACGTTTGATTCGACGACCCAGTGCGCCACGGTGAACGGCAGCTGGTCGACCGACGTCGGTGCCCGCGAAGCCACCACCACCGTCACCGACTACCAGCGCTGCAAGGGCACCTGCGCCGCGACTGGCACCATCGTGCACTCGACCCTGCGCGGCGCCACCGTCACCGTCGCCTACAACGGCACCTCCGCCGCCAGCTGGAGCACCACCGGCGGCCGCGCCGGCACCGTCAACCTGCTCTGCTCGCCCAAGTAACGCCAAGTCGCCACACGAGCGAACGCGGTCCAACAAAGAAGCTCCACCCTGCGGCAGGGTGGAGCTTTCTCGTTCGGCGTCGGCGTGAAAGTGAAGAGACGTCTATTTTCGACCGCGCGCGGCTTCGAAGGCATCGACGTCGATGCACGAGGTAGCGAAGTTCTCAGGCACCTTCGCCAGCGGAGTCTCGGGTGACGAGCCGGCGAACCAACCGCCCACCCCAGCGGCGAGAATCGTGCCTGCGGCACACAGCGGCGCAAACGGGCCACAGAACTCCGACGTGACGGCGGCCACCTGCGCACCAGCCCACGCACCCGTCATGGCCGCGACGACTTTGCTCGTCGATTGAAACGACTCTTTGAGCTGCCGGCACCGTTGCGGTTCGAGCAGTCGAGGGCCGCCAATGGAATTTCCCATGATGCCTGGGTTGTCGAGCCGACGGGGGCCGAGTTGCTCGAACAGCCAAGCACCGAACTCTCAAGTTGCGAGAGTTCGGTGCCCCCTCCAGCTCGGCGCTACTTTTTCTTGGGCGCCGGGCCTTTCGCGTTGCTCTTGGCCACCGGCACGCCGCCGACGAGCTCGGCGTCTTCAAGAATCACCATCGGGTCTCCGTCGGTGTCGAGGGTGGCCGAACCGCGCAGCGCCACGAGCTGGCCCTTCTTCACCGAGGCTTTGGGGCCCAAGTTGGCGCTCAGCCCCGCGAATTTGCCGGCCATGACCGGCACGTCGAGCACGACCGTGGTGAACGCGGGGTCGGCGTTGACTTCGAGCACGACGCCCTTCACCTGCACGGTGTGGTGCGCGAACCGCGCCGCCGCGCCATCGGCGTTCTTCATGAATTCGGCCGCCAGCGCGGGAGCGTCGATGGTGATGACCTCGTTGGCTTGCGCGGCCGACCCGGTCGGCTCGGCGGCCACTTCGGCGGCGGCGGCCACGGGCGCGGGCGCTGGCGTTTTCGCCGCGATTTCCAACTCGTAGGTGAAGCCGCCCTTCACCAGGTACGCGTCACCCGGTTTGACGGTGACCTGGTAGGTGCCGGCTTCGACCGTGAGCGTCGCCGTCGCGGTGCCTCCGGTTTCGCCGTATTCGTCGGCCAGCGTGTCGCCCGCCGCGTTCTTCACGACGATTTCAGGGTCGAGCGAGATCTTCTTTTTCGGCGCAATGGCCGACAGCGCGTATTCGCCCGGCTTCGTGACGACCCAGTTGAAGGTGTCTCCTTCGAGTGAGCTGACCGTCGCTTCGCATTTCTGCCGGGCATCGGTGAGGCTGTGCTCGCAGTACGCCGACGGGGCGTTCGGGTCGCGCGGTTCGGGCTTCGGGCCGAAGATCATGAGCGGTATGGCCGCCGCGGTGACGATGCCGCCGCCAATGAAGCTGAACTTCTTCTTCTTTTGAATGCTGCCGAGCAGGCCGTCGCGGCCCTTCGCCGAGGCGAGCATCGACCGCCACCCCGGCTTCGTGATTTTCGTGCCCTCGAGCTTGCCGAGCACGAAGAGGCTGCCCTCGACCGGCACGAAGCTCTCGGTCGCTTTGAACCCGACGGTGTACTTGTCGCCGCCGCTCAACACCGGCACGTCGTAGCTGAGCTCGCCGAACTGCAAGTGCGAGCTGCCCGAGTGGCCGTTGAGCTCTTTCTTGTACCCGTCTTTGAGCTTGTCGAAGTCGGCGCCCTTCGAGAAGTCGACGCTCACCGCCCCCGAGCCGTCGTCGAGGCCAATCGTCGCTCCACCTTTGAGCGTGGTCAGCGTGTCGCTGCCTTTGACGGTCTTGCTGCCGTCTTGCGTCGTCTCGACTTTCTCCCACAGGCGTTCGACTTTCACCTCGTAGTACATGCACGGGGTCTTGCTGCAGGGCGACAGCAGCGCCTGCGCCGGCCCGACGACTTTGCCTTCGGTCGAAATCGCGCCCTTGGGGTCGGGGGTCGACGGGTTCTTCGCCAGCTCTCCCGTGGTTTTGAACGGCGCGGCGAGAATGCGTTTGCCTTTGAGGTGGTTGAGCAGCCCAAAGAACAAAACGCCAAGACCAAGAATCAACGCAACAATGCCCATCTGGAGGCTCCAGTGAATGCCGCTTCAGCGGCGAGTGAGTGACGTGGTGTGTGGTGAACGGAGCCGTTCGACCCCGTTCGTTGGGCTGTGACCCCGCCGCTTCGAATGACGTGCAAAGAAACTGCGGCCGCAGCGAACCGTGAATGGTTTGCGCGAGTTACGGCCGGGGCGAGGCGGGCAACTCACACGCCAGCACGCGCTGTTTGGCTTGGGCGTGCGTCTGGTGCTTCAAAATGGCGGCGTCGGCCGGCACCTGCTCGAGCCCAATGGGGCTCAGCGTACCGACCGCGACCGACCGGCCGTACGCTTCGTTGCGAGCGCACAAGGCCTGGTGCACGCGGGCCACCTCGGCCTCGGCGTGCGCCGACGACGTGTCGTGAAAGAACGTCAGGCCCTGGCCGTGCTTTTCGGCACCGAAGACCCACCGACCTTCGAAGCGGGGCCGCACGTCGGCCAACACCTCGAGCAATTCGGCTTCGCTGATGACGGCGGTGCCCCCACCGCCCAGTGACAGCACCTGACCGGCCTTCTGCATGAAGACCAGCCGCGGCGTGCGCTGGTCGTACCGTCTGCGCGTATCACGGCAAGGTAAAGCTCGCCCGAGTGTTGCTCGAGCGCGGAGCCTCAACAGTCGCTCAGACCAAGAGCGCGTGGCATGACTTCGCTCCCGCGGGGGCCACTCCGCTCGCCGTCGCCGAACGGCAGTTGAAATTTCAGTCGGCCGCGAAGCCTTGGCAGCAGTTGGTGAAGCTTCTCGGTGCAACGCAGCGCTCCCCCAACGGTTAGGCACTCGAGACGTCGGCGAACGGGTTGTCGACCCGCAGTTGGGGAAAGAGCGAGAAGTCACGGTCTCGCGAGAGCAGCGCCTCGACTCCATGAGCCAGGCACAGCGCCGCGACTCGCGCATCGCGCACAATCGGGCCACGCACTCTTGGCAGCATGAGCAGGTCTTTCAAGACGTCGAAAAAGTGCTCGGTTTCGGCCAACAGCCGCACCGTCGGAGCTTCACACCACACTTCGAGTTGAGAACACGCCTGGGGTGGGGTGCTCGCCGCGTCTTTCCAAATCTTCTTGTTGGTGACGACGCTGAAGAATTCGTACACGCAGGGCCACGGTATCGCCCACGGCTCATCGCCTTCGACAACCCTGCTCAGGCACGCCATCGCCGCGGCGTGTTCTTTCGTCTCGCGTCGGTGGGCGTACACCAGCACGTTGGTATCGACCGCGAGCATGCTTCAGCCCTCGCCGTAGATGTGGCCACGCAGGTCTTGCCAACTGAGTGACTCGAGTGGGTTTCGGCAGCGGGGTCGCCCACACTCCGGTCGGGCATGACGCGCCGCTCGACCGCAGCTTCTGACCGCTCGAGCACCAGCCGAAGGCCGTCTTCCACCACCGCACGTAACGGGCGGCCGGTCTTTTGGGCGAGTCGCTTGGTCCGCACGAGTAAGATATTGAATTTATTCAGTTTTAAATGGTCAACTTTCGTCGGCGGGGGCCGATACTCCAAGGAGTGATCCTCCCGGCGACCATGGTGAGAAGGGGCTTGAGTGGGCTTCCGTCGGCGACGGCGGCGCGACCCTTGCTGCCTCGAGCGACCTTCGACCTGGTGAATGGCCTTGTCACGCGGCCCCGCGACCTCGACCTCGCGGTTCGTGACGTGCTGCCGACGCTCAAGCAAGACCAGCGCACCGCCCTCGCCGACCTCTTGTCGACCCACGCCGACCGGTTGCGCGCGACGAACACTTCGGAAGCCCGCACCGCCGTCGACACCCTGCGAGACTTGTCAGAAGTGTCGCGGCTCAGCACCTCGTTCAAGGCGGGCTGGGTGCGCCGCGAGACCGGTTTCGAAGGAGCGAAGTCGCTCCAAACGGGCGACGTGGTGTTGGTGCGCGGCGTCTCGACCCAGCCGGTGTTCACCGAAGTACAAGAAGTGTCGGCCGGCGCGGCGCGCTCGCCGTTCTCGCACGTCGGCGTCGCCTGGCGTCACCCCGTTTCGAACAAGATCTACTTTCTCGAGTCGAGAGAGCCCGTCGGCGTTCAAATTCACGAAGCGACCGACGCGCTGCTGTTCGACGGCCACGCGCGCGTCGAAGTGCTCCGCCCACGGGCCACGACCGATCGTGCCCAGGTGCAACGCAACGTCAACCGCGAATGGGCCGGCGTGCGGAGCCGATTGCCCATTGCGTACGACAGCTGGCTCAACGACCACGACCCAACTCGCTTCAACTGCGCTCAGCTCGCCGCCAAGTTGCTGGGCGACGGCTACCCCGCGCAACGCACGACGCTCGGCCCGGGCATGGCTGAATACGCGCGCCGCGCGGGCATCGAGAACAACACGGTCGTCTTGCCGGGCGACTTCGACCGCGACTCGCGCTTTCAAGTCATCGCCGAGGGCCTCGACCCCGAATTGTTGCGCCAGGTGCGACCGCGTGAAGCGGTGTCTCGCGCCATCTTTCACCGCCGCGACAGCCCGCTGGTTGGCCCCACGGTGCTGCGGCCCAAGCTGCTCGGCGCTTCGGTCGAAGCCCTCGTTGGTACGCTCCAAACGGTGCGCGCACTGGGCCCCGTCAATTCAAGCGTCATTGGAGCCGCGTTCGACCTCCGTACGCTCGCTGCACCCATCGAACGCAAGGTGCTCGAGTTTCAAAACGACCTGCTTGGCCGCGAGGGCCGCGTGCCCACCCGCGAAGAGCTCAAGGGCCGAATCATGCGGTCGCTCTTGTGACGACGATGAAGCACGCGGCCACCTGAGCCCAAGGACCACGTTTCACTGAGGTCTTACGCCGCGCCTCGCCGGCATGTGGTCAAAGTACTGCGAAGGTAGGTCGAAAGCATTTCCCGGCCCGATGCGACTTCGAGAAGGTCGCTTGGTCCTAGCGAGCGACATGCCTTTCTTCCTCGTGAGTGGTCGTGCTGTCGTTGCTCCCCAGCTGCCCGAAGTTTTGCCCAGCCGGTGGCCGCTCAACCGCACGGCGACCCCTCGACGCATCTCCAAAGTCTGCTTCGCGTACGAGGAGCCGAGGTCATGAACAAATGGCTTTGGGGAGTCGTCGTTGTGCTCTGCGCATGCGACGGCGTTGTGGGCGGAATGTCTTTGGTCACGACCGACGCAGGTACCATCGCGACTGACGCGGGCATGGTCGCCACTGACGCGGGCATGGTCGCGACCGACGCAGGCACCGCGGCGGCCGATGCGGGTACCATCGCGACCGATGCGGGCACGGTCGCTACAGACGCGGGCCCGGTCGCGACCGACGCTGGCATTGCGGCGACCGACGCTGGCACCGACGCTGGCACCTCAGACTGGGTGATCGCGCCGCTCTCCTTGCTCCCTGGCGCGACGTTCGACCTCGCCGACACCTTGCCGGCCACCATCGTTCGAGGAGGCACCTTCGCGGTGCTCACCTCCCTGCCGGCGGGCGTCACCCTTGAAACCAACGGTCGGCTCATCGTTTCTCCCGACGCTGGCTCGGCTTCAGTGTCGGGTGTCATCTTCCAATACGACGACCTCCAGTAGGCACCACCATGGCCACGTTCACTCCCACAATGAAGAATCGACAACGGTTCGAAGGCCGCACCAAGAGCGGTGTCTTGGGTGTGGTGTTGTGTCTCTGTGCGGGCTCAGCGGCCGGCCGTACAATCACCTCTCAACCGACGGTGGTGCGAGTCACGGCGGCGAGCGCCGAGAGCTGGGAGGGCCGCATCGCCGACCCGGGTGTTGTCTGGTTTCACAACTTCGATTCGGCCACCGAAGTGAATCAATTCCGGTGGACGAATGGGTACAAAGGCGGAAATGACCCCCAGGCCAAGGGCGTCGACGGCTCGGCGGTGGCGTGGGTGTCGAGCGGCGGCATCGAGGGCGGCTCGTTCATGCGGCTCTCGTACGCAGGAGACGGCAAAGGTCATGGCGGCTCGTACTGGCACCGGCCGTTCAACCCCTTCACCGGTGCAACGAATGGTCGCGGAGTCGACGACCCTGGCGCGAACGGGGCCGTGCCCTTGGCCGCTTTCAGTGTTTCTGACGGGAGCAGCACGCTGTACGACTGGGGGGCGAGCGCTGCTCCCGGCTGGTACGGAAACCCCAAAGAGCAGGCGAAGAACCCGACGAAGTTTCAGGGCAACGACTTCTACCTGCAGGTCAGAATTCGCCGCGCACAATCACCCGGTGCGCCGCCAGACTCCGCCAACTACCAATACATCACCGGCAAGTCTGTCTGGTTGACCACGACTCCCAGTTCGTACACCGCTCAAGAACTGGTGACGTTCGGTCAGAGCGTGCTGAACGAAACGACGTATCACGACCAAACCATCAACAACGTCTACCTCGGGCAAAATTTCAGCCCGGTCGACGAACAGTCGGGCGGCACGGTGACGACGTCGAATACGAAAACGGTGAAATGGAGATACTCCGGAGGCTGGGACACGCTGTACTACCACCTGACCCCCGGTACGGCTGACGGTACCGGCGATGATCGAACCCATTTGGAGGTCTGGGCCCAACACGACCCGACCGCCACACCCGCCGAAGCCGGGCAGTACACCAAGATTTGGGACGTCTGGTTTTCCAACGGCTACACCTCGGGCACCGACAGTGCCGGGCGCGCTGTGTATGCCAACGGGTGGAACGCGTTGATCTTGGCGATCTATCACAACGGCTCACCGTTCACGACGGCCTTCAGTTACGACTACGACCAACTGATTTTTTCGCGCGCGCCCATTCGGGCCCCGTTGAATTGAATCTGACGCAAACGGTTCGCGCCGAGCAACGCGTCAAGGCGCCAGTCGGTCGACCGAAGTCACGAACTCGCGCAACTTCGGCAGCGAGTGCTTCGAAATTTGCTCGGCGCGGCCGGCGGGCGCCCCGGTGACGACCAACGTCGTGGCGTTCGGCCACCGCGCCCGCTCGAGCCAACTCACCAACAGCGGAGACGGGGCGTGCACCTCGATTCGCTCGATGCTCGGGTGTTCGGCCGCGCCGTCTTGAATGCCCGACGCACCGATGTCGAGCACCAGCGTGGTGGGCACGAACGTTTCGATCAGTCGGTCGAGCCAGAGCGGTGAGGTGGGGGCGACCCGCCCGCTCAGTCGCAGGGTCGTGAGCGTGGTGGGCAACGCGGGGCCCGACGATTCGAGAACTTCAAGCAACTGCTGCCATTCTTCACGGCCCGAACTGAAGTCATCACGCAGCGTGGTCGCGTCGAGGTGAAGGTGAAATTCGCGCACAAAGCGCAGGGCCGGCACTTGAGAAAGCAACTTCAACAACGTCTGAAGTCGCGCGCGCCCATCGTCGTTTTGCCAGATGAACCGCAGTCGCTCGACGAACCCCCACCTCCACGTGAAGTCATAGTGCCGGCGGTCGGCGTCGCTCGCCGTGCCCAGCAAAAACGGGCTCAGGTCTTCTCGCAACGCCAGCAACTGCGCTGCGCGGGCCTCGCGCTGCTCGTCGTCGCCTTCCGTGACCTCGGGGGTCAAATTCAACATCAGCCATTCACCGAGCCGTGAACCGCGCGCCTGCAACTCGTCACTGAGCACGAGGTACCGCTGCCGGTCATCAGGCCGTTCGTCGATGAGCGCTTCGAGCTGGCGAAGGTGCTTCGTCATGCGGCGGCGAAGCCATTTGACTCCGTCGCTGCCGGTGGGCGCAAGGTGCCGCGCCCCGCAACTTCACGTCAGGCGGCCGCCGCCGAAGTCGCCGTACCTTTGACGAGCTTCTCGCTCTCGGCCCACAGCTGCGCGGCGAGCCCGTCGTCACGCGCCAACCGCGACGGCTTCGAAGGTTGGTTTTTCTCGAAATACAGGCCCGTCGTCGTCGCCACCTCGGGGCTCGTCGCCAGGTACACGAGCGTCTGGCCGCCTTGCTCGGGCGTAATCATCAACAACGCCTTGAGGGGCGCCAACAAGGGCTGCGCCCACAGGGGCGCTTTCGACCAAATGTTCGTGGCGACCGCGCCAGGGTGCAGACAGTTCACCGTCACGCCCTTGCCTTCGAGCCGCTTGGCCAGCTCGCGGGTGAAGAGCACGTTCGCCAGCTTCGACGTCGCGTACGCCTTCATGATGCCGTAGTCGCGCTGGTGACCCAGGTCGCTGAAGTCGAGCGTGCCGCGGCGGTGCCCAATCGACGCCACGTTGACGATGCGCGCCCCCGGCGCCGCCGCGACCACCAGGTCGAGCAACCGCTGGGTCAACAAGAAGTACCCCAAAGGGTTGACCGCGAACGTGCTCCTCGATGCCGTCTTCGGTCAGCTCGTACCGCTTGTTCACCAAGCCCGCGTTGTTGAGCAGCACGTCGAGGCGCTGGTACTTGGCCCGCACCTGCTCGGCCAGCGCGCGAATTTGTTTTTGAGACGAGAAGTCGCACAGAAACGAGTCGAGGTTGGAGCTGCCGCTGCGCTTGCCGATTTCGGCCTTCGCCGCCTCCATGCGCTTGGCGTCGCGGCCGACCAGCACCACCCGCGCGCCACGCTGCGCGAACACCACGCTGGCCTCGAGGCCAATGCCGCTCGTCGCACCCGTCACCAAAATCGTCTTGCCCGTCAAGTCGCTCATTCGAAGAGCCTCCTGGGGCCTCCACATAGCCGCCCCCGGCCGCCCACGCTCGTGATTCGCCCTCACCAGGTTCAAGAAGCCTGAACAAATTCAAGACGTTCGTCAGGTGAGCTTCGAGCCCGTCTCAGGCGTCTTGCTCGTGAACGATGACTGCACGACCGCTGTTGTTCGCTGTGCTGGTGGGGTTCGCGGCCTGTGATGGCGCTGCCTCGAACATGGGCACCGACTGGGCCGACGCCGGGGGCGACGCGGGTTCGGCGCGCCCCGCCGACGCCGGCCAGACCGAGCAAGCTGACGCGGCCGTCGCCCCGCTCGACGCCGGGGTCCCTCCGGTCGACGCAGGTGGGGCGGGCCACGACGCGGGCTTCGGTCTGGGTGACGCCGGCAGCGACGCCGGGTCGGGGGCCGGCAGCGACGCGGGCTTGGGCGGTCACGACGCTGGCTCGCCGGTGTTGGTGCTCGTCGGCTATGGCGCCCGTCGCGTCAGGTCGCTCGACGGCCTCACGTGGACTGACCTGCAACAGCTCACCCCCACCGGAGGCGACGACGAAAACCTCTTTCGCGGCGTCACCTTCGGCGGCGGGCTCTTCGTCGCCGTCGGGGGCTCTTCGCACGGCTTCACCATGACCTCGCGCGACGGCATCACGTGGGAAAATGAGAACCGCGCCGCCGGAGCGTGGATCGGCAACGTCGGGTACCTCCAGGGGCAATTCGTCGCCGCTGGAGGCAACGGCCTTCGCATTCGGTCGACCGATTCAGCCAAGACGTGGAAAGACGCCGCCGGCTACCAAGACATTCACTACCGCGACCTGGTCGTCGGGCTGAACATGGCCGTCGCCGTCGGTCACACCTACGCGGGCGTCGGCGCCATTTGCACCACCAGCGACGGCACGACCTGGGTCACCCGCGTCAGCACCGGCGCCACCTTCAACAGCGTCGCGTTCGGCCACGACACTTTCGTCGCCGTGGGCAACACCGGCCGCCTGGCGTACTCGTTCGACGGGGTGAGCTGGGTCGACGTCACGACCCTGCAAACGACCGAAGGCGAGAGCGTGGTCTTCACGGGCACCGAATTCATCGCCAGCATGGGCGCCAAGTCGTTTCGCTCGAGCGACGGGGTCACCTGGTCGAGCCTCGGCGCGAGCCGCGCGGTGCACTTCTACGCGTTCGACCACGCGTTTTCGCTCGGCTGGCCCGCCACCATCGTCTCGTCGACCAACTTCACCAGTTGGAAAACCGTGTACGACTTGCAGGGCTCGGGCTTCACCCGGTTCGCGCTGGGGGCGGTGCCGTAGCTCTCGCGCTCGTGCCGATTCGGGCCACGGCGGTCTGAAAAAAGACGTACCGTCGGGTCGCCTTGAAGCTCTTTGCGCTCAGCGACTTGCACGTCGGCCACGCCGAAAACATGGCGTTCGTGCGCGACTTGAAACCCCAGCCCGACGACTGGCTCATTCTGGGGGGAGACGTCAGCGAATCGGTCGCCGACCTCACCCAGGTCTTGGAGTCGGTAACCGCGAAATTCGCCCAGGTGTTTTGGGTGCCCGGCAACCACGAGCTGTGGTCGGTCGGCCCCGACCCGCTGCGGGGAGAAGCGAAGTACGACGAGTGCGTCGCCCGGTGCCGAGACTTCGGTGTGCTCACGCCAGAAGACCCATACGCGCCGTTGCCCGACGACCCTCAGACCTACGTCGCTCCGCTCTTCGTGCTCTACGATTATTCATTTCGCCCACCCGACGTGCCCCGTGAACGGGCGCTTCAATGGGCCATTGAAGGAGGCTCGGTCTGCGCAGACGAAGCGGTGCTGCACCCCGCGCCGTACCCGTCTCGAGACGCGTGGTGCCACGCCCGGGTCGACTTCACCGCGCGCCGTTTGGCCGCTCTGCCCGAACACGCGAACACGATTTTGGTGAACCACTTTCCGCTCCGGCAGTCGCACGCGGTGCTGCCCGCCATACCGCGGTTTACCCTGTGGTGCGGTACCACCCAGACCGACCAGTGGCACCTGCGGTACCGCGCCAGGGCCGTCGTCTATGGGCACCTTCACTTGCCCACCTCATTCGTCGAAGACGGAGTCGTTTTTCACGAAGTGTCGCTCGGTTACCCACGTGAAAAGTGGCGCCGCGGCCCCCGGGCCCTTCGCCACATTTGGCCGTCACCCGACTCCGGTCTGGAGTTTTTTCATTTTGGGCGCTCGACGGTGTCTGGGCCTTGATGACCGTTCATGGAGTCGCTGCTCCGGTTGCACTCATTTGCGCAGGGGTGCTCTTTGGCGGCTGCGTGCCACGGGCGAGCCCCCAGGCCCCTGACGGAGGCCAGTCAGACGCTGGCCCCGCGCTCACGAGCGACGGCGGCCTCGACGTTGAACTGCACATCACCACCAACCACTTCGTCGACGCCGGCACGCTCCTGGCGCAAGGCCACGTGTTCAGCGGCACGGTGTGGTTTCCGCTGACTTCGGCGCGGGCCGTGGCCCCTCACGTGTTCGAAAAGGGCCACGGGCTTGGGGCGCTGCGGTACTCGCTGCAGCGCTTCTACGACGCACCCAACGTGAGTGAGGCCCAATTCACGGCGACGCTCGAGGCCGCGCTCGCCGCGAACCCCGACCTGCCGTTTCTTGAGCAGTACCTCGGTCATGGTGGCCGAGTGCTGTTCAACTTCATGGCCACTCCCGCGTTTCTGCAAGACGGGTCAACGCCCGCGCCGGCGGTCTGCGGCTCGGGCCCCAATGCCGGGCAAAAGCAGTGGCGCCCGCCGAGCGACTTTGACGCCTACGCCAAGAAAGTCGTCGCCCCGACGGTGGCCTTCTTCACGAAGCGCTTTGGGCCCGGCCAATGGTACGAAGTGTGGAACGAGCCCACCACGTGCACCTGGTGGGGCACGACCGAGCAGTTCTCGGCGCTCTACGCGGCGACGGTCAAGGGCGTGCGCCTCGCCGACCCGACCGCGCGCATCGGAGGCCCCTCACACTCCGAGACCGTGTGGTCGATTGGCACCGAAGGCGACCCGCCGGGTGTCAGCACCCCGTTCGTCAAAGCGATTCTCGACGCGGCCGGCCGAGCCTCGCTCCCGTTCGACTTCGTCACGCTCCATGCGTACAACGTCAACCCCTCGGCGAATTTCCCCTTTCATGAGAGCGAGTTGGCGACGCTGCGTGGGTGGCTGGCCGCGGCGGGTTACCCAGCCAGCACCCCCGTCATCAACGACGAGTGGAACTACAGCGTCTATGAAGACCTGAGCGCCGACAACGTCAACACCAGCTTCGTGGCCGCCGCTCACGCGGGAGCGACCATGCTGGCCTATGACGCCGCCGGGTACGACGACCAGGCCACCCAGACCTTTCAAGACCTGGGCGAAGCGCCTTTCACCGTCGTCGGCCACGCCTTCGGCAGCGCCCGCGGCCTGCCCCGCGCCAGCTACCGAGTGTTCGAATGGCTCTCGTGGCTGCGCGGCCCGCGCGTCGAAGCCCAGTCGTCGTCTCCGTGGGTTCGCGTCGCGGCCACCGATACGCCCCAGCGGCTCGAGGTGTTCGCCGCCGGCTTCACCCCGCACGAGCAACTCTCGTTTCTCACGGCGCTGGCGAACTTCGTGAACGATTTTCCCGGAGCGAAGACGTCGCTGGAGCCAGTGCAAACCGAGCTGTTCGCGTACCTCGCCGGGCCCTCGGGCGCGTCGATGCCGTCGTCGGTCGCCGCGAAGCTCACCGACCCTGAAAAACAGGGCCTCCTCGCGGCGAAAGCGCTCTTCGACCACGAACGGGCCGTGCGCACCGACTGGGGGGTCGGGCCGGGTCGCACCGACCCGGTTCACGCCCCCGGCCGCCCGCTCCAGTGGGTCTTTGTCATCGACGGGCTGGCCGCCTCGCCAGCGAAGGTGGTGCGCCGCACCATTTCGTCACGACATGCCCTGCGGCAAGAAGGGCTGGCCAACCTGTACAGCGAACTCACCGTGGCCTCGGTGCCCCTGGCCTGCGCGGGCGCACACCACCTGCAGGCGACGCTCGGCAGCACCGCCACCTGCCAAGCCCTCACGGCGTACTGCGACAGTTCGGGCCACGAGACTTCGGGGCTCGGCCAGACGCCCGACTGCACCGTCTTCGAGTCGTTCGCCGTTGAATTTGCGACGTACGCACGAATGACCCATACCCAGGCGCTGCTGACGTCGGGTCAGGCCTCGCCCGAGATTCAGCGGGCGTTCGCCGCCGAATTCGACGCGGCGTTTGCCCAGTACCAGCCGCTGTACGATGCGTTGTACGAGCGCGCCGAGACCCGCGGCCTCGAAGAAGACGTCACCGAGCAGAGCAGCTTCGACGGTGGGGTGTTGCGCGTGCCAGCGCCCGCCGAGCCCTTCAGTGTCGTCGAACTCGAAATCTCGAAGCGTTGACTTACGGCGTGTACAACCCGCCCGTGTCAGAGCCGCTGTTCGAACCGGCGTAGACCATCAACCGGTCGCCGACCCACAACGCGAGCGGGCGCGTGCGCCACCCTGGCGCGTTTTCGGCGGCCATGCAGGTAAACGCATTGGCGACGGGGTCGAACTGCGCGCCCGAGGTGACCGCGCCGGTGCCGCCTCCGTTGAAGAGCATGACCTTGGAGCCGCTCCACGCGACCGCGTTGTACAGCTGTGTGCCGACGAAGCTCGGCGCGGTCACGGTTCGCCAACGGTCGGTGGTCGGGTCGTAGAGGCCGAGCACCGTGTCGCCCGTGCTCGAGGTGTGGCTGGTGTTGCCGCCGTAGACCGCGAATTCGCTCCCGGTCCACGTGGCGGAGGCGCCGTAGCGCGGTGACGGGGCGCCGGTCGTCGACATCGGAGCCCAGGTGTCGCTCGCGACGTCATACAGGGCTCCGGTGTTGCGCAACGTCATCGAGTCGGTGGCCAAGCCTCCCCAGACGGCGACCCGCTGCCCGTCGATGACGGCCCACGCGGCCGAGAAGCTGTAGGTCGCCGCCGGTGCCCCCGCGTTGCTCGCCTGCACGAACGTGTTGTCGGTCGGGTTGAGCACATAGGTGGCGGTGCCGAGCCAAATGACCAGGCGGTTGGCGGCGTAGGCCAAGACGGGTTCGTCGCCGTACGCGGAGTTCGCTTTCAGCACGTTGTTGAGCGCCACCGGCCACGCGACCCACGTGTTGTTGGTCGTGTTGAAGGTGTACCCGCCCCCGGCCGTCACGAAGAGCCACGTGCCCCCAGCAGCCGTCATCACATGGTACGTCGGGCTCGACCAATTGGGCGCCGGCAGCGACGACCAGGTTCGGCTCGTCGGGTCGAACACAGCACCGACCGACTGACCGAAGCCGTTCGACATCAGAAACGGCTTCATCAGCGCGGGTGACCAGCTCATTCCGGCCGAGCCTCCCGACGAGCCGCCGTGGCTCGCGACGTAGGGCGACGGCGTGACGCCGTCGTTCGACCAGGTGTCGGTGGCGCTCGCCCATTCGTAAACGAGGCCCGACTGAATCGTGCGGGTGCCGAACTTGTTGGGTGTTGCCCCCCACATCACCAGGCCCGTCGGGGTGAGCGCGGTGACGGGGTGGCGTCGCAGCTGGGGCGCGTTGACCGCCGAGAAGTTCTGCCAACGGTCGGTCGCTCGGGTCCACCGCGTGCCCACGACGCCGGTGTCGAGGTCGGTCTTGACCATGGCGACCCCGTCGTCAGACGGCAAGTAGGTGTACGAACCGGTCGACAAGTCGCCACCGCCGGCGTCGGGCAAACCCACCCACGTATTCGAGGTCGGGTTGTAGCGGCCGCCCGTCGAATTCGGAGCGATGACGACGTATTCGCCCGCCGACATGGTGCCGTAATACTGGTTGTAGCCCCAGGGGCTCGACGTCGGCACCCACGTCGGGCCCCCGTCGGTGAACCGCTCAGACCAGAGCTTGTTGGTCGGGTCGTACGCGAACATTCGCCGATGCCCGATACCCCCGTAGCTCAACACCTCGGTGCCGGTGTACGCCATGGCCGAACAACAACCTGCGTCGAACGGAGGTTGGGGCACCGTCGCCCACTGGTCGGCGGCAATGCTGTAAATCGCCCGCTCTGAGGTGGGCAAGTTCGAGACCAGCACGCTCGCGCCAATGACCACCATTTCGGTCTCGTACGAAATCGTCGGGTGACCGAGCGCGTTCGCGACCGTCACGAGGCCCGTCTCGGGGTTGATGACGAAGCAGGTATCGGTCGTCGAACAAGCGAAGGCGCGCTTCGCGTCGGGCACCCAGACCACGGCCGAATCGCCGTGGTCGGTGGGCTTGGGCCAGTTCAGCGACACGACGGTACCCCCGTCGAGCGGTTTGATGAGATGGCTCGTCTGGCCGTCGGTGCCACGAGCCGCCGCGACCACCAAGCGCCCGTCGGCCACGACGCTGTTCGGTACGTGGTTGAAACCGTAGGCCTCGACCTGCGTCGAGGTGAGCGGTTGCCAGCTGCCGGGGCAAGAACACTGCACTTCGACGGTCACATCGCCCGAGCCAACGGTGCCCGACGCGTTCGCCGAGGTGCACATTTGGCCGTATACCGCGCCCGTCGTCGTGACCGTGTAGGCCGCTCCTGGGGCGAGCTTCGTGGCGAACGGGGTCACCGAGTTGTTCGCGACTGGCACCGCGGGGCCGCCATTGAGTGACGCGCTGATGGTCTCGAGCGACCCGGTGAGGTGAACCTTGACGACGGAGGTCACGGCCCCCGCGTCAGGTGCAGGGCCACCTCCGTCGAGCCGTGACCCACCGTCGCTGAACGGAGCCCCACCGTCGAAGGGAGTGCCGGCATCAGTCGACACTCCAGCGTCGGGCGACGAGCCCGCGTCGGCGCGCGCGCCGCCGTCACCCGACACGCTGGCGTCGGCCACCATGCCGCTGTCGCCCTGGCTCAGCACCCCGTCGACATGGCCGGCCAACGGCACCAACACCTCGGGCGTCGTGCGCGAGTCGGTCTCGAACGCAATGGTCGCCGAGTCGATGCCCGCCGAGAGCGGGTGGTAGGTCACCGTCACCTCGACGGTCTCGCCCACGGCGATTTTCGTGACCGGAGACGCGGCGAAGGCGCTGCGCGCATCGTCGGTGACACGCACGCTGGTCAGGGTGAGCGCCGCGCCACCTCCGTTCGACAACGAGAGCGTACGCGTCGTGGTGCTGGCGGCCGCCACCGCGCCGAAGTCGAGCGAGCGGGGCGTCACCACCAACGTTGCCGCGGCAGACGATGGAGGCCGGTCGGTGCAGCCAGCGATGAGAACGACCCACACTCCAATGGCCACAGACGATGCGAGGCGAGCAATCACGGTGCGAATCGTATCATCAGCGCTGGTGACGACGTCGGTCATCAATGCGCGATGCCGTGGGCCTCTGCGCGCGCATAGTCGCGCTCGCCACCAGAACTCGCGCGCAAACCGAGACAAGCTCTGGGCGCCGAAGTCAGTGAGCTTACGGCCTCGGCCATGACGTAGAACCAGCCTCTCCTTCCTTCGCGACGGCTGAGCGGTTTCAATGGCACCGAAGCTCCAGGTCATGAACGAACGGTGATGCCCGCCGCGCGCCCGTGGGTGACACGCCGACAGGGCGGCGCGCGCAGCGTTCAAGGTCGAGTCAGATGGACGGTGGCGCCGAATCGGCCTCCCGCCCGCGGTTCGCGCAGCCGTCAAGGTCGAGTCAGATGGGCGGTGGCGCCGAATCGGCTGCCACCGCCGCGGTGCGCGCAGCGTTCAATCAGATGGGCAGTGGTGCCGAATCGGTCGCTACGGCCGTGCACCAAACGCATGCCACGAGAACCTCTCTCCTGAACCGACGCGATGACGAAGTTGTGAGGCGCTACCGCAGTGGCTACAGCCCAGCGTCGACGCCGTCGTTCAAGACAATGACCAAGCCGCGCCGCGCGAGCGCGGCCTGGGTCTGGCTCCGGGTGGGCTCGCTCATCGAGAGCAGGGCCTGCGTCAACAACTCACGGGCGCGCGGCTGGGCCTCGGGGCTGGTGAACCACAAGGCCCGACCCAGCTCGAGCCGGGTCACCGCCAAGGCCTTCGGGTCTTCGCCCGTGCCGTGCAATGCGAGCGCCCGCTCGAGCGCCTTCACCGCCGTCGCCGGTTGGTTCACCAACAGCGCGGCGCGACCCAAGCCCACCAGGTCGGCGCTCACCGCGGCCGTGTGACCCGCTTTCTCATGAATGGCGAGTGCCCGGTTGAAAGCGTCGACCGCTTCGCCCGCCGAACCCATGGCCAACGCCAAGTCGCCCAGCGCGTCATAGACCGTCGCCGTTTCGCCGCTCTCTCCGACCTTGGCCCGCCGCACCCGGAGCGCCTCCACGAGGTGCCCTTTCGCTTCGGCCCAGTGGCCCAGGTGGGTGTCGAGCGTACCCATGGTCACGAGCGCGGTGGCCACCCCGAGGCTTTCGGGCCCCGCCACCGCCCGCATGATGTCGAGCTCGCGAGTCGCCGTGGCGTGCGCCTCTTTCCACGCGCCGTTGGCTTGGTACACGTCGACCAGCAGGTCGAGCGTCTGAGCGACTTCGCGCGACAACGGCCCAAAGAGCGTCGTTCGCACCTCGAGGCTGTGCTGCAGCAGGCCCAAGGCTTCGTCGCGTCGGTCGGCCAGCAAGTAGTCTTTCGCCAAATTCTCGAATGATTTCAGCGTCTCGGGGTGGTTTTCGCCCAAAGTCGCCCGGCGCACCGACAGCGAATGCTCGTCGTGGCCAATGGCTTCGCGAAAGCGGCCGACGTTGCGCAGGGCAAACGCCAAGTTCGCCTCGGCCATGGCGGTATTCGGGTGGTCGGCGCCCTCGAGTGACACGTGCAAGGCGTAGCTGCGGTCGAACTGCTCGATGGCCGCCGCGAAGTCGCCCGCCGCCGAGAAGGTGACGCCCAGGTTGTCGTGCATCGACGCGACGTCGGGGTGCGAGACGCCGCGGTGCTCTTCGACCAACGCCAGCGCGCGCTCGAACTGCCTCAACGCTTCGTTGAGCTTGCGCCGCCGCAGCGCCACGAGCGCGTCGTTGAGCGACAATTCGTACGCCACCTCCCAGTCTTGGGCGGCGACCGAGGCCGCGGCGTGGGCGAGGTGGCTCCAGGTTTCGGCGTCGCTCGGCTCGGTGTCGTCGAAGCCCTCGTTGGCGTGCAGCCGGCTGAACGCAATGGCTTCGAGCTTGGGGTCGTTCGCCCGCAGCGCCTGCGCCGCCGCCTGCACGTTCGCCTCCCGAGCCTCCGACGGTTGCCCATTCTTGAGCAGCAACCGCCCGAGCCACAGGAGCGCCTCGGCTTGAACTCTGGGAGGCGTGTCGCCCGTCACGGCCGTGCGCAACACGTCGACGCCGCGCGCGTACTTGCCGGCGTCGAAGAGGGCCCGCGCCTCGGTGGTGCGTGCCGTCAACACCGTACCCGCCGCACGCGCCGTTTCGTCGAACTGCGTTTTCTCTGACAGGGCTTGCAGGTTGAAGCAGTCGGCCACGGGGTCGAGCGACGCCGCGGCCGCCGACGCGTGCGCCACGATGTCGCGGTCGGCGTCTTCGAACAGGTGGGTGAGCGCGCGCAGCCGCTGCAAGCGCCCGTCGAGGCACGCCGTCTTCATTTCGTAGAGCGCCGGCGAGTCGATTTTTCGCAGCCGCGACGCCTCGCACGCCTCGCGCGACGCATTCACCCATTCGAGCGACCAGGTGTCGAGCGTGCGCATCGTCGTCTTCCACGCGTCGGCCGCGAGCGGGCTGCCCGAATGCTCGAAAGCGGCGCGCAGCTTCTCTTTGGTCGCGGTGTCCCACACGTCGGCGAGCCGCAGCTCGGCACCGCCGCACACCCGCAGGCGCTGCGCCGACCAGAGCGCGTACCCGACGCCGGCGACCGACACCAACGCGAGCGCCGCCATGGTGGCGACGGTGCGCCAGCTGCGTTGGCGGCGGGGCCGCAGCGTCGCCAACAAGGCCTGCATGTCGGCGAAACGGTCGGCCGGGTTGGGGGCGAGCCCGCGCTTCACCACCCCGAAGACGTACGGCGGCACCGGTGAATTGGGCGGGGGTGGCGGCAACGGCCCGTTGTTGATGGCGTCGGCCACGTGCTGCAGCGTCGGCCCGTTGAAAGGCCGCCGGCCGTACAGCGCCTCGTAGAGCGCCACGCAGAACGAGAATTGGTCGCTGCGCGCGTCGGTCGGTAACCCGGCCAGCTGCTCCGGAGCCATGTACCCCGGCGTGCCCATGACCGCGCCTTCGAGCGTGAGCTGCGCCGCCAGCACCGGGCTCGAGCCCGGCGTGTCGGTGGCCTTCGCGACCGGCGCGGCCCATGAATCGCCCGCGATTTCAAGGCTGTGGGGCCTTTCGGCGGCCGGGAGCGCACCCACCGCCGCCGTGAGGGGCGGGGCCGCCGTCGGGCCGACGGCACTGGCGGCGGGGGTGACTGCTTGCCGGGCGAGCCCGAAGTCGAGCACGCGCGGCCGCCCGTCGGTGCCGATGAGCACGTTGTCGGGCTTGAAGTCACGGTGAATGAGGCCCGCCCGGTGCGCCGCCCCGAGCCCGCTGCCCGCTTGCAGAAACAGCCGCACCACGTCTTTCCACGAACGGTCGCCGCGCAGCCAGTCGGTCAACGTCTCCCCGTCGATGAACTCCATGGCGATGAAGACGCGGTCTCCAAAGGTGCCCACGTCGTGCACCGCCACGACGTTGGGGTGCTGCAACCGCGCCATGGCTTGGGCTTCGCGCGTCAGCCGGGCCCGCGCGTCGGCCGAAGGTGAAGCCCCCCGCAGCAACTTGAGCGCCACCTTGCGGTCGAGCTGCGGGTCGTACGCCGCGAACACTTCACCCATGCCGCCCGCGCCCAGCCGCTCGAGCAACACGTAGCGCCCGAGCGCCGTGCCCCGCGCCAGCGAACTCGCGGGGTCGGCGGCTTTCGCGGCCGGTCGGTCGGGCTGGGTCGGCACTCCCGGAGCGACGCTCGAAATGGGCGCCGCCACCGTCTTCGCGAACACCGCGGCGGCGAGGCTCTGCTGCCGCGCGTGGCACTCGGTACACGCCGAAACGTGGGCCGCCGCCTCGGCGAGCGCCGCAGCAGGCAACGTGCCCAACGTCAAACGGAGCAGCTGCTCCTCGTCAAGGTGCGACATGGCGGTGCGGGTCGAAGCGAAGGCTACCCTTCAACCGACCAACCCGCCTCGTTGTTTCGCACCACCGTCATGTCACTTCACTTGGTGCCGCGGCCCGTGGCCGTCTCGTTGAGCAACAGCCAAAAGAGCCCCAACGTCTCGGTCGCTTTCATGAACTCGGCAAAGTCGACCGGTTTGCGCACGTACGCGTTGGCGCCCAGCGAATAGCTCCGCAGAATGTCTTCGTCTTCGCGAGACCCCGTCAGCACCACGACGGGCAGCAATTTGGTGCGCTCGTCGGCCCGCACTCGACGCAGCACCTCGAGCCCACTGACTTTGGGCAAGTTGAGGTCGAGCAACATCACCGTGGGCAGGGAGGCTTCGCGGTTGGCGTACGCGCCGGTGCGAAACAAGTAGTCGAGCGCTTCGGCCCCGTCGCGCACGACGACGACTTCGTTGGCGGTGTTCGTCTTTTTGAACGCCCGCAGCGTCAACAGCTCATCGCTTTCGTTGTCTTCGACCAACAGAATGACTTTGCTCACGGCGCGGCTCCTGGCGAGACCTGGTCTGGTAACGAAAAGTAGAACGTCGCGCCCGCAGATATTGCACCTTCGGCCCAAATTCGACCGCCGTGTCTCGTGACGATTCGCTGACACGTCGCCAGCCCAATGCCCGTACCCGGAAATTCTCTGGGGCCGTGCAGCCGCTGAAATGCCACGAACAACTTGTCGACATGGGCCATGTCGAAGCCTGCCCCATTGTCACGCAGCCAAAAGACCGGCGCCCCATTGACGGGCGAAGCCCCGAACTCAATGCGCGGCGAGGCCACCCCGTGGGTGAACTTGAACGCATTGTTGATCAAGTTGTCCAGCAGGGTACGCAACAAGGTCGCGTCTCCGCGGGCGAACAGCCCGTCTCGAATCACGAAGTCGACCGCGCGGTCGGGCTCGAGGGCCGCGCATTGGGTGGCGACCGCCCTCGCCATGGCCGACAGGTCAACCCGCTCGTGCCTCACCTCGGCCCGGCTGACGCGCGCGAGCGAGAGCAACGCGTCAATCAAAAGCCCCATGCGCTTGGTGTTTTCGCGAATTTTTTCGAGGTATTGCGCGCCCGCGGCGTCGAGCCGGTCGCGGTAGTCGTCGTACAGCACCTGAGCGAACCCGTTGATGCCGCGCAACGGCGTTCGCAAGTCGTGGGCGACCGAGTAGCTGAACGCCTCGAGCTCGCGGTTCGACGACCTCAGCGCCGCTTCGGTTTCTCGGCGCTTGGTGACGTCGCGAATGGCACTCGAAACGAGCACCCCGTTCGACGTGGTGAGCGGGCTCAAGCTCACCTCGACGGGAAATTCAGACCCGTCTTTCTTGCGGGCCGACAATTCAAGCCCCGCGAGCAGCTGCCGTGACTGCGGCGACGAATAGTACGAAGCGCGGTGGAGCGGGTGCTGCGGGCGAACCCGGTCGGGCACGAGCGCGTCGACCGAGTGGCCGACCAATTCTTCGCGCGTGTACCCGAACAGGCGTTCGGTCTGCGCGTTGACGAGCACAATGGTGCCCGCCTCGTCGACAATGACCATGGCGTCGGGAGCCGTTTCGAGCAGCTCCCTGAAGCGCGCGTCGGCTTGGCGTTCGGCCGTCAACTTCGCAATGGCGGCTTCGGCGCGCTTGCGCTCGGTCAGGTCGACCACGAACGAAATGAGTTCGTGCCCGGCCTCGACCACCGCAGCCCCCGCCAGAACCGGCACCCGGGTGCCGTCGCGCCGCATGTATTCTTTTTCGCGCAGCATGGCGCCCGTGGCGCGCAACTGGGCGACCGCCTTCACGTCGTCGTCGTGCCACTCCGGTGGGGTCAGCTTTTGTCGGGTCAGCGCCCCCGACGTCAGCTCTTCGCGGCTGTAGCCGACGAGCTTCAAGAACGAATCGTTCGCGTCGAGAATGTGGCCTTCGTCGTCGGCGGTGAGCAGCCCGATGAGCCCCGAGTCGGCCAACCGGCGAAGCCGCAGCTCGCTGGTGAGCAACCGCGCCTCGACCTTCTTGCGCTCGGCCACTTCGGCGGCGAGCTGTTCGTTCTTCTTGACCAGCTCGTCGGTTCGTTCACGCACCCGCTCTTCGAGCCCGGCTTTGACCTGTTCGAGTTCAGCCAGCGCCTTCTGCAGTTGCCCCGACGTGGGCAGGGCAATGGCGGTCGGCAGCAACCGCACCAGCAAGACCGCGGTGGGCACCGACGCCGCGGCGGTGAGCGCTTTCACCGAGCCCGACAACCAGTACGACGGCACCCACAACGTCCAGATCTCCAGAACGTGCGTCGCCCCGCAGGCGATGATGAACATCGCGAAGCACAGCAACACCCAATTGAAAGGTACGTCGCGACGCTTGCGGGCAAAGTAGAACAGGGTGAACGGTATGGTGGTGTACGCGGCCGCCGTGAGCCCGTCAGAAATGACGTGCAACCACACCAGCGCCGGGTTCCACAAATAACAGTGACCGTGCGGCATGAAGCCCGCCGACGAAAATACTTTGTCGAAAAACTCAGACATGCCGACCCCCACCGAGCGCATGGCGTTCGTCGCCAGAGCCAGCCACCCCAAGCGACGCGAGAATCAAAACACGTCGTAACGGGCGCCGACGACGACTTTGTTGTTTCGTGCGAAGTAGCCGAAGGGGGTCCAACTCGCCCCTTGGTAAATTTCTCCCGCGAGCCACACCTTGAGCCGGTCGACGGCTTGAAAGGTGACCCGAGGCCCGGCGGCGAAGCTCAGCTGCACCGGCTCGAACGCCGCGCGCAACTGCAGCTCGAAGCGCTGCTTCCACACCGGCACCGCCACGGCTCCAATGAAGAGGTGAAAGAACGCGGTGCGCGCCGCGCCCACCGCCGTCGCCGGTTCGAGCAACATGAGCTGCTGCTGCGCACCCACGTCGGGCACCGCCATGCCCAGGTAGTTGATTGAATAGAAGACGGGAGATTCTGAGGCCTGGCTGTAGCCCAACACCCAGGTGAAGGCGGCCTTGTCGAGCGGCGCGAAGCCCGGGTCGACGAACGTCTGGCGAGGGGTGTAGGTGACGTCGACGTCGAGCTGCCCGGGCCCGACCAGGCTCGACCCTTCGACTGAGAACAGGTGCTGCCGACCGTACGTGCCCCGAAACAGCGTCTGGCCGGCTTGCAGGCGGTTGAGCACCGACAGCGCGGCCGCCGAGTCGACCGGCTTGCCGGCGGCTTGCGCGCGGCTCAACGCGGCCAGTTCAGCATCGACCGTCACCCGCGGCAGCTTCTCGTTCACCCACACCCAGCTCGCCCCGACTTTGACTTTGCCGCGCGAGACCAGGCGCAGCGCGGTGTCTCCGGCGAAGGGCACGGGGCGGCGGGTTTCGAGCAGCCGCTCTTGCACGAAGTCTTCGATGCTCGGGTCGAGGCGCCGGTTGTCGAACGCCGGGCTCAGGGCGGGCTGCATCAACGCCTCGTCTTGGCCAAAGACGAAATACCGGTGCGGCTGAAAGAACGGCGCGTAGGCGACGAGCCAGTTCATTTTGCCCAATTCGCCCTGCGCGCGAATCGCGAAGGTCGGCAGCACCGAGTCTTCGAGTTCGCTCAGCACGATGCTCTCGCGCAGGTCGCGGGGGTTGAGCGCGTCGCTCGGCGCGAGCGCGGTGTTGGCCCCAATGGCGACCCGCTGGTTGCCGATGCGCCAGTCGACCTTCGACGAATAGAGGTCGACGAACGCGTCGCCCAGCGTCGGCTCGAAGAACGCCTTCGGCCGGTCGAAGTCACGCTGGGTGGCGAAGCGCAGCTGCGCGCGGCCTTCGAGCACCAACCTCAGCCACGAATTGATTTTGACGTCGGCCCCCACGGCGCCTTTGAGCCGCGCCTCGGCGACGTTTTCGGCCAGCGGCACGTTGCGCGGAGAATCGAACCGGGTGTCGACCGAGCTGTCGCCGCGCACGTGGCCGTGCAAAGTCACGGTGGGCACTTCGGGTGTTTCTTCGAATGCGTCGACCCGCGCCTCGGGCGGTGCGGGCACGCTCGGCTCGGCCACGGGCTCGAACGCTTCAATGCCGGGGGGGGCCTCGGCCACGCCCGCGTCGGCGTTGCCCGTGACGTCGGGGCCGAACGGTTCGACGGCGGGGGCTTGCGCCAGGGCGACCGCCGCCCAGCACGCCGCCCAGCACCCGGTCATCGTGGTGAACGCGCCGCGCACGGGCCTACCCTCGCTCGAGGGCTCGTTCGGTGAACGCGTCGTCGCCCAGGGTCGAGTCTTCGAGCTTGAGCACGGTCATTTGGGTCTTCGAGCCGGTCTGCAGGTTTTCCATGGTCGACTCGGCCGCGAGCGTACGGTCTTTGAACGATTTGAGCTTGAGCGTGTGGTACCGCTTGAACGGCTTGCCGCCCTTGTCTTGGTATTCGACCTTGAGCGGCACGTAGGTCTGTTGGTCGACGAACAAGGTCACCTGCCCGTAGGGTGACGTGTCGTCACCCTTGCCTTGCAGCACGAAGCACGGCCGCCCGTCGACCTTGTCGTCAGGCAAGCGCTTCAAGTCTTCGTCTTTGGTGCCGTTGCTGGCGATGTCGGCGTACGCGAAGTCGGTGTCCATGAAGGCTTTGCCGCGGTCAGACTTCGCGACCTTTCGAACGCGCTTGAGCTTCGGCAGGTACAGCGACACGTCGTCGCCTTCACCGGGCTCGCCTTCAATGGTGAGCACCGCGACGCCCGCCACGCCGACGGGCGCCGAAAACCGGGCCAAGGCGTGGCTCTTCGAATTGATGCGCTTCGACGACGTCGAGAGCACCTGCTCTTTGACTTTGCCGTCGGCCCCGGTCGTGACGAGCTTCATTTCAGCCGTCAGCCCGACCAAGTTCAGGGCCCCGCTGTCTTTTGATTTTCGAGAAATGTCAGCGGCCGATTCTTCGGCGAAGGCACTGAGGCTGAGCAGGGCGGCGAGCAAACCGTAACGTCCGGGCATCGTGAATCTCCGTGGGAGCGCGGGTGTAGCACTTCGACGACCCCGGTGCTTCAAGCTTCACGGCCGAATGTGCAGTGAACTGGGGTGGTTGCCTCGACCCTCATTCGGGCAGCGGTCGCCCCAACAGCTCGGCGGTGCGCGTCAAAATGTAGAGTTCTTCGACCTTCGCCCGCGCCCAGGGCGTGCGGCGCAAGAACGTGAGGCTCGACTTGGTGCTGGGGTTGACCGCGAAGCAGTTGATGCGAATGCGCGCCGCGAGCTCGGGCCAGCCGTAGGTCGCGACCAGCTTGTCGAGAATCATGGCGAGCGTGACGCCGTGCAGCTCGCGAACGAGGTGCCCGTTCTCGTCTTTCACGTCGACGTCGAGGTCGAGCGGGCGCATCACGGGCTCAAGAGCCCCACCGACAACAGGCCCAACAGCCCCACTCCTGCCAGCACGCGGTACACGACGAACACCAGCGTCGACCGGGTGCGCAGAAACCGCAGCAACCCCCAAATCGCCAAGAGCCCGGTCGCGAACGACACCCCGGTGCCCACGGCCAAGAGCACGGTGTCGGGTCGGTCGGCCGCCTGCAACAGGTGCCTCAGTTCGAAAATGCCGGCGAGCGTGGTCGCCGGTATCGACAACAAGAACGAGTAGCGCGCGGCGTCGGCTCGGTTGAACCCCAACGACAGCGCGCCGGTCAGCGTCGTGCCCGAGCGCGAGCTGCCCGGTATCAACGCCACCGCCTGCCACAGGCCGATGACCAGGCCGTCTTTCAGTGTCATGCCTTCGAGCGAACGGGTGTGCTTCGCCAACCGCTCGACCACCAACAGCACCAGCGCCAACACGATGAGCGAGGCCGAAATGACGTAGAGCGAGCGCAGCGACGTCTCGATGGTTTTTTTGAACAACAGCCCCAACACCCCAATGGGCAGCGTGCCCAACCCCACGAACCACGCCAAGCGCGACTCGGTGGTCGCGAACGGCTGCCGTTTCTTGAGCCCGTCGACGAACGCCGCCGTCAGCCGACCCAGGTCTTTCGCGAAATAGACCAACACCGCCGCCGTCGTGCCCAGCTGAATGACCGCCGAATACGCGGCGCCCGGGTCAGGCCAGCCCAAGAGCGCCGGCACGATGCGCAAATGCGCGGTCGACGAAATGGGCAAAAACTCGGTGATGCCCTGCACCAGGCCCAAAACAATGGCTTCGAACAGACTCACGTCACTCCTGTTTTCGGGGCACGAGGTTCCACACGTCGCCGCCGAGCTCGGCTTTGCGCAGCTCCCAGGCCGCCAAGACGTCGGCAGTGTGCGCAATGTACTCGGGGCTCGCGTCGAAACCGTGCTGCTTCGAATATTCAGCCAAGAACTCTCGAAGCACCGGCGACAAGAAGTGCGTCGCCAAAATCACTTCGCTGCCGTCGAGGTATTCGGTGAAACGCAGCGCGAAGCCGGCGTGGCCGTCGTCTGAGGTCTCGACCCGAACCACTTCGCTTTTGACCCGCACGAGCCGCCCCTTCGGCGGCAAGGTCAGCTCGACCAACAACTTGGTGCCCAGCTTCAAGAAGAAGCTCGAGCGCAAGAACATGCCGCCCACCGAAATGTTCACCGTCGGCAACGCGGCTTCGAAGAAGCGGTTCGGCGCGTCGGCCATCGACAGCCGGGCCTTGGCGCCCAATTCGACCCGCGGGTACTTGCGCCGCGCGTCACCTGCGGTGGTGTTCGCCGCGCCTCCCGCGGTGTTCGCCAGCGTCGGCACTTTGCTGGGGGCCGCGCTCGGGGCCTTGCGCAACGACGCCAGCGCCGCGTCGCGGCCCACCGTCTGCGCGGGTGACCACGAGCGGCTGGCCGTGGGCTTGGTGTCGGCCCGAGGGGTCGGCCCAGGTGGTTTGTTGCCCGACCCGGAGCCGCCGCCAGAACCCGAAGACCCAGAACGTGAAGACATTGGGCCAGAGCCTACTCCGGCGCGCGAAATCGGGCGCGCCGTCGTTGGGGCCGGTTTTGATGCCACCGTCACCGCTGGGCGCACCGCGTTGGAAAGAGGGGCCGCCCGGGGCGGTTCGGCTTTGACACTGACGCTCGAAGGCGGTTGGGCTCGCAACGTGCCGCTCGGGGGCGGCCGCGCGTCGGCCGGCAGCGCTCGCTTTCGGGTGTCGAGCGAGGCCGCCAGCGACGTGAGTGACGTCTTGATTTTCTTGCCGCCCGAACGCGCCATTTCAAAGACCGAGGCCGGCTTCTTACGCCGCGTGCACTTTCACGCCGAGCGCGTCGCGCAACGCTTCTTTCTTGTCGGTCTTTTCCCAGCTGAATTCGGGGCGGCCGAAGTGACCGTACGCCGCCGTGCGCTGGTAAATGGGGCGCAGCAAGTCGAGGTGCTCGATGATCTGGCGCGGCTTGAGCCCGAACACTTCGCGCACCGCCGCGGCGATTTTGTCTTCGCCGACGACCGAGGTGCCAAAGGTCTCGACCATGACGCTGACCGGTTCGGCCACGCCAATGGCGTACGAGACCTGCACTTCGCAGCGCGTCGCGAGGCCCGCGGCGACCACGTTCTTGGCGATGTAGCGGCCCATGTACGCGGCCGAGCGGTCGACCTTCGAGGGGTCTTTGCCCGAGAACGCGCCGCCGCCGTGCCGGCCCATGCCGCCGTACGTGTCGACGATGATCTTGCGGCCGGTGACGCCCGAGTCGCCCATGGGGCCGCCGATGACGAAACGGCCCGTGGGGTTGATGTAGTACTTCGTCTTCTTGTCGACCAACTTCGCCGGGAGTGACGGTTTGATCACGTCTTCCATGATGGCTTCTTTGATCTTCTTGTTCGTCACTTCTTCGGCGTGTTGGGTCGAGAGCACCACCGCGTCGATGCGCGTGGGCTTGCCATTGACGTATTCAATGGTGACCTGGCTCTTGCCGTCGGGGCGAATCCACTCGTGTTTTTTGCGACGCACGTCGGCGAGCCGCTTGGTCAACGCGTGCGCGTAGTGAATCGGCGCGGGCATCAACTCGGGCGTTTCGTTGCAGGCGTAGCCGAACATCATGCCCTGGTCGCCGGCGCCCTGTTCTTTGTTCGACTTTTCGTCGACGCCGCGGGCGATGTCTTGCGACTGGCCTTCAATGGCCACCATGACGCCACAGGTGTGGCCGTCGTAGCCCATGGCCGAATCGGTGTAGCCAATCTTGGTGATCGTGTTGCGAACGATCTTGGGTATGTCGATCCACGCGGTGGTGGTGACTTCGCCCGCGACAATGGCGATGCCCGTCTTGACCAACGTCTCGACCGCGATGCGCGCGTGGGGGTCTTTTTCGATGAGCGCGTCGACCACGCCGTCAGAAATCTGGTCACAGATCTTGTCGGGGTGACCTTCGGTGACCGAC
>JBGAIY010000024.1:0-38199 GCA_044225205.1 Myxococcaceae bacterium | reverse complement strand
CGACCCCCGAGCCGGTCTTCAAGCCGGGCTGCGGCTGCTCGGCGGGGGGCACCGAGTCGATGCTCGGCGTCGCGCTGTTGGCTTGGTTCAACGTGCGTCGGCGCCGCAGCGCCTCGCGGTGAGGCGCCGCGAACAGACGTGTCGATCGTTTCGCTCTGTCAGCGAAGCACCGTTTCGCTTTGTTTCTGAATAGAACGGCCTCATGCCCTTTCATTGGTCTGCTCCGCGACCGGTTGGTAGAGCGCCGAACCTGTACAACGTCACCGACGTGACCTGGGTTGAGTCGTCGCTGCTGGCCACCAACAACATGGGCGGGGTGGCGCGACTGGCCGACGGCCATTGGGTCGGCCTCGTGAGCGACGCCGCTGCGGCGCCGGCGTTGGGGGCGCGGGTCGGCCTCCAGGTGCGATTCGCGGGCTGGGGCGGCCGGTTGTGCGGGCTCGCTTCGTCGGGGGCCGTGCTCTCGCTCGACCCGGCCGGGCCTTCGTGGCAGCCGCTGTGCGGCCCCGACCCGACGCCCAAGGTCGTGTGGCCCTTGGCGGCGTTCGACTCCGCTCGAAACGTGCTGGTCGTGTGGGGGCCCCAAAAGTCGAACGGCCATCGGCAAGACGCCACGTGGGTCTTTGACGGCCAGCGCTGGGCGAAGCCCAAGAAAGGCGCGGCGGTGCCCGCGGCCGACCTCGCCCAAGAAGCCGGGGCGTTCAGCCTGTCGTTCGACGCTCGCCTCGGCGGGGTGGTGCGCACGGGCACGACGTCGGCCGCCCTCTTCGACGGCAAGGTCTGGCAGCCCCTTTCGTTGGTCGCACCCGACGCGCTGCACACCTGGGAGCGCGTCGCCTTGGCGATGCCGGCGACCCGCCAGTCGTTCTTGGTGCAGCGCTTCGCCAGCGACCCGTCGATTGTCGAACTCGTCGGTTCGGGGCCAACCTTGACGGTGAACAAAGTGGCTTCGCTGCCGCTCGCGGTCGACCGCCAACCCAACAGCCCGGGGTCGAACGTCGCCTACGACGTCGCCGGGTTCGACCAGGCGCGGTGCGTGCTGGTGGCGCTCGACGAACGGCAGAATACGGTGTCAGAACTCGACCTCTCGTCGTTGGTTCGTACCGAATCGTCGAGGTGAGGCCATGACGAAAACCGTACTCGTCACTGGCGGTGGGCGTGGGTTGGGTCGGGGCCTCGCCTTGGCGTTGGCGCGCCAAGGCCACCGCGTCGTGCTCACCGCGAGAGACCCCGCTGCCCACGCGAGCGCGGTCGCCGAAATTCAAAGACAGGTGCCCGGCGCGAGCGTCGAAGGCCACGGGCTCGACCTGGCCTCGTTCGCGGCGATTCGTGCGTTCGCCCACCGCCTCGACCCGACGCTTCGGTTCGACGCGGTCGTGCACGTGGCGGGGGTGCTGCAGCAGAGCCACACCCGCCGTTCGACCGTCGATGGCCACGAAGAGACCTTGGCGGTCAACGCGTTGGCGCCGTTTCTGTTGACCCACGAGTTGTTGGCTCGGGTCGGTGGCGCGCAGGGCCCGGGGCGGGTCGTCTGCGTGTCGTCGCGGCTCCATTTGCCCGATTCTCGCGGCACGCCCGTGCACTACGACTTCGCCGACCCCGAGTTGACGAACGGGTACGACCCCGACCGCGCTTACAAAAATTCGAAGCTGGCGGTGCTGTGGTTCGCCTTCGAGTTGGCTCGCCGGGCGAGCCCTACGCGCGTCACCGTGCACGCCGTCTGCCCGGGGTTCGTGCCCGAAACCGCGTGGCGCTCGACCACCGGGCCGATGCGCTGGTTGCTGCGCTACGTGATGCCGCTCATGCCCTTCGCGACTCGGTTCGACGACGCGGTCGACGCGCTCGCGTTCACCGCCGTCGACCCCTCGCTCGACACCAGCACCGGCGTCTTTTGGGCCGAAAAGAAGCCCTTCGAACCCAGCCGCCAGGCCCAAGACCCCGCCGACGCTCGTCGGTTTTGGCAGTGGGCCGAGACCGTCACCGGCGCGCGCGAGTGGCCGGCCCCGGCTTCGCATTCTTGAAGTTCAGCCGAGCTGAGCCGCGCTTCGCTGAGACCTCACGAGGGGCGCGGGTTACCAGCTCAGGTCAGCGAAACTTGGGGTGAGGCGTTGGGCCTCGGGTGGCGCGCGCATTTCTGCGAGACTTCTGGAGTGAGCGCAGAACTGCTCGGTCAGCGGTGCGTGGTGACGGGGGCGAGCGGCGGCCTGGGGGAGGCCATCGCCGACCAGCTCTTGTCTCGTGGTGCCGACCTCACCCTCGTCGCCCGGCCGGGTGAACGGCTCGAGGCCGCCCGCGCCCGCCTCGCCGCGAAGCACACCGCGCGCGCGGTGCGAGCGATCGGCTGCGACCTTGGGCTGCTTGGCGACGTGCGGGCGCTCCCCGAGCAGCTGGCCGCCGAGCGTCTCGACGTCGTCGTGCTCAACGCCGCGGTGATTTCGCCGGGCCGTCGGCTCACGGCCGAGGGCGTCGAAGAGACGCTCGCCGTCAATCACCTCGCCCCGTACCTGTTGGGCCGCACCCTGCTCGGGCGGCTGGCCCCGGGCGCGCGCGTCGTGGTCTTGGGCGCCGTGCCCGCGGTGCTCCGGCACGCGCCGGTGGTGCTCGACGACTTGGCCTTCGAGCGCGGCTTCGTGCCCGCGCTCGCCTACCTGCGTACGAAGAACATGAACCTCATGTTCACCCAGGCGTTGGCGCGTCGCGCAGCGCACCTCGGCGTCGCCGTGAACGCGGCCTACCCCGGGCTCGTTCGCACCGCGCTCGGGCGAAATTTGAAGGGGTGGCTCGGCGCCGCGTTCGGCGTCGTTCGACCGCTGCTTTCGTCGCCTACCCGGGCGGCCGACACGCCGGCGTGGCTCGCCTGGTCGAGCGAGGCCGCGGGCCTCAGCGGGCGTTTCTTCGGCCGGCGTCGCGAGCTCACGCTCGCCGCGCATGTGCTCGACGTCGGCCGCCAAGAGGCGCTCTGGGCCGCGAGCGCCCAGTGGGTTGGCCTCGAGCCCTGAAGTCGTTCCTTTTTTCTCAGTGCGATGGGGCTGAGGCGCTCGCCGTGGTCTGCCCGACCAACTTCATCGGTCGAGGCGTTTCTTCAGCGCGGCGTCGCGAATTCACGCTCGCTGCCCACGTGCTCGACGTCGACCGCCGAAGGCGCTGTGGGCCGCGAGCGCCCAGTGGAGTTGGCCTCGACGCCTGGAAGTCGCTTCTTTCATTCAGCGCCCGGGCAGTGCGACGGGTCGAAGCGGCGCTCGCCGTGTACCCGACCAGCTTCATCGCTCGAGGGCGTTTCTTCGGCATGGCGTCGCGAACTCACGCTCGCCGCGCATGTGCTCGACGTCGGCCGCCAGGAGGCGCTGTGGGCCGCGAGCGCCCAGTGGGTTGGCCTCGACGCCTGAAGTCGCTTCTTTCATTCAGTGCCCGGGCAGTGCGACGGGTCGAAGGCGCTCGCCGTGTGCCCGACCAACTTCATCGCTCGACGTGCTCGACGTCGGCCGCCGAGAGGCGCTGTGGGCCGCGAGCGCCCAGTGGGTTGGCCTGACGCCTGAAGTCGTTTCATTTTTCTCCGTGCCCGGGCCGTGCGGCGGGTCTGAAAGCGCTCGCCGTGGGCTGCCCGACCAGCCTCCGCTCGACGGTGTTTCTTCAGCCCGGCCTCGCGAACTCACGTTCGCCGACGTCGGCCGCCAAGGGGCGCTGTGGGGCCCGCGGGCGCCCACTGAAGTCGTCTCTTTTTCTCGGCAGTGCGACGGGTCTCAAGGCGCTCGCCGAGGTCGGCCCGACCAGCCTCCGCTCGACGGCGTTTCTTCAGCCCGGCCTCGCGAACTCACGTTCGCCGCCCTCGGCCGCCAAGGGCGCTGTGGGCCCGCGGGCGCCCACTGAAGTCGTCACTCACTTTCTCCAGGGCCGGGGCAGTGCGACGGGTCTCAAGGCGCTCGCCGAGGTCGGCCCGACCAGCCCCCGCTCGACGGCGTTTCTTCAGCCCGGCCTCGCGAACTCACGTTCGCCGACGTCGGCCGCCAAGGGGCGCTGTGGCCCGCGGGCGCCCACTGAAGTCGTCTCTTTTTCTCGGCAGTGCGACGGGTCTCAAGGCGCTCGCCGAGGTCGGCCGACCAGCCTCCGCTCGACGGCGTTTCTTCAGCCCGGCCTCGCGAACTCACGTTCGCCGCCGTCGGCCGCCAAGGGGCGCTGTGGGCCCGCGGGCGCCCACTGAAGTCGTCTCTTTTTCTCGGCAGTGCGACGGGTCTCAAGGCGCTCGCCGAGGTCGGCCCGACCAGCCTCCGCTCGACGGCGTTTCTTCAGCCCGGCCTCGCGAACTCACGTTCGCCGCCGTCGGCCGCCAAGGGGCGCTGTGGGCCCGCGGGCGCCCACTGAAGTCGTCTCTTTTTCTCGGCAGTGCGACGGGTCTCAAGGCGCTCGCCGGGGCGCGGGTTTCGAAATTCGTCAGCATTGCTGCCTATTCGAGAACCGAGCCGGGCACCGTCAGCTCCCGCCGGCGATGACGTTCTCGAGTCGCGCGCCGCGGCCGCGCAAACCGTTCTCGACTCGGCTCTGGGTCAGGCGTCGTAGGGCAGGGGCGGCATCTTGTCTTCGATGGCCGACGCGAGCGCCTCGAAAACGGTTTGTCGCGAAAAGAGGTGACGCGGTACCAACACCCGGCGGTCGTCGTTGAGCATCAACACCAAGGTGTCGCGGCGCTTGCCGAGGCGGCGCACTTCGCGCACGGCACTCCAGGGTATGTCGATGCTCCCTTGGGTCGCACGAGCGACCGACAGCATGGTGGGCCCCACCTTCACTCCCCAGCCTTCGCGTGGCCGCAACCGAAACGCCATGCTGGCCATGGCCAACAGCAAGCCCAAGCTGAGCGCGGCGCGCGCCAACTCGGCGAAGCCTCCATGGTGGGCGAAACCCCACACCGCCCAGCCCAACAGCAACAGCGCGCCGCTCGCGGCAATGGCCAACGTGAGCCGCCAGCGCAGCGGGTGGTAGGGAAAGTAGTCGCCCGTCGACATGCCGAAATTCATTGCACCGGAGGAGAAAAGGGCCACGCCTCCATCAACCGCACGCGTACCTCGGGAGGCTCATAGGTGAATTGCCAACGCGAACGCCACCAGTGCGTGCCGAGGCCGCGTTCGTCGCTCTCGGGCAGGTCGCGCACGAATTTGCGACTCAGGTGCATGACCGAATCATCGAACGTCGGGTCGCCCGACTTCTCGACGACCCGAACGTCGGCGAGGGTGCCACGCGCGTCTTGGGTGAATTCGAGCACGGTGCGAAGCCGCACCGCCGAGATGCGGTCGATGACGGCCTGGGTGTGCGCCATCATTTGCAAGTTCGCTTCTTGAAACGCTTGGTTGTCGGCCGCGCCCCCCGACGTCACGTGGTTCGCCACCGAGCGGCCGAGCGGCGAATTGGCAACTTTGTTGGCCGACGCGGCGGGTATCTCAGGGTTCAAGAACACATTGGCGATGTCTTTGACCTTCTCACCCGGGCTGAGGTCGGTTTTCGCGACCTTCTCTTTGAGCAGCCGCTCCCGCATCGACTTCTCGATTCGCTTGAAAAAGGGCGGCACGTTGCCCGAATCGCTGCGCGCCTTGCCCAGCACCTGGGCCAGCTCGTCGTTCAACTTGCGCGAGACTTTTTCGCCTTCGTATTCGCGCACCGCCACTTCGTCGGGCAGCTCGCTGGGGTCGTTGCGAATCGTCGTGCCGTGGGGGCCTTCGGCGTCGGCGGCTTCGCGCATTTTCATGACCACGCCCAAGCCCGGCGCCAATTTCGGCTCGAGCGAGGCTTGCCCGTTGACCGGCAGGTCACCGAATGAAGACGTGCTCGACGGCCCGGTCGCGACGCTCGGCGTCTCGCTTGGGGCACCGGCCGGGGCTTGCGCCACGGGCTCACGCTCGGTGGGCTTCTTCTTCTCGCTGGGCTTGAGTGGCTTGGCTTCGAGGGCCTTGGGCTGCGGTGGCTCCGCGGGCTTTTGGGCGTCGACCCAGTGCAGCGAGACGTCGGCCGCGGGCGCGTGCACCCTGGGGCTGGGCACCGGGCGGCTCACCATGAAGGCGACCAACGCCACGTGCAGCGCGACCGACGCGGCAATCGCCAGCCAGGCGCGGGGTGAACGCTCGCGGAGCACACATCGTCTATACAAGATTTCTTGGCGTTCGCACGGCGTCGGGCCGAAGCGCGAATTCGTGAACGGTTTCGGCGGGTTAAATGCGGTAAGAGCGCCCGATGGCTCGACCGACCAAGCTCACGGGGCAGTTCATTGAAGGGGCATCGTGGCCCGGGGAGTCGTTCAGTGGCGTCGACGGCCGCGGCCTGCGGCTCATCACCACCGACGCCTCGCGGTCGACCTGGGAGGGCGCCGACCTGCGACAGGCGTGGTTCGTGAACGTGACCTTTTTGATGGGTTCGCTGGTCGACACCCAACTCCAAGACGCCACCTTCGTGGCCTGCCGGTTCGACAACGCCCCCATGTCGGGTGACTGGCAAGGCGCGCACTTCATCAACTGCTCGTTCGTCGACGCCGACTTGTCGCGTGCCCGTCTCGAGGGCGTGGTGTTCGACGGCGTTTTCGTGGGCAAGAAGCCGCCGCGTTGGCCGAAGGGCCAACCCGTGCCGCCCGTCGTCAAGAAGTCGGGAGAATGGATGGCGCGCCCAACCCCGCCTTGGCTCGAGTGGGTCGCGAAGCTCCGCACCGGGGCCGCGCCGAACGTGGCTCAGTGGTTGGCCACCCGCCGCTGAGGTGGGCTTCGGTCGGGCGTTCGCGCGTTCGAGCGCGGCGCAGCTCGCCGCAAGAGAACGGCGCTTCGGTCGAGTGGGGCTGGCCTGGCGGCCAATCACCGTTGCAGGTCGCGTGCGTTGCCGCGGGGAAGCGGGCCGCAAGAGAACGGCGCTTCGGTCGAGTGGGGCTGGCCTTGCGGCCAATCACCGTTGCAGGTCGCGCGCGTCGCCGCGGGGAAGCGGCCGAAAGAGAACGGCGCTTCGGTCGATGGAGGGGGTCTTGCGGCCAATCACCGCTGCAGGTCGCGTTAGCGCGGCGCAGCTCGCAGCAAGAGTGCTTCGGTCGAGTGGGGCTGGCCTTGCGGCCAATCACCGTTGCAGGTCGCGACCGTTACCGCGGGGAAGCGGGCCGAAAGAGAACGGGCTTCGGTCGAGTGGGGCTGGCCTTGCGGCCAATCACCGTTGCAGGTCGCGTGCGTCGCCGCGGGGAATCGGGCCGCAAGAGAACGGCTTCGGTCGAGCGGGGCCTTGCGGCCAATCACCGTTGCAGGTCGCGCGCGTCGCCGCGGGGAAGCGGGCCGAAAGAGAACGGGCTTCGGTCGAGTGGGGCTGGCCTTGCGGCCAATCGCTGTTGCAGGTCGCGTGCGTTGCCGCGGGGAAGCGGGCCGAAAGAGAACTGGCTTCGGTCGAGTGGGGCTGGCCTTGCGGCCAATCGCTGTTGCAGGTCGCGTGCGTTGCCGCGGGAAGCGGCCGAAAGAGAACGGCTTCGGTCGAGCGGAGCCTTGCGGCCAATCACCGTTGCAGGTCGCGTGCGTTGCCGCGGGGAAGCGGCCGAAAGAGAACGGCGCTTCGGTCGATGGAGGGGGTCTTGCGGCCAATCGCCGTTGAGGGTCGCAAGGCGCCCGCTGCTGCCGGGAAGCGCGCAGCAAGAGAACGAGCATTGGCCGAACGGTGAAGGGCGCGCCGCCCAGCAGGTCGCTTGGCCGTTCAATCACGGCGCAGATGTGCGAAAAGTGGCAAGAGAGATGGGGTACGGCCATTCATCCCTGCACAACGTTTGGGCGTCAACCACCGCTCAGATCAACTCGAAGCTGAAAATCGAGGGAGTCACTTCGTGACGCAACGCTTGGTCGTTCGCCTCCAACACGGTCGGCAGTCGAGAACCATTCGGGTCTTCGGCACCCAGCTGACCGAGTCGTACGGGTACGGGCCCGGCACGCCCCCCCGACACGCCCGTGAATATTTCGACACCGAGGCGCAAGCCAAGACGGCGTTCGAGAGCCGCCTCGCTCAGCGACTCAAGAACAAGTTCGAGTTGCTCGGCCGCGACGACACCGAGGTGCCGAGGCCCGCGCCCCATGTCGAAGCCGCGAGCCCCGAGCTCGAAGCGGCGTGTCTTCGGGCCGCGGCTGGCGACGAAGGCCCGTGGCGGGTGTACGCCGACTGGCTCCAGGCCCAGGGCGACGTGCGCGGCCAGCTCGCGGCGTTGGTCCAAGCCGGCCGGCGCGAAGAAGTCGACGCGCGCTTGAGCGAAGACGACGCGGCGGCGCTGTTCGGTGACCTCGCAAAGCACATCGACCTCGAGGTGTACGACTGGTCGTGGGCCCACGGCTTCTGGAGCGGCGTTTCGCTCAAACGCCAAAATTTCGACTCGAAGACGAACCTCGCCGACCTCACGCGCGGTGTGCTGGCGCTGCCCGTCACCCGCTTCGTGCACTCGCTTCGGTTCGGGCTGGCGAGCTACGAGAGCGACAACGACTGGTCGGCCACCTTGAAGGCCGTCACCGAGTCGTCGCACGCGGCGGCGCTCAGCTCACTCCGGTTCGACGACTACACCTCAGACGACTGCGAACTCTCGTGGACGGCGTACGGCGATTTTTCGTTCGCCTGGCCCCACTTGCCCGCGCTCGAGGTGCTCGAACTGCGCGCCGGTCAACCCGGCACCTTGGGGGCGTGTGACCTGCCGAAGTTGAAGCGCTTCGTGCGCGAGTCGGGCGGTCTGGCCCGCAGCGAGCTTGAAGAAATTTCGAAAGCGCAGTGGCCCAACCTCGAGTTTCTCGAGGTCTGGTTTGGTGCCGCCGAGTACGGGGCCGAGGGCTCGGCCGCCGCGCTCGAAGCGTGGTTGACCGGTGAAAAGTGGCCCAAGCTGCAGCACCTGGGTTTGGTGAACTGCGAGTTCGCGCCCGACCTGGTCGAGGTGGTCGCCAAGTCGAAGCTGCTCGGCCGGCTCTCGTCGGTCGACTTTTCGCACAGCATGCTCGGGCCCGAGCACGTCGCGTTGTTCGCCCAACACCGGGCGGCATTCGCGCGGCTCCAAGCCGTGAACGTGAGCAACAACTACTTCGACGCCGATTCGCTCGCGGCGTTGAAAGAGGCCCTGCCCAACGTCGTCAGCACCGAGCAGCGCACAAGCCATGGCGGCGGAGACAACCGCTATGTGGCCGCCGGCGAGTGACCGCCCGTCGGTGCCCCAGTTCAAGGCTCTTTTCGAGCGACGGCCGCAACAATTTCGCCGGGGGCGCTCAGTGCATTCGTGAGCATTCTTTTCGTGGTCGCCGTGAGCTTCGCGACGCAGGCCATTGCGCCGACGCCGCCGCCGTTTTGCCAAGGGTTTGCCCCCAAACCCCAAGAGCAAGCCATGTGGGTACACACCGACCTCGCCACGTCGGGCGTCACCGCCAAAGCGCTGCACCACATGGCCCAGGGCTGGTGCGAAAAGCCCGACGACCCGGCGCGGCAGGCCGAAGCAGCCCAGTGGCGCCAAACGGTCGCCGACGCCTGGGGGCTGTCGGCTGAAGAAACGCTCGACTCGCTTCGGGTGCGACTGGCGAGCCCAGAACCCGAGGCGCTCAAAGAGACGTGTGAGGCCCTCGCCCAAGGCGCCGACGAATTGGCCCGGGCCCGCGCCGACGCGGCGGTGCTGGGCGAATTGGTTGGGTGCGAGGAGCCTCCCGGCGAAAACCAAGTCGACCTCGTGGCCAACCTGAGCGACGCCCTGAACCCCTTGTGGCGCGCCGGGCACGCCGTGCGTTGCTACGAGGTTTTGGAGCGCCGGGTCTCGGCCAACCACGCCGCGCGTGAATACGCCCGCTGTCGGCTCGAAGCGTCGCTGTTCAAAGACGACGAATTCGAACAGGCGCTCGCCCGCGACGAACGATTCAACGACGTGGCCAAGGTGTTGGCGCGCGAGGCCTTGCGGCGCTTGCGGTTGAGTGAACGCCGCTTCGACGACCTGTGGGCCAAAGAACTGAAGGCGAACGCGGTGTTGGAGCCCGTGGTGGCCGCGGCCGCCGAAGGCTACGCCCGGTGGGTCGCCTCTCGCCAAGCCAAGAGCGCGGTGTGGAGCGAGCTGCTGAAGGTCGAAATGCAGGCGCTCGATTCACCGAAAGGGGTGCCCGAGAAGAATTGTCAAACGGCTTTGCGGCCGCTGGTGCCAAGAGTCTTTACGGGCGGCAAGGTGTCGCGCACCGAGTGGGCGCCGTACTGGTTGGCCGACCCGCTCCGCCCGCGGTTCATGAAGACGCTCATCGCGTGCGAACTGCTCGACCACCCCGAATGGCAACGCGCCCTCATTTTCATGGTGCCCCACACCGTCGAACCCGTCGGGCCGCTCCAGGCTGCCGACGCCGCGGTGCTGGCGAAAGCGAAGGCCACCATGGCCGACCGCCCCAAGTTCCCCTGGTCGAAATACGGTTTTGACGTTCGCGAAGAAGACGACTTTCAGCGCACCCAGTCGTGGTTTCACACCGAGAGTTTCGACGAAGCCCCCATTGCGTCACTCGCACCGAAGGGCGCCAACGTCTTGGTGACGTTTCGCCAAACCGCGTGGAACGAGCCCACGCTCAACTGTGTGGCCACCAACAAGGTCAGCCGCATCGACCCGGTGAGCGGCAATGTGAGCTACGAACAGAATTGCTCGAACGGCCCGGTGCTGCGCCACACCCACAAACAAGCGCCCGTGCTCGTGCCCAAAGAATATGCGACCGGCCTCAAGCCCGGCCAACTGCTCGTGTTCTCGCAGGCGCCCGACGGCGCGAAGGCCCCGGTGTGCGTGCCGCTGGTCAGCTATGCGAATGAGAAGAAAGAGGCCTTCGTTACCGTGCTGGGGCAGCCGGTGAATTGAGGCCGCTGGCGGTCAGCGACGCCGCTTGGCCAACAAGGCCTTCAGGCTCGGGCTCAGGGGTTCCCGGTGTGCGAGTCGCCACGACAAGTCCCATTCGTTGGCGGTCGCGACTGTCCACTCGCCGGTTTTCTGGGCTTCGACCATCGCCTTCATTTTCTTCGTCAGTCGCTGCCCATTCTCGAGCGCGTACACCAGGTCCCACTCGTCGGCGTCTTTGAACTGTTGAACGAAATTTCGTTCTTCCCAGAACTGACCCAGTCGAGCCGCGGTCTTCGACACATCGCCAGCGACGAGGTCGAAGTGCTTCGGAGCAACGATGTCGTCGACGAGGTCTGAAGGGCATTCGACCCGCTTGGCGGCGAAGTCGACCGCGAGCCTCGTGCCTTTGTCGCCGAGGAAACAGGTGAGGTGCGTCAGCTTCGAAGTCGCCGCGCGTTCGAGCAACGCGTTGACGTCGCGAGCCGTGTCGACCCCGAGGCTCAACACCCTCAGCGCGCCGAACAGCTTCGACGCGAAGAACGCGGTCAGGTCGCTGAAGTACGGGTAGCTCCCACCCATCGACGACTCGACGGGGCTGAGCGTGAGGTTCGTCAGCGCCGGCAGGTGCGCATGCAGCTGCCCGAGGTGATTGATGCTTTCTGCGTGCGTCGCCTTGAGGCCGAGCTTTGAAATCGGCCATGCGCCTCTTTGCCGAACCAAGGCGTGAAGGTCGTCGAAGCCGAGTTTCGCCAGTTCGCGCAGCGAGACCAAACGCGGGTTCGCCAGCAAGGGCATCGGGTTGGCCGCACCCGCCGTGAGCGAGGTGACGGTCGACCACTGAGGCCACCTCGCGTCGGCGGCGTCGAAGGAGACGTTGGTCAGCGTGGCCGCGGCGACGAAGCCCGACTCGAACGTCGGCGCTTTCAGGTACTTGGCCAGCGGGCCGAGCCACGTCGAGCCGTGCTTCTTGACGAGCTGTTGTTCACGCCGCTTGCCGTTCGTCGCACCGGTACGGGCTCGGTGAAGTTGAACGTTGATGAACTCGCCGCGCGGGTCACCCGCTTGCAACAAGGCATCGGCCAACACCGCACGTCGGGCCAGATCGGCCGGCTTCGCGTAGACGGCTTCGTACAGGGCGTCGACGTTCGTTTCGTTCGGGCGGCTCGGCGGTTGGCGACGTGCGGGCATGGCGACCGGCGTTATCGCACGCGGTGCGGCGAGACCGAAAATGCGCAGACTGGTTCTCGGCAACCCGGGTACGCAGTTGCCGCGCCGTCGGCAGTGGGGCGAGCTATACCGGGCCGCATGGTGCGTCGTGACGACTCAAAGCCAACGGAAGGGCGACCGACCGAGAAGGCGGAGTCACGCTGCACAACACCAGCGGGTGAAAGCCCCGCGCGGGTAATCGCCGGAGAGCCCGGAAGCAGGCCACCACCGCAGGCAGAGATGCCGAAGGGTGAAGCGTGGCGTCGAAAGCCCCGAAAAGGGCAACTTCGCGGGCCGCAACATGATGAAGCCTGCAGCCTCGACACAGTTACAATGGGAAAGCCGAGCCGCTCATGTCACGGCGAGGCGACGTCCTCAGTCCGCGAGTCCGGATGGGCAGAGGTTTCCCAGGTAAGGGAGCAGCACGCGAAGAAGGTGGAGTGCGGAACACGAGAGGTCCGTCTGCGAGGCGGCAGTCACCGCGAGTCGCGCCCTATAAGCCGAAGGAGACGTGCGCAGCGGAAGTCCGAGGGGCCAGTCGTACCGTGGATGGGCGTGAGGCAAAACGCGCTCGGAGGAGAGGGCCCTGGGGTGAGAGTGTCGACGAAGCGGGTAAGCGCGAGGGATTGGCGGAGACGCCTAAACACCCCCCGGAAGCGAGAGCTGACGGAAGAAGTGCGAAAACTGCAACGTCGACTGTGGGTGGCCGCCAAGCGGCAGCCGGGAAGACGGTTTCACGCGCGCTGTATGGACAGGTGCACAGGAGTGACGTTCTGTGTGAAGCGTGGAAACGAGTGAAGGCCAGCCGAGGCGCTGCCGGCGTTGATTGAAGAGACGCTGGAGCAACTCGAGGCGTGCAGCGTCCAGGCGCATGCTTTGTGAGGTGCGGGAGACGTTGAGAGAAAGGGCGGTACCGAGCGCCTGCTGTGCTGCGCCGGTACATCCCGAAGGCAGACGGGAAGAAGCGCCCGCCCAGCATACCGACGGTGCGAGACAGAGTGGTGCAGACGGCGGTGAAGCTGATGCTGGAGCCCATATTCGAAGCCGACTTCAAGTCGTCTTCATACGGGTTTTCGTCGAAGCGAAGCGCTACCGATGCGCTGGAGAAATTGCGAGTGGAAGGCGCGCGAGGCGGTAACCACGTCTTCGACGCCGACATTCGTGACTACTTTGGCAGCATCAACCACGACACGCTGATGAAGCTCGCGGCGCGTCGAGTCTTGGACCGGAGGTGCTGAAGCTGGTGCGGCAGTGGCTGCGTGCGGGTGTGCTGGACGAAGGGCAAACTGACGACGCCGACGGTACTACAGGGTGGAGTCATCTCGCCGCTGCTGGCGAACATCTGCATGTGCTCGATGGCATGAAAGTGGGAGGCGAAGCGCGCACCTTGGCGTGCTGGTGCACGGTACGCCGACGACTTCGTCATCGCCGGTGATGCAACACAGCATCGTGTAGAAGAGGCGAGAAACAGAATGAAAGTGATGAAGAAGCTCGACCTGACGCCATCCCGAGAAGACGAGGCGAGTCGATGTGTCTGGGGAAAACAGGGTTTCGACTTCCTCGAGTGTCACCTGCGAAGAAATGAGTGGGCCGATGTGGGGCGAAGAAGCGATACTATTTTCTGCTCAATCGATGGCCTTCGGCGCGAGCGAAGCGCTACTGACACCAATCACCGAGTTGACGCCGCGAGGCAGATGCCACGAAGACGTGCGCAGCATCATCAAGACGCTCAACCCAGTGTTGCAAGGCTGGGGCGGTTACTTCGAACTGGCAACGCGTCGAGGAAATTCAACGCGATTGACCGGCACGTAGAGCGACGGTCTGCGAGGCCTGCTGCTCAAACGAAAAGGGCGACACCTGAAGCCCGAGAATCAAAGCAGTAGGGACCGGGAATTCTTCAAAAGCCGCGGCCCGCCCAACTCAATGGCGAATCAAATATCCAGGGGTTGCGTAATGCGAGCATCCCGGAAACCTCACCGGAAAGCCGTATGCGGGAAATCCGCACGTACGGTTTGAACGGGGGTCTTACCTTTGCAGCCGACAGCTTCAACCTCGATGTAAAGGAAGCACGATCTACCTATGTTGCTCTTTCGCGCCCTCAAGCGAATCAAAACGGCGAAAGACGCCGGCTACGACCGACACGACCTGTTCGTCGAAGACGCTCGTGTGCATTGCTGGGCCATGAACCTCGCCGGCGAAGAAACGGTGACCCGCCGCGTAATTTGCGTCGGCCACGAAGGCGGTCGCGTGGTTCAAAACGCGCTGCGCCGAGCTCAAGAAAGCCGACTACGTCGTCGCCCCGCCCGACCAACCCGGGTGGACGGTGGGGCCCCAAGGGCCAGCGCCGGTACGTCACGCCCCAAGGGTTCACTTCGCTGGGCGGGGGGGCTTCGGTTCGGCGTTTCACCGTCGAAGGTGACAGCGAGCGAGCGGCCGCCGCCGCCAAGACCCGACGGCCGAAACCCGAACGCCGCGCCGACCTCGGAGCGCTGCGGGCCCTGGTGATCGACCGCTTCTTCTCGCTTCGGAGCGTTCGGCCGGCTCATGGCCTCGACGAACACGTGGTTCGCCGCGCTGGTGAAGCCGGGCTCGACCTCGAACCCATGGCCGGGGCGAGCGCGAAGACGCCCGCCGTGCGTTCGACCGGCCCCTATTCGAAAGCGGCGCTGGCCGCCTTTCGCGCGTCGCCGCCGCCTGAGCTGCTGACCTGCGCTCTTCGTTTGCGCCGCCCCACTGATCAAGCCCGGCGTTGAGCTGCCCGGAGAACTACGTCAGCGCGCTCGACGCGTGGCGCGCTGGCGGTGCTGACCGACTTTCGCGGGCCGAAACCGGTTTTCCGGTGAAGGTGCGGGCGGCGCTGTCGAACGACGTGAAACGCGAAACCGACCTGCTCCAGTGGGAAGTGGAGCGTCACGGCGAGCCCGGCAGCTTTTCGGCGGCGTACGTGGCGGGTCGTCGTTGGCTGCGGGTGGCTGCGAACGCGCCCGGTGGTTCAGACCATTTCACGATTCTCGACTTGAACTGAGCAGGCGGCCGCCGCAGCTCTGCAGGTCGACGACACGGGCTTGCCCACGCGCATCACCGCCCGCGCGACGACGCATTCGTTCAAGACGTGGCTCGTGTCGGCGCTCGAGCGGCTCCACGTCGCCGTCGCCGAATCGGTTCGCTCGTCGTGAGCACCGCGCTCAGCACGTGGTCGACGGTCGCGTCGGCGAAAGCTTGGTCGAGCTGGCCGTGCCGAAACAGCATGCGCATCCAAATGGGGCCGAACAGGAAGTCGAGCGTCGGCTCGACGTCGACGTGGGGCGCGACTTGGCCTTGGGCCTGGCCCCGGCTGAAGAGCGCGTGCCAATGCGCCCGGCGCGCCGCCAGGCCGCTCGCGCATGTCTTGGCGCACGTTTTCGTCGAACTGCGCTTCGGCCAGCAACCCGGTGAGCGCCCCGAGCATGTGAGGTCGCGCCAACGTTCGAAGCGACCGCCGGGTGAATTCGCGCAGGTCGGTCGCGAAGTCGCCGCTGTCGGGAGCGGGCGTGAATTCGCCGAACGAACCGGCGTAGGCCTCCATGACCAGGGCCGACTTGGTCGACCACCACTTGTAAATGGTCTGCTTCGAAACGCCGGCTTTGGCGGCGATGCCCTCCATGGTGAGGGTACGCAACGAGCCACCGCGCTTCGAGCAGGTCGATGGCCGCCGCCAAAATCGCGGCGTGCGCTTCGCTGGGCAGCGGGTGGCGACAGGCGCCCTCGGCGTGACGGCTCAGCGTCACCGAACGCTCCAGCGACCGCATGAGGCGAGCACGTCGACTTTCGCGAGTTCGGCCACCACCTCGGCCACGCTCGCGTTGGTCGCCGCGTCTCGGGCCGAGCGCTCGGCGTCGACCAGTTCGATGCTCGTGCCCGCGCCTTCTTCGTACGAACGTTGCGACAACTTCAGCGCTTCGGCGGCGAGTTCGGCCGAGGCGCCGGCCGAACGCGCGCCGTCGGCTCGTTCGGCGAGTTGGCCCCACGCGGCCCGAGCGTCGGCGAGCGCGCGTTGCAACAGCTCGTCGCGTTGGCCTTGGGCGAGGTGCCACGCCGCTCGGCGGTCGCGGTACAGGGCCGAGCGGGCGCCGCCGTCGTACAGCAGCTGCACGAGGTTGATGGTCGCGACGAAGCCGACGTTCGGCGTGGTGGGGGTGGCCGGCGTCTGCACGAAAGGCGCGAACGCTCCGACCGCGAAGGGCGTGTAGTCGAGCCAGCTCTCGTCGACTCGGCGCTGAGCGACCGCCACCCGCGCTTCGGCGGCTTTGACGTCTTCACGGTCGCGCACGAGCGCGCCGACGTCGGGGTGGTCGGGCAACGCTGGCAGCGAGGGGGCTCCGCTGACGTCGGCCGGCGACTCGAGCCCCAACACGGCCCCCAGCGTCTCTTGCGCGGCCAACAGGTCGGCCCGGGCCTGCGAGCGCCGGTTCTCGTTGTCGGTCAACTCGCGGTTCGCGCGCAGCACGTCGAGCCGCGTGCCCAGGCCGCCCGAGCCTCGCACCGTCGCCAGCTCGAGTTGCCGCTTCGACGTCTGCACCGCGCGGTCGGCAATTTCGACCAACTGGTGTTGCAGGCGCACCTGAAACCAAGCGCGCGCCACGAGGCCGGTGACCAAGCGCCGCACGTCGTGCGCGCCGAGCCGTTCGGCGTTCAAGGCGTCTTCGGCTTGGGCCGCCGCGAGCCACCGGTTGAATGCCAGCAGTGGCATTTCACGGTCAGGTTCGCGTTGAGCGTCGTCGCGGGGGCGAGTACCCGGTCGCCGAGCACCCGGTTGGCGTCGAGCTGGGTGAGCGTGCCGTTGACGGTGGCGGTCGGCAGCCAGCCCGCGCGCGCCGCGGTGGCCGAAGCGTCGGCCCGTTCGACCACCGAGAGCGCCTGCGACAGTCGCGGGTTGTGTTCGACCGCCCGGGCAATGGCCTCGTCGAGCGTGACGGTGACGGTCGCCGTCGGTGCCTGCGCCCACGCCGCCACGGTGAATGAAAGGGCCGCCGTCGCGACGGCGGTACGCCACGAACTAGGGGCCACGGCGCTTTGCCTCCACGGGGTCGACCTTCGCGCCGACGTCGAGCGCGTCGGTGGGGTTGAGCACGACCAGGGCGCCTTCGTCGAGCCCCACGACTTCGAGTTCTTTGCCCAAGTCGCGCCCCAGCTGCACCGGCTTTTGTTCGAGCACTCCGTTCGCCACGACCCAGACCCGAGGCCCTTCGGCCCGCACCGACAGGGCGGCGGCCGGCATCACCAGCGGCGCGTCTTTCGCCCGCGCGACGGCGAGTGCACCTGCACGTAGCTGCCGGCGAGCAGTCGCCCGTCGTTGGTGAGCACGAGCTCGGTTCGCAAGCTGCGGGTGCCGGGTCGAGCGCGCCGGCGGTGCGGCCCACGGTCGCCGACCAGGTGTTCTGTGCGCGTTGGGCAGCGAAACCGTCGCGGCGTCACCCACGTGAATCGAATGCGCCGCCGACCTGGGGCACGTCGACCGTGACTTTGAGCGTGTCGACGTGGGCCAGCTCGAAGAGCGGCGTCACGCCGGCGCTGACGAGGGAACCTTGTTCGATGAGCCGGCGGGTGACGACGCCGTCGAACCCCGCCGTGACCCGCGAAAACCCCCGGAGCGCGCCCACTCGGTCGGCGTCGGCCCGCGCCGACTCGACCTGCGCCCGAGCCGAATTGAGGCGGCTGCGCGTCTCTTCGACTTGTTGCTGGCTCGACACGCCGTCTTTGGCCAGCCGTTCGGCCCGCTCGGCAATGGCTTGGGCCAGCGCCACGTTCTTTTCGGCTTCTTCGACCCGCGCCCGCGCCCGCTTCACGTCTTCGTCGACCTCGGGCGATTCGATGTCGGCCAGCACTTGCCCGGCTTTCACCCGGTCTCCCAGGTCGACGGTGAAGCGGCGCACGTACCCGGCCGCGCGCGCGTACACGACGCTGCTTTGCATGGGCGCGACGGAGCCCGGCAAGGTCAACTCGAAGCGCTCCGGCCCCGCGACCACCTTCGCCACGGGCACCTTCTTCGGCGCCAGGGCCCGTTGGTGTTGTTCTTCGACCAGCGCGGCCCGGGCGAGACGCGGCCACGTGCCCGTGACGCCCAAGGCCAGCGCGACGACCGCCAGGCCGACGCCCCAGCGGCCGAGCGAGCGAGGGGGTGGCGGGCTCACGACTTCGTTCTTCTGGGTGCCGGTGGTCATGCGGTTTCTTTCGCGAGGGTGAGGCCGGGCGCGTCGCCGGGGTCGGCCAGCTCGGGTTCGACGTTGGGGTGGTGGGCGGTGCGCCGCAGCACGCTGTACGTCACGGGCACCAAGAAGAGCGTGGCCAGGGTCGCCCCGAGGAGCCCGCCCAACACCGCGCGGCCGAGGGCGGCGTTCTGTTCTCCGCCTTCAGACAACCCGAGCGACATGGGCAGCATGCCGAGCGCCATGGCGAGCGCCGTCATCACGACCGGGCGCAACCGCACCCGGCCCGCTTCGAGCGCCGCTTCGACCGAACTCAGCCCTTGGGGTCGCACCGAGTTCGCGAACGTCACCACCAAAATCGAATTCGCGGTGGCCACGCCGATGCTCATGACCGCTCCCATGAGGGAGGGAATGCTGAAGGTCGTTTGGGTCACATACAGCGAGACCACGATGCCGATGCCCGCCCCCGGCAGCGCGGTGAGAATGATGAACGGGTCGAGCCACGACTGAAAGTTGATGACCATCAACGCGTAGACCAGCAAGCCGGCGATGAGCAGGCCCAGGCCCAGCGACCAGAACGCCGACTCCATGCTCTCGAGCTGGCCGCGCACCGTCACCGTCGCTCCGGGGGGCAACGTCTTGCGCACGCGCTGTTCGAGGGCGTGCAGCGCCCCCGCGACGCTGCCCAAGTCGACGTCTTGTACGTTGGCGCGCACATTGAATGTCGGTTGCACGTTGACCCGGGTCTGAAAGACGTTCGTGCGCTGCCGTTGCACGGTGCCCAAGTCGCCCAACAGCTGCGGCCCCTTGGCGGTCGGCACGGCGATGCCCAGCACCGATTCGACCGAAACGATTCGCTGCTCGGGTATTTGCACCGCGACCGCGTAGCTCAGGCCGGTCTTCGGGTCGCTCCAGTAGTTGGGCGACACCTGGCCACTCGACGACACCGCCAGCAGCACGTTGTTGGCGATGTCTCGTTGGGTCAGGCCGACTTCGGCCGCCCGTGCCCGGTCGACTTCGAACTGAAACTTGGGCGCGTCGACTTGTTGGTGCAGCCGCACGTCGACCAGGCCCGGCACTTTTTCGAGCTCGCGCGCAAGTGTGCGCGCGGCCGCGTAGGTCGCGTCTCGCCGTTGCCCTGAAATTTGAACGTCGATCGCCGACGGCAAGCCGAAGTTGAGAATCTGCGTCACGATGTCGGCGGGTTGAAAATAGAACGAGAGGTCAGGAAAGCGGGCGGGCAGTTCACGGCGCAACAGCCGCTCGTAGTCTTGCGTCGTGCCGCGCCGGTGCGGGCTGAGCACCACCAACAGCTCGCCGTCGTTACTCGCGGCGTTCGCGCTGTCGGTAATGGCCAAGTTGTACCCGCCGGGCGCTCCCATTTGGTCGAGCAACAGCGTGCGGTCTTCTTCGGGTATCAGCTCGCGCACCGCGCGTTCGACCCGCGCGAAGGCGGCTTCGGTCTCTTCGATGCGGGTGCCCGCCGGAGCGACCACGTGCAAGCGCACCCGCCCCGCGTCGATTTTGGGGAAGAAGTCACGCCCGACCACCAGCGCCAACGCCCCCGCCCCCAGCGCCAGCACCGCGAACAGCCCCAACACCGCCTTGGGCCGCGACAGCGCCCGCTCGAGCAGCGCCACGTACGCGGCACGAGCCGCCTCGAACGCGGCTTCGAACCGCCCATGCGCCCGCGCGAACACGCCGGTCGGGGCCGCGTGGCCCGGCTCGACTTCGGCGGCCAACAAGAACTTCACCAGGGTCGGCACCAGCGTTCGTGACAACAGGTACGACGACATGACCGCGAAGGCGACCGCCAAGCCCATGGGCAAGAACAAGAACTTCGCCGGGCCCTCGAGAAACACGACCGACACGAACACGATGCTGATGGCGAGCGACGCCACGAACGCGGGCACGGCGATTTGTTGGGCTCCGTCGAGAATTGCCCGGGTCAGCGGCTTGCCCTCGGCCAAGTTGCGGTGAATGTTTTCAATTTCGACGGTGGCGTCGTCGACCAGAATGCCGACCGCCAGCGCCAGGCCACCGAGCGTCATGGCGTTGACGGTGTGGCCCAGAAGCCGCAGCCCCACCAGAGACGCGACCACCGACAACGGTATCGACACCGCGACGACGAGCGTCGACCGCCAGCTGCCCAAAAAGAGCAAGATCATCGCGGCGGTCAAACACGCGGCGATGAGCCCTTCGACGAGCAGCCCCTCGATGGCGTGCGAGACGAACGTCGACTGATCGGCGAGCAGCTCAATCGTGAGCCCTTCGGGCGCCGACGCTTGCAACGTCGGCAACAGTTCACGTACCCGCCGGGCGACTTCGACCGTCGAGGCCTCACCGGTCTTCATGACCGACAGCACCACGCCGCGCTGACCGTCGCGCCGGGCGATGCTCGTTTGCACCGCGAAGCCGTCGTGCACCCACGCCAGCTCGCGCAAGAACACCGTCTTGCCGTCGGGTCGGCGCACCGGCAGGTCGTTCAGCGCCGAAATCGCCTCGGGGCTCGAATTGAGGCCAAACCGGTATTCGCGTTCGGCCACCTTCACCGCGCCCGTCGGCAAAGTGAGGTTCTGCGCGGCCACCGCCAGGTTCACGTCGTGCGGAGCCAAGCCGTACTGCCTCAGGGCCTGCGGGTCGAGGTCGACCACGATTTGCCGTTGCTTGCCCCCCGCGGGAAAAGGAAAGCGCGTACCCGGTATGACCGAGAGCGCGGTGCGCACCCGGTTGTTCGCGTGGTCGAACATTTCGGCTTCGCTCAACGTGTCGCTCGTGAACGCGAGCTGCACGATCGGCACCGACGACGCCGAGTACCTCAAGATGATGGGCGGTATGGTGCCCGGCGGCATGCGCCGCAAAATCGTCTGCGACGCCGCCGTGATCTGCGCCATCGCCGCCGCCACGTCGGTGCCGGGGTGCAGAAACACCCGAATCACGCTCACCCCGTCGTACGTTTCGCTGACCACGTTCGAAATGCCCGCCGTGTTGCCGGCGATTGAAAATTCACTGAACTGGGTGATCTGCTGTTCCATCTGTTGGGCCGGCAGGCCCGTGTAGGTCCACACGACGCTGATTACGGGAATGTCGACGTTCGGCAGAATGTCGGTCGGCGTCTTTGAAATGACCTGCAGCCCTCCGATGAACAGCACCAGCGCCAACACGACGAAGGTGTACGGCCGACGAAGCGCGAGGCGAACGAGCCACATAGAGGGCCGTATAAGTAGACGCGGCGTCTCGTATTTCAACCTGAAGTGCAGAAACCGCACGAAAGGCCGCCTGGCGCCGACGGGCCGTACCCCCACGGCAACCGGGCGCGCGTGGCCCAACGCCCCGACGCGCGCCCAGGTACCCCAAGGTGCGGCCCCGCCAACACAGAAGGCGCGTGTGATAACAGGCTGATTTCCGTCAAGACGGTCGCGGTTGCGAGTCGTCTTCGCGGCGACCACCGGCCCCACGTCAACCGCGTCATCTTCACCCAGGCCAAGCGTGGGTCGGTCGCCGGGGGTCGCTGACCGTCGCGGTTTCGACGTCGGGCAAGGCGCCGGGGTGGGCGCGTCGTGCGTCAAGCGGCCATGCAACTCGGCGACGAGCACGCTCATCACCCGCTGGCAACGACTGTTGCCCGGTGGCCCTGTGCGCACCACGTGGTTCACAAGCGCAGTCGTTGGCCCGGGGCGAACGCCGCGCGCATGCCGGCCACGCGGAGTGAGCCGTCAACAAGAGCGCGACCAATGGCATGGTGTATTTGGTGGGGCGGGGCCGGGCGACCCCGGTTTGGTGACGTTGCGCACGGCGGAGTTGCTCGCAGACGGCGACGTCGTCGTGTACGACCGCTGGGTTCACCCCGCGGTGTTGGGCCGCGTTCGCTCGGGAGCCCGCTTGATGTTCGTCGGCAAAGAAGGCGACGGCGAATCGACCAGCCAGGTCGACGTGTTGATTTCACAGGCGAAATGGGGGCGTTCGTTCGACGTGCTGCCCGGCGTCTCGAGCGGCATCGCGGCTCCGGTGCTCGCGGGCATACCGGTCTCGACGTCGACCTTCGCCACCGCCCACCTCGCCGACCGCGACCCCGACCGGCCCAAGTTCGCGCTCGCCGAGACGCTCGCGTTCTTCACGGCCCGGCAGCGCCTGGCCCACGTCGCAAGCTCGCTGAGCCCGGCCGGCCATTCTCAGTCGACGCCCGCCTCCCTGGTCGTTTCGGGCAGCTGGGCTTCACAGCACGTCATTGACGGCACGCTGGCGACCCTCGGGCAGGAACTCGAGGCGCACGAGCGCACCCAAAGTCGGGCCTCGGGCGCGCCTTGGCGCTTGCACGAAGTCATTGGGCCGGCCCTGGCCCCGCGCCGAGACCCAAAGCCCCCGCTGCGGAGCTTCTCATGAGCCCCGGCACCCTGGGCCACCTCGACCAGCTCGAGGCCGAGAGCATTCACATCATTCGTGAAGTCGCCGCCGAGCTGGCGAAGCCGGTGTTGCTCTACAGCATCGGCAAAGACTCGCAGGTGCTGCTGCGCTTGGCCCAGAAGGCGTTCGCGCCCGCGCCCTTGCCATTTCCACTCCTCCACATCGACACCACGTGGAAGTTCAGAGACATGTACGCGTTGCGCGACTCGGTCGCGCGCGAGCCCGGCGTTCGGTTGCTGGTGCACGTCAACCGCGCCGCCATTGCCGCGGGCATCAACCCGTTCGATACCACGAGTCAAAAGTACACCCACGCCATGAAGACCGAGGCGCTGTTGGCTGCGCTCGCCGAACACGGGTTCGACGCCGCGTTCGGAGGCGCTCGGCGCGACGAAGAAAGGTCGCGCGCGAAAGAACGCGTGTTCTCGTTTCGCGACCAAAACGGCCAGTGGAACCCCAGACGCCAACGGCCCGAGCTGTGGCACGCCTACAACGGCCGGGTCGACCGTGGCGAGAGCATGCGCGTCTTCCCCCTCTCGAGTTGGACGGAGGTCGACGTCTGGCGCTACGTGCAGCGCGAGAAGTTGCCGGTCGTACCGCTCTATTTCGCCGCCGAACGGCCGGTCGTCGAACGCGACGGTACCTGGCTCATGGTCGACGACGAACGGTTTCGGCTGCGCTCAGACGAGCGCATTCAACGCAAGCGGGTGCGCTTTCGCACGCTCGGTTGCTACCCCTTGAGCGGCGCCATCGAGTCGGCCGCCACCAACGTGCAAGACGTCATCGACGAACTGCTGAGCAGCCGAGTGTCAGAACGGCAGGGCCGCCTCATCGACCACGACGAAGACGCGTCGATGGAGCTGAAGAAGCGCGAGGGGTACTTCTGACATGGAGGCGCTCTCGACCCCCGAGGCCGGTCAGACTTCACGCGTGACGCCCGAGCTCGACTTGTTGCGGCTCGTCGTCATCGGTTCGGTCGACGACGGCAAGTCGACCCTCATCGGGCGGCTGCTCTACGAACTCGGCGCCGTGTACGACGACCAGGTGGCCCACGTTCGCCGCGCGTCGAAGAACGGCGAACTCGACTTTTCGTACTTCACCGACGGGCTCAAGGCCGAACGCGAACAGGGCATCACCATTGACGTGGCGTACCGTTCGGCCACCAGCGCGAAGCGCCGCTTCATCATCGCCGACACCCCGGGCCACGCCGAATACACCCGCAACATGGCGACCGGAGCGTCGACCGCCGACCTCGCGCTGATTCTCGTCGACGCCCGGCTCGGCGTGCTGCCGCAGACCCGCCGGCACGCGTATTTGGCGTCGCTGTTGGGGGTGCAAAGCCTGGCCGTCGCCATCAACAAGATGGACCTGGTCGACTACGACGAGCAGGTCTTTCGGTCGGTGCAGCAGGCGCTCGGTGCGTTCGTCGACAAGCTCGGCTTCGAGCAGGTCACCGCGTTGCCCGTCAGCGCGACCCGCGGTGACAACGTCGTTCGCCCCGCCCGCGACCGCATGCCGTGGTACACCGGGCCGTCACTGCTCGAGTTTCTCGACAGCACCCAAGTCAATCGACCCAGGCCCGAAGCGCCGTTTCGGTTGCCGGTTCAAACCGTGCTTCGCGCCGAGGGTGATTACCGCGCGTTCGCCGGTCAGGTCGCTGCGGGCACGGTGCGGGCGCTCGACCGGGTCGTCGTGCTGCCTTCGGGCCAGGCCGCTCAGGTCGCCGGCATCGACTCCTGGGGCGAGGCGCGGCCGTCGGCCACCGCGCCCCTGTCGGTCGCGTTGCGGTTGACCGAACACCTCGACGTCGGCCGCGGAGACGTCATCGCCCACGCGACCGACGCGCCGAGCGTCACGTCTCGGTTCTCGGCCACCATCGTGTGGCTCGACGAGACCCCGTTCGACGCGGCTCGCCGCTACCTGCTCAAGCACACCACGCGAACGGTACCGGCGTCGTTGTCGCTGAAGGGTGGCACGCTCGTGCTCGAAACGCTCGAGACGACGCCGTCGTCGAAGCTCGAGCTGAACGACGTCGGGCTCGTGGCGGTCGTCACCCGACGCCCCATCGTCGCCGACCGCTACGCCGACAACCGAACGACGGGCGCGTTCATTCTCATCGACCCCTTGTCGAACGCGACGGTCGCGGCGGGGGTCATTACGCACATCGACCCGGCGCCGAAGCAGACCGCGTCGGGGGCCGAAGGAGGCCGTGGCCTGTTGGTCGGAGGCCGCCGACGAGTCGCTCGCCCAACGCCTGGTCGCGGCCCTCGCCGACCGCGGCGTGTGGCGCTCGTCGCCACCGGGCGCCCGGAGGCCCTCGAGGCCTGCCGCGGCGCGGGGCTCGTGACGGTGGTGGTCGAGCCTGGCCCACACCCCAGCTCGACGCGACCGTCGCCACCACCTTCGACTTCGAGCGCGTCTGGGCGCTCGTGCGAGGTGCGCCATGAGGGCCTTGTCGCGTCGGTGACGGCGGCTTTGGCGTCGGCGCCCCCGCGGTTCTGGTCTCGACCCGCCCCGCGGCGGCCGCCGCCAGCGAGGTCGGTGCGGTTGGCCGCTGCTGGCGTTGGCCATCATGGCCTGGCAGCGAGGGCGTTCGCTCCACCGCCTCGCGGGCGGGGTTCGGTGTTCGTCGCATGACCTCAAGACGCCCATCGCAGCAGAGCCTCGAATTCGGCTCCATGCCTCGCGAACGCTGCGCCGAGTTCGAAGTCGACCGGCTCGAGCCTTTGACCGAGTCGATTCTCGCCTGGCAGCCGCCGACCTCACGGCGCTGGTTCGGCACATTCTCGAGCACCGCACCCAGACCCGGTCGATGAGGCGCTCGACGTCAAGCCCGTGGTCGACGCCGACGCGTTTCGGGTGATTCTCGAGAACCTGCTTGCGACGTCGGTGTCGCCCGCGCCAAACTGGCGAGCCGCGCGGCAACCCCGCCGAGGCGCGGTGTTCTCGGTGGTGCTGCCGACGCCGGCCCTCGTGCTTGCGCGCCTGACGAAGGTGGTGGGGACGTGACCGAGCCCAGCCGCCAAATTCGAAAAGTCGTACAAATTCGGGTGAATGCTCTCCCGCGAGACCCTTTCGGGTGGTCGGTGCTGACCACAACAGTGGTGCGCTGGTGGTGACTCGAGTTGACAAGCGGGCCAGCCGTTTCGAACCGTGGGTGAGGGCAGCACACCTCAACAAAGTGTGGAAAATGCGCGCGCCTCGCTGGGCCAAGGTGTAGAGGCTCGCCGCAGTCGGCTCTCCGGCGTCCTCGGGCACTCCGGCAGCCGACCCCGGTTTGAATTTTGCAGCACTGCTTCACGCACCCCCAGGAGACCGCCATGAAACGCCTGATTGCCACCCTCGTTCCTCTCATTGTCGCGGTGGGCTGTGCTCACCAACAACCCGCTCCGACCGAGACCGTCGAGCGCACGCCGACCCCGCCGACCCCGCCGGCCCCGGTCGTCAAGGTCGCGCCCGCGCCGACCCCCGACCTGCCGACCGGCCGCGAAGACCTCGAGGCCGCCATTCGAACCGCGACCATTCGCTTCGACTTCGACGCGGCGACGCTCAAGCCCGAATCGATTGACGCGCTCCAACGCATTGGCTCGGTGCTCAAGAAGCACCCGAACCTCAAAGTTCGCGTCGAAGGCAACTGCGACGAGCGCGGCACCACCGAATACAACATGATGCTCGGCTCGCGTCGCGCTGGCGTGGCCCGCAAGTACCTGACCGACCTGGGCGTGCAGGTCGCCCAAGTCGACGACATCAGCTACGGCGCCGAGAAGCCGGTCGACCCGCGCCATTCTGAAGACGCCTGGGCTGCGAACCGCCGTGACGACGTTCGCCTCGGCGACAAGTAAAGCAACCACGCTTCTTTGAAGACCGGTGGCTGGCGACGAGTGACCGTCGCCGGCCACTTTGCTTTTCAGGCCCTGCCGGGTCTGGCGCCCTTGAGTACGGGCTCGGTGTCTCGAGCGGTCACTTCGTGGCCGTGCTCGCAACGGGGGCGCGCTTCGACCCACCCTCCACAGCCCCGGTGGCGCACCCGCAGCGGGGGCGATTCGGGGTGTTTGCTTTCCCACGTGTCGCCCCATTGGCGCAGCGCCAGAATCACTCCGAAGAGCGAACGGCCCTTTTCGGTCAGCCGGTATTCGTACCGGTCGCGCTGGCCTTCGACCGAGTAGGGCACCTTCACCAACACGCCACGCTTCATCAACGTCGCCAGGCGCGCGCTGAGCAAGCTGCGCGCACAGCCGATGTTCTGGTGCAGGTCTTCAAAGCGTCTCACCCCGAAAAATGCTTCGCGAATGATCAGCAACGTCCACCGTTCGCCGACCACTTCGAGCGCTTTCATCACCGAGCACTCGGCCCGGGTCTTGTCGAACGCCGTCATGACCCCAGCATGAACCCTGGGTTGCTTTTTGCAACTCAGAGAGGCAGGCTCAGTCTTGTTTTTGAACTGAGCTAGCCAGCCGGGGAGAGCCGCGATGGGGTCGACGATGGTGTTCATTCACTCGACGGGGGCCACGCCGCAGATGTGGGCGGCGGCACCGGTCGAGGCGCTTCGGGGCGTCGAGGTGTTCACGCCGGCGAACCTCGGGTACCCGCCGCGGTTGCCGGTCGCGCGTGACACCCCTTGTGGGGTTGACGACGACGTGGCGCTGCTCGGCTCACAGCTGCCCGCCGAAGGCACTCTGCACCTGGTCGCGCATTCGTACGGTGGGCTCGTGGCGCTCAAGCTGCTGCCGGCGATTCAAGACCGGGTCGGGTCGGTCTACCTGTTCGAACCGGTGATGTTCGGAGCGCTCAACCGTTCGGCACCGAAAGACCCGGCCGTCGCCGCCGAGCTGAAGCGCTTCGCCGACGACCGCTGGTTCCTCCACGACGAAGACACCGGGGGGCGCGAAGCGTGGCTCTCTGCATTCATCGACTTTTGGAACAAGCCGGGCTCGTGGTCGCGCATGCCCGAAGAGGCCAAAGCCTCCACCCGTTCACTGGGGTGGAAGATGTTTCAAGAAGTGCGTTCGGTGTTCAACGACGCGAACGACTTCGAAGACTTCGTGGTGCGCGCGCCGTTGACGCTCGTGAAAGCCGAGCGCTCGCCTGCGTCGTCGCGCGCCATGGTCGACGCACTGGCGAAGGTCAACCCGCACGCGCACGTCGAGACCTTGGCCGGCACCGGGCACATGGCGCCCCTGACCCACCCGCCGATTTTCGCGGAGTCGCTGTCGGCGCACTGGCGGCGGTTGGCGTTCACCTGAACTGAGTCGCTGTGAGCGCGAGGCCACCGTTGAGCGGCCGAGAAGCGTCGGCCGTCGAGGCGTAGCCGGGGGCCTGTGACGAGCCGACGGGTGCTCGAATCGGCAGTAATACTGACGAACTTCGAAACCCGCGCCCGGCGGCGGCCAAGTGCGTGACGACGTTCTCGATCAATGGAGCTGGTCGGGCAGAGCACGGCGAAAGCGCCCAGACGGCCCGCTCGCAGTCGAGGCGAGTTGGCGAGCCTTCACCGAACGTTGGCCGCCGCGTTTCTCAGCTCAGTTGACCTTTTGAACTGAACTCCAGTTCGCTCGTCGCCTTCGCCGGCGTGGCGGGCGGAGCGACGTCGAGTTCTTGCCCGACGAAGGCGCCGAACGCTCGGCACGCTTTGAGAAACTCGTCTGACATGGGCGTGCCGCGCAAGGCGCGCGAGAGGCTGAGCCCGCCGTACATCAACGCCGCGAGCCCCAACGCCACATGGCGTTTCGACAGCGACTTTCGCGCGGGCAAGTAGCGCTCGAGGCCGAGAGCGAGTGCATCGAGGTGCTCTTTGAGTACGCCTTGGTGTTCGGTCGCGGTGGTGGCGATTTCGGTGACGGTGGCGGGCAGGGCGCAGCCGCGTTCGAAGTCGTCGCGGTGGCGGGGCGAGAGGTAGCGTTTGATCAACACCTCGAGGCGCGCCTCGGCCGGCTTCTCGTCGATTCGGTCGAAGAGCCGTTCACGCGACTGGGCGCTGGCTCGTCGAAACGCGTCGTCGATGAGCGCCTCTTTCGAAGCGAAGTGGGCGTAGAAGCCGCCGACCGTCAGCCCTGCCCCCTTCATCACTTCGGCGACGCGTGCCCCTGAAATGCCGCGCATGCGCAGCAGCCGCGCCGCCGACTCCAGAATCGTCTCGTGCGACTGTTTGCGCTGCTCGTCTTCGCGTTCATTACGGCCATCATATCGGGGCTCGGCAATCGAAAGGCCGCCCATTCGTGGTGACCTTCGAGGGTCACATGCGAACTGCGTTGCTTCTGTCGGTCGTGTCGTTCTCGGCACTTGCCAGCTCGAAACCATTGTCATGGGTCGTGTTTCAAAACGAAGGGCAGCACCAACTCACCTATTCAGACGGCACGAGCGACCAAGACGTGCGACGCGCCAAGGCGGCTCGCGCAGGCCGCTCCGGCTCGTTTTTCTGGTTTCACAGCGCCGACGGCGACTTCGCCATCACCGACCCGGCCACCGTGAACGAGATCGTTGGAGCGCTCGAACCGGTGAACCTCATTGGTCGAAAAATGGAGGCGCTCGGTGAGAAAGAAGGCGAACTTGGTGAAAAGCAGGGTGCCCTCGGCGAAAAGCTGGCAGAGCGCGCTGACCACCGGGCCCGCCGCGCGACGAAAGCGGCCGCCGCGACCGAACGCCGGGGCGCGCCGCTCAAGACGAAGGCGACGAGGGCGACGACGGCCTCGAGAACCTGACCGACGCGATGAAGACGCTGGGTCAGCAAATGAGCCACCTCGGCAAGCAACTCGAGACCTTCGGCAAAGAAATGGAAGCCGCGACTCAAAAAATGCGAACCGACGTCGCCGCGATTGTCGCGCGGGCCTCGGCCAAGGGCCTGGTGTACTCCGTGGGCAAGACCCCCACGGTGTCAGCCGCCGGTGCGGCGACGCACTAAGCTTTTCGAGCGAACGTCTTCGCGAGCAGGGCGAACAGGGCGCGGTAGTGGCGCTCCGCGGCCGCGGGGTCGTAGGTCGGGCTGTCGGTGATCGCGAAACCGTGGCGCGCGCCCTCGTACGTCTCGACGGTGTGTTCGACGCCGGCACGGGTGAGCGCGTCTTCGAGCCGCGCCTTCATGTCGTCTGGGCACGACGGGTCTTCGACCGCGCACGCCGCGTAGTACCGTGCTTTGAGGTGCGCAATGCCGAGGTGAGGGCTGTCGGGCTGGGTCGTCGCCAAGAAGCCTCCGTGAAACGACGCCGCGGCGGCGACCCGGTCGCCGAAGAGCGTCGCGACCCGCAGCGAAACCTGGCCACCCATGCAATACCCGGTCGTCGCCACCGGCCCCGGCGCGAGGCCGGGCTCCTTGCCGAGCGCCTCGAGCAGGGCGGCGACGTCGACCTTCAGGTGCTCGGGGTCGGTCGCCGACGCGAAGAACGTCGACCGCCACTTGGCGCGAAATTCAGGGTCACTGCCGAAGGCGGTGACGAAGGCCTTCGCGTCGTGTGGTGTGCCCGGAGGCAACAGGTCGAACACCGAACCGACACGGTAAAACAAGTCTGGCGTGACCACCGCGTAGCCTTCTTGCGCGATGCGCTCGGCCATGCTCGAGGGGGCGGCGCGGGGGCCCGCCCCATCGACGAAGAACAGCACCACGGGCCACGGCCCTTGGCCTTCTTTCGGCGTGGTGATGGTCGTGCGGCAGGTACCGTCGCGGGTAACGACGTCGAGGGTTCGTGGCATGGTGGCCCGTGCTACCAGAAGGTTGCGAAACCCGCACGGGGCGCACGTACCCGAAACGTCGCTCCCGGAGCGGGGCATTGTGGCGCGTGGCCGATTTCGGTGAATGGCCGTCGCGCTTCATTCGTCGGGCTCCCGCCATGCTCTTCCCACTCCTCCTCTGGTCGGTGAGCGCTGCTTCGGCCCCCTCCACCCAGGTCTTGGCGCTCAATGAGCGCACCCACCACCTGCGCTTCGTGCACCTCGTGCCACCGTCTCCGGGTACGCCTGACACGTACCTGCACCTCTACGTTCAAGCGCTCCGGGCGCCGACGCCGGTCGTGGTGTCGGTGAAGAGTGACGACCAGACGGTCGTCGTGGGCAACGCCGCCGCGCTCGCGTTGGTGGGCGAAAAGAAGGGGGCCATCGAAGCCGCGCGAAGTGCGCAAGACGTCTTCGTACCGGCGGCGAAAGGCGGCACCGTCGAACTCGTGGTGAAGGTGGTCGAGCTGCCCACCGCGTCGATTTCTCATGCGAAGACCATTGTGAAGGCGCTGCTCGGCGTGCTGGCGCTGCCGGTGCCCGAGGTCTCGCGCGGGTCTGACCTGTTCGACGTGCTCACGGCCGACGTCGACGTGTCGTCGAAGACCGTCGTGCCCCTGAGACTCGGCGTCGGAGCGTGCCGCAAGGGCGAGTGCGACCTGGCCGTGCCCGACGAAGCCACGCCGCTCTTGGTGTCGACGGGTTCGTTGTCGGCCGAAGGGGTTCGCGACTTGACGCTCGAACGTGACACGTTGTCGGTGCCGGTGTCGGGGGCCCTCTTGCGCTTTTCGTACACGCCATTCGCCGACGGCCTGCTCGACGATGGGTGCGTGGAGCTGCTCGCGGGTACCCGGGTCGGCGCCACGGCCCTGGGGGGTTGCGCCGCGACCAGGCTCACCCCCGACAACCGGCGTCGGCTGCACCACATCGAGACCTTGGTGCGCCGGTTCGGAGAAGCCCCGCGCGACGCGTTGGCCGCCGCGCAGCTTGTGGCCGACGTCGACGCGGTGCTCAAGTACTCGCCCTGGCCGCCGACGGCCCAGCCGTTGGCCTCGCTTGGGCGCCTCCAGCACGAATTGCTCGACCGGCACCCGTCGTGGGCGCTGGGTGAATTGACTCCGGCGTTGCCGACCTACCGGCACGCCCAAGAAGTGTTGGCTTCGCCCGACGAAGCCGACCCGTGCGCCGGCGTCGCCGTGCTGCGCGAGACCGCGACGGCGCTCGCGCCATGGGCCCGCTTCTCGGTCTTTCAACCGACCGCGGCGCTCGCGACGCAGCGGGTGCATGACCGTGCGCGCGCGTGCGCGGCCCTTCGGCTCGCTTCGGTTCCCGCCGTGATGGCCTTCATCTCGGCTCCCGAGGCCAACCCGCGGGTGTTGCGCGACGTCGCTGACCTCGACGGCGCGCTGGCCCAGGTCGCTCGGGTCGATGACCTGGTCGAGCTGTCGTCGCGCATCGCACTCGCTCGCGAAGAGCTGCTGCGACTCAGAGCCGAGCGGCTGGGCTTGGCGTCGTTGGCCGGCTTTCGCACCACGTTGCTCGACAGCGTGAAGGCCACGCTGGCTTCGGCGCGGCCGTTTCTGTCGAACCCCGTCATCGCCGCGTTGGTGGAGGCGATTGAGTTTCGGGCCGGGCGGTTGGCGCTCCCCACGACCGCCGCCGAGCTGCCGGCGTTCGTGAGCGAATACGCCGCGGCGGCGAACGACCTTGGCCGCACCACCCGGGCGCTGACGAACGTGGTCAGCACCGAGCAACACGCTTCGGCCAGTCTCCCGACGCCCGAGCTTCGGTAGGGCGAGTGCGCGGCTCAATTCAGGTCACGTGACTCAACCATGCTGGAAATTCGAGGTTCTCGTCGACCCGCAACGTGGTCAGGGCGTGCTCGAACGAGTTTTGTTCTGAGGGTCGAAGAGACCAGCGGTCTTGGCCGTCGCGCTGCCAGCGAACGCCCTCATCGCCGAACCAGCATCGGCCCACCTCAGGCCCTTCACCCTCGAGACCCAATCGTCGCCAGGCACCAAGAACGGCTTGCTCCAACTGCGCGATCTCCTCTTCGGTGGTGGCCACCGTGAAGGGGCACAAGAGCAGCAAGGCTTCGTCGCTCACCCCGTGCTGCGCAGACGCCAGGCGGAGGGTTTCGGTGACCCGCAAACAATGAGGGTGAGGGTGGCCATCGTCGAGCCAGCCCAGCGTCAGACCGGTCTTCAGGTCGCAGAGTGTCACGTCGGCCGCTTCTTTGACGTGAACCCGCAGGCCCTGTTCCTCCGCGAAGGGCAACGTCAGTTCAAAAGACGTCTCTTCGTCGAACGTGCAGTCATGCTCGAAAAGCCAACGCCAAAATTCTGGTGCTTTGAGTCGCCGCCAACCTGACTCCATTTGGGTCACCTGGTGTCGCTTCATCACGCGGGGGGGCGCGAGCATCGAAAGAAACGAGCCCGGCGACGGTGCGGCCGTTCGCCGGGCTCGGTGCTGGTGTGCGCGACGCGCGACGGTCGGCGTTACTTCGCCGCTTCGGCCGGCAGCGCCGACTTCACGTCGGCCGGCAAGGCCGGCACCGCGCCGCCGGTGAAGAAGTCTTTGTAATAGTCTTCGGCCGGCTCGCTGCCCTCGGCGGGCTTGCCGTTGCGCAGCATGGTGAAGGCCTTGAGGCGGTCGACGTTGCCGGGGTGGTTGTTGAACGACTTGCCACCTTGTTCGGCCTTGCGAATGACCTTGTCGAATTCATTCGTGTCGTAGCCCGCGAACATCATCAGTTCGAAGCCCACGCGGTCGGCGGCGAATTCGGCGTCTTTGCCCGCGCCGAAGGTCTTCTTCAAGCTGAGCACTCCGTTGGTGAGCGCGTCGATGAAGCCGCCCGCGTTCGGGTCGAGCGACGGCTTGTCGAATTCTTTCGCGAAGTCGGCCTGGCTGCGAACGTTCTCGGGCAGCGAGTCACCGACGCCGTATTGAATGTAGGCGGCGGCCGTGACGGCGGGCACGCAAATGGTGTGCTTCACGCTCGCGTAGCTCTTCACGACGTCTTTGTTCACGACGTGGCCAATTTCGTGGCCCAAAATCGCCGCGAGCTGCGCTTCGTTTTCGACCAGGCGCAACAGGCCCGTGGTGATGACCACGTAACCGCCGGGGGCCGAGTACGCGTTGACGCCGTCGTTTTCGATGACGCCGAAGACCCACGGCAGGTCGGGCCGCGTCGAATAGTTCGCGAGCAGCCGGCCGACCTTGGCCACGTACGCATTCACGTCGTTGCGGGGGCCCTTCTTCACTTCGACCGCCGAGGGTTTGGTGTTGAGCTCGGGCAACTTCTGGTCGGGTTCGGGGTCGACGAAGAGCGCGCCGTTGTCTTTGGTCATGCCGACCATGATGGCGCCACCGATTTGCTTCTCTTCATCGAAGGGAATCATGCCGTCGGCGGGCGGGCACTTCTTGACCGCTTCGTCGGCCGCGGCCTGCGCCTTGGAAATCTTCGCCTTCATTTCGGCGAGGTCGTTGGCGTTCGGTAACTTGCCGCCTTTGATCGCCGCGCAGCTGTTCAACATCATCAACCCTGCGACTGCTGCCACGATGCGCTTCATTTGCCACCCGCCTTGCCGAGACCTTGTTTCTTCGCGTGTTCGGTCACGTCTTTTTGCGTGACCTTGTCGTTGATGCCTTCGAGCAAGACGACCTGCTTACCGGTCTTGGTCAAGTCGGCGTCTTTGCCGGCTTGCTTCTGACCGACTTCTGAAAGCGTGGGTCGCCGCGCCCGACGACGCGAGCGCCGACATGGTCGTCGGCTTGCCGTCAGAAGCGACTTCGACCAGCGGCTTGTTGGGCTTGATGTTCGACTGCAACACGAAGCCTTCTTTCGCGCCGGCCTTCACTTTGTGAAATTGCTTGTTCGTCGCGTCGGTGCCTTGCCACACCACTTCGGTGCCGGGCTGCAGCTTCGTCAACGTCGACGCCGTCGCCGACGCCGTCTTGAGCAACGCCGTGTCTTTCGACTGAATGTAGACCGTATCTCCCACCTTGACGGCGAGCGCTGGCGCGGCCGACAGCACCACCGCGACAGCGAGCCCTTTTACTGTGTGCTTCATTGATTTCTCCCTCGGGGTGTACCGCTGCTATTTCGAAAGTTCTGACACCGGCTCCCACTGCGGGCCGGGGGGCTGCTCTGACAATTCACGACACCGTGCATGCAAGCGTTGACTGGGGCCATCGGCTGGGTCGACTTGAAGCGCCTTTTCTAGCACTCCCAGGGCCTCAATGAACTTTCGCGAACGGTAGAGCCGCAGTGCGTCGGCGTACCAGGCCACGACCGTCGCTTTTTCTTTGCTCAGACCGCCTTTGAGTGACAGCAGTTCGTAGACCGCCACGGCCTGGGTTTTGCCAGCCACCCGCACGAAGTCGAGCTCGCGGGCTTCGACGTCGGTCTTCACTGCCTCGTAGGTGCCCGGCCCCATCATGATGAGCGTGCCGAACTCTTTGTTGGCGCCTTCGAGCCGCGCCGCCAAGTTCATGCCGTCGCCAATGGCCGTGTAGTCGATGAGCTGCTCCGAGCCGATGTTGCCCACCAGCATTTGGTCGGTGTTGAGGCCGATGCGGGTGTACACGTCGGGCAACCCCTGCTTGCGAAAGTCTTCGCGCAACCGGCCGATCGCTTCTTGCACCGCCAAGGCGCCTTTGCAGGCCCGCAGAGGGTGGTCGGCGTATTCAATGGGGGCTCCGAAGAGCGCGACGACGGCGTCACCGATGTACTTGTCGATGCACGCGCCCAGGTTCGTCAGCACCGGGGTCACCGTCGACAGGTACTTGTTGAGCAAGCGCATGAGCCCGTGCGGGTCGTTTCGGTACTGTTCGCTGAAGGTCGAAAACCCTTTGATGTCTGAGAAGAACGCGGTGATGACCATGTTCTTGCCGTCGATGCTGGGCAGCTCGCGTTGCTCGACCATGAGGTCGACGAGGTCGCTTTCCATGTAGCTGGCGAACATTTGCTTGAGCCGGTCACGTTCTTCACGGGCGAACAGACGTTCCCACGTGCTGGCGAGCACCGACCCGATGGTGCCCGCCAAGCCTGGCAAGGCCGACAAGACGTGCACTTTGGTCGCCACCAAGAAGCTGCCGGTGATGAGAAAGAAGCCCACGTACAACAGCACCGGCCAACCGATGTCGACGAACGTGTTGCGAATGACCAACACGAGCGCGGTCGAAAAGAACGCCACGAAGAAAGCGAACACGTACGACACCCACGTCGGCGCGGTGACAATGAAGCGCCCGTCGAGCAGGTTCTGCAGCGTCGACGCTTGTTTCACGACCGCCGGGGTCAATTGGTCGAGCGGGGTGGCCTTCACGTCGCCGGCGCCCACGGCCAACCCGGCGATGAACACGTATTTGCCCTTGAACAGGTCGCCGCCGGGGGCACCCGCGCGAAAGCGCAGCACGTCGACCAGCGAGCGCGTCTCGAAGCGGTCATACAGTCGGCCCCCGTAGTCGATTTCGGCGCTCCCGTCGGGGTTGATGGGCACCACGTGGTCGCCCAGCGTGAGCCGGTTGGGGGCGATGACGACTTCTTTTGCCCCGAACGCGTCGGCGGCCACCGCCAGGGGCAAGGTCGCGTACGTGTTCTGCCCGTCGGTGTACGCGAACGACGTGCGCCGAAGCTTGCCGTCTTCGTCGGCCTCGAGGGTCACGAGCCCGAAGCCCGCCGCCACGTCGAGAACCTCGGGTATCGACGGTATCGGGTATTGGGCGATTTCTTCGGTGTCGCCTCCGGGAGCCGCCGGTATCGCGGCCGCCGAGAGCCCGCCCTCATACCGAATGGGAAACGAGAAGGCCTTCGCCGCGCGGGTGCGCCGCGCCACGAGCTCGGCTTCTTTGGCCTTCGCCAATTCTTCGGCGCTCGGCTCTTCGGGAAAATCGAAGCTCTCTTCGCCCGCGTCGACCGTGGCCGCGTCGTTCGCCGGCTTCGCCGCCTTCTTCTGCGGCAAGCGCACTTCGGGCGCTTCGACCGCCCCCAACGGCGCCGCCCCCGGAGACGTCGCGAACCCCAGGTACACCGGTACGTTGCGCTGCCCGATGACTTCACCCAGCGCCATGTCGCCGGTCGCGTCAGAATGGCGGGTGTCCATCACGGAGTCGAAGATGACGGCTTTCGCGCCCATGTCGTCGAGGTACGAAATGACGTCGGCCCAAATCTTTCGGTCATAGGGGAAGCTGCCGTATTGCGTGCGCCACCCGTCGTTGGCGTCGATGTCGGCGAAGCTCCGGTCGTCAATGCCGATGATGACGATGTCTTGGCTCTTGTTCACCCGGCCCATGCCCACGAGCTGGGCAAAGAGCTTGGTGTTGCCCGTGAATTTCTTGAGCCCGTCGTCGTACGCGCCCCGCTCGGAGTCGCTGATGTTGAATTGGTCGGTCTCCCACCAGGCTCCGGCGGCGATGGTCGCGACCGTCGACAGACCGAGCATCACCAACGCTTGGCGGCGAAACCGCAGCCACATCAAGTAGAGCCGCTGACCCACGGCGCGCGAGTGTACAGCCAAGTTCAGTTGAACTGAGATGGTTTCGCGACCGAACATGCGCATTTCATTCGGCCTCGGCGACGAAGCGCCGGTCGCCTCAACTGAACTTCGGGGCAGGGCATGGCGGGTCGGCTCGCTTCGATGTTCGCCAAGCGCTGCCGGTTGTGCTTTGCCTTCGGCCGTGACCACCGAGGTCGTCAAGCTCGTCGAAGCGGTGTGGCGCATCGAAGCGGCCAAGGTCATTGCCGCGCTGACGCGTGTCGTACGTGACGTCGGTACGGCCGAAGAGCTTGCCCAAGACGCGCTGGTGGCGGCCCTCGAGCAGTGGCCCAGCTCGGGCGTGCCCCAGAACCCCGGAGCGTGGTTGGTCGCGGCCGCCAAGCACCGCGCCATCGACCGGTTTCGGCGTGACCGCCGCGTCGACGAAAAGCACGGGGCGCTGGTTCACGACGAGCAGGCCACCGAACTCGCGCGCTCGCAAGAAGCGCTCGACGCGCTCGAGACGACGCTCGACGACACGCTCGGCGACGACGTGCTGCGGCTCATGTTCATCGCCTGCCACCCGGTGCTGTCGAACGAGGCTCGCACCGCGCTCACGTTGCGCCTGGTCGCGGGCCTCAGCGTCGAAGAATTGGGCCGGGCGTTCTTGACGACGCCCACGACCATGGCTCAGCGGCTCGTTCGCGCAAAGCGGGCACTCGCCGAGGCGAAGGTGCCGTTTGAAGTGCCCGAAGGCGAGGCCCTGCACGCCCGCCTCTCGTCGGTGCTCGAGGTGCTCTATTTCATTTTCAACGAGGGGTATTCGGCCACCGCGGGAGACGACTGGCTGCGCCCCGAGTTGTGTGACGACGCCCTGCGCCTGGGCCGCATGCTCGCCGACCGGGTGCCCCACGAGCCCGAAGTGCACGGCCTCGTCGCGTTGATGGAAATTCAGGCCTCGCGGGCCGCCGCCCGAAGGGGGCCCTCGGGCGAGCCGGTGTTGCTGCTCGACCAAGACCGCTCACGGTGGAACGAGGTGTTGCGGCGCCGGGGGCTCGCCGCGCTCGACCGGGCCGACGAGCTGCTGGTCGCGCAGGCGGGCAGGGTGCGCCCGGGGCCGTACGTGCTGCAAGCCGCCATCGCCGCGGTGCACGCTCGCGCCCCGACCGCCGGTCAAACCGACTGGCCGACCATGGTGACGCTGTACGACCTCTTGGCCGCGGTCGCGCCGTCGCCCGTGGTCGACCTGAACCGTGCCGTCGCGGTGTCGATGGCGGTCGGCCCGGCTGCCGGCCTCGAGTGCGTCGACGCGCTGCGCGACTCGCCGGCGCTGGAGCGGTACCACCTGTTGCCGAGCGTTCGCGGTGATCTGCTGTTCAAGCTGGGGCGCCTCGCCGAAGCGGCCGCCGAATTCGAGCGC